>NZ_JBMMUC010000002.1:0-422810 GCF_049257175.1 Pseudoalteromonas mucoides
AACGGACACGGTATCATTGCTGGCAACCGGTGCATCATTGATGGCATTGACGGTCAAGTTTACGCTCATTGGGGCTGAGTCTAACTCGCCATCATTAGCAATAAAGCTAAAGCTGTCACTGCCGTTATAATTAGCGTTTGGTGTATATAACCAGCTGTCGTTGCTTTGCTGTACTAAAGTTCCTTGTGCTACATCATTGTCAATGCGATAAGTTAAGCTGTCGTTTTCAATGTCGGTGGCAAGTAAAGTGATCAATAAACTGGCGTCTTCATCGAGTGCCAAGATTTGTGCTTGGCCGACTGGCGCGTCATTCACTGGGTTAACCGTCATGGTCACAGTAGCCACGTTGGAGGTTGCGCCGTTACTGTCTTTAACAGTATAAGTGAAGCTGTCGCTGCCGAAGTAATCAGCATTGGCGGTGTAAATAATCGCGCCCGTTGCGGTGATTTGGGTTTGACCATTGTCAGCATCTGTGACGATGCTGACACTGCTGACATCTAAGCTGTCGCCAGTATCCACATCGCTGTCGTTACCCAGCACGTTGACCTCAAATGAGCCTTCTTCTTGTAGTTGCGCGGTGTTGTCCATGGCAACGGGGGCGTCATTCACCGCATTAATGGTCAGTGTCACGGTCGCTGGCGTTGAGCTTAAGCCTTCACTATCAGTGAGTGTGTAGGTAAAGCTAAACTCGCCGTTGACATCTTGTTTAGGTGTTATCGCTAAACTGCCATCAAGGTTAACACTCACGTCCGCAAAGTCGTACATGCCGGCGCCTGAGCCTTTGCTCTCTAAGCTAACGTTCGCCGCATTAAAGCCGCTGTCTTCCACGTCTGAGTCGTTGGCTAAAATAGCTATCGTTGTCGCCGTGTCTTCATCGGTTGTCACTGCATCATTCACGACTACAGGACGGTCATTCACTGCACCGATATTTACCGTAACAGCGCCTGGTAATGACACCCCACCTTCGCTATCGGTAATCGTATAGGTAAAACTGTCTTGCCCTGTCACATTCGCATCTGGGGTATACACAAAGGTGCCCGCGGCTTGGTCTAACACCACTTGCCCTGACGTTGGCCCGCTGACAAGGGAGATATCCCCTGTGGGTGTGGTGTCTTCCACATCCGTTGCTAAACTGCGCAGCGCCGTTGCTGTTGAAGGCGTATCTTCATCCACATTGATATTGAGCGCCTGTACCTCAGGAATATCATTCACTGGGGTAATGGTCACTGTCACTGTGGCCGCGGCTGAGGTATTCAGCGCCGCATCTTTAACCGTGTAGGTAAAGGTATCAACCCCGGTTTCATTGGCGTTCGGTGTATACGTGGCAATGCCATTAGTAATACTCACTGAGCCTTTGCTTGCGGGTAATACAATCGCCGCTGAGGCCGCCACCAAATCATCTTCAGCATCAAGGTCATTCGCTACCAAGCTAAAGTTAACGGCAGTATCTTCATCCGTTGTTGCACTGTCGTCCATGGCTATTGGCGCATCGGCAACCGCTGCTATCGTTAGTGTCACTGTCTGCACCGCCGATAATGCCCCATCGCTGTCACGTACTTGGAAGGTAAAGCTGTCGCTATGGTTTTCACTGCCATCATGTTGATAACTAAAGCTGCCGTCACCGCTCAGCGTTAAGCTACCAAATTGCGGTTGGCTCACCCCGACCGCTGTCAGGGTATCACCAGTGTCATCATCGCTGGCATTACTCAATAAGCCATTGGCCAGCGCCACCGTGAGTGTTGCGCCTTCATCAAGGTTAAAGCTAAAGTTCTGTCCAACAGGCGCATCGTTAGTGTTGGTTACCTCTAACGTGAACGGCGCTAAGCTGGCACTGGCCGTGCCATCGCTCACACTGATGGTAATATTTGCATAGCTGCCCACATCACTGTTATCCGGTGTGCCCGATAACTCACCTGTGCTGGTATTAAAACTCGCCCAGCTTGGTTTGTTGATAATGCTAAAGGTATGAGTATCGCCAGTATCACTGTCGGTCAGTGTTGGTGTAAAGCTATAAGCTGCATCTTCTGCTGTTGTTGTACTAGGTGTTCCACTTAAAACTGGCGCAACATTATATTGCTTGGTTACTGTCGCAGTAACAGCAGGGCTAGCATTACCTGCGGTGTCTGTAACTATTGCTGAGAAGGTTAACGTTCCTTCAGCCAATGAGGTCACATCAAGACCTGTAATTTGCAGCGTTGCTGCGCTAATAGTTGCCGTACCGCTGATTGAATTACTGCCGTCGCTTACTTGATAGCTAATTGTGCCAGTCCCTTCCAAACCAGACAAAGAAGCACTCATTGCAGATTCATTACTGGCATTTATTACACTCTGATCAACACTCGCAGCATGCCCTGTAGGCACTATATTGTCTAATGTAATACTAGTAGTTGCAGCCGGTGAAGTATTACCAGCACTGTCCGTTTGCGTTGCTGATACCGTTAATGAGCCATTAGTCAAGCCGCTGATATCCAACTCGCTGCCGCTAAGAGACCAATTACCACTGCCATCTGCCGTTATTGTACGGCTGACCCCTGCAATATTTACATTAACAGTCGCACCTGCTTCTGCCCCAGAGCCGCTGATCAACACACTGTCATCTTCTGCCGCATTGACTATGCCATCGCCCTCAATCGGCGTAGTGATGATCACTGCACTTGGCGCTGAGTTATCTAAAACCACCGAGGTACTGGCTGCACTTGACGTGTTACCCGCCGCGTCACTTTGAGTAGCGCTGACGGTGAGCGTGCCATTGTTAAAGTTGCTCACATCAAACTCATTACCACTGATAGTCCATGCACCAAAGCCATCAGCCGTCACACTACGCGATAAGCTATTCGCGCCATCGCTGATAGTGACGCTCACGCTGGCATTGGCTTCTGCCCCAGAGCCGGTGATCAACACACTGTCATCTTCTGCTGCATTGACTATGCCGTCACTCTCAATCGGGGTGGCAATCGTCAAAGCACTTGGTGCAGCGTTATCTAAAATAACGGAGGTACTGGCTGCGCTGGAAGTATTACCCGCCGTGTCAGTTTGTGTGGCGCTAACGGTGAGCGTGCCATTGTTAAAGCTGCTCACATCAAACTCATTACCACTGATAGTCCATGCACCAGAGCCATCAGCTATCACACTGCGCGATAAGCTATTCGCGCCATCGCTGATAGTCACGTTAACCGTAGCGCCAGAATCAGCACCGCTGCCTTGAATAAGCACATGCCCATCTTCTACAGCATTGATCCGCCCATCTACTTCAATGGGCGTGGTAATACTCGGAGTACTCACATTCGTATCAATGGTTATTGTAGTACTCGTACCATTGGTAATATTACCAGCAGAGTCCGTCGCACGCGCCATAATGGCATGCGAGCCACTGGACATAGCTGAACTTGCTGTGATACTCCATACTCCACCAATAACAACTGCGCTCCCTATTGAGCCATCAATACTTGAAATAAGCGTAATGGTGTCACCAGTAGTACCGGTTCCCGTAAAGGTCGGTGTGGTATCGTTTGTAATATTATCTGTGTTAGAAGCACCGCTATCACTTGCTGCTGACAAGTCTGGCGAACTCGGTGCCATCGGCGCAGCAGTGTCTATTGTTATAGTCAACGCACCTGAACTACTACTCACATTACTTGCAGCGTCAGTTGCTTTTGCTGAAATAGCATGGTCTAAACCGCTAGTTAAAGCACTGGTTGTGATCTGCCAATTACCACCAATCGCTGTACCTGTTCCTATTATTGTTGCTCCGCCACCAACTTGATCACTATACAAAGCAACCGTTGAGCCACTCTCAGCAGTACCACTAAATGTTGGCGTGGTATCACTGGTAATATTGTCTGTATTTGATATTCCGGAATCTGAAGCCGCGTCTAAATCAGGAGTTGAAGGTGCATTAGGCGCAACATCATCAGTAACAGTGATAGTAAACGCTTTTTGAAAAGTGGTCGTTGCATCATTACTTTGTACGCAGATAATGTAACTTCCTGCATTTAGTGCCGCTTGCGTTTGAATTAAGCTGCCACTGATTTGAAAACTGCTATTGTTTGTATCAGCACTACATGTGCCGCTTACACTTGCACCTGAGCTTACAAACGTATAACTATGGCTGTCGCTAGTATCTACATCTGAGGTAGAAAGCGATCCTAGATTAGCCCCCACTCCAGTTGATGATTGATTGATACTTGCCGATGATAGAGAAATATCAGTTGGGCTATCATTTAGCCCTGTAATGTTCACTACAGCTTGATTTGTGCCCGTACTGTTTGCTATCCCATCATTAAAAACATAATCTAAAGTCACTGATGATGATGGTGACTCTGAACTGTTTTGGTAGGTAATACTTTGCAGCACTGAGTCGACAATGGCAGAGGTCGCATTCGCATTAAAGGTCAGTACTAACGTACCCGATGAGTTAGTGGTTACCGTTCCGACTGTGGTCGAATTATAAGTAAATGTATTCCCTTCAATTAGCACCCCCAATAAGCTATTGTTCGCAAAAACATCTTGCGTACTTGCTCCACCGTTTCGACTAATGGTTAAGCTGGCATTATTATAATTACCTATCGCGCCATTAAGAGCATCAAGCTCAGTATCAGCAATCGTCACATCAGAGTCGATAACAATCGCCGGACCATTTTCAGTAAAGGTCGCACCGCCATTCAAATTACTAAATGCGGGAGCGCTATTTGGCTCAACAAAAGTGATTACAGTATCGCTCCCACTCTCAGCCACGCTTAAAGCTAAATTTGCCGCAGGTGAATTACTTAGCGCCAGCGTAAGCTCTGAAATGTTAAAATCAGTGGCATCTGTATCAACTTCTAATGTGCTGGTGCCATTAAATCGTACATTGGCACTTGAAAGCCCTGTCACACCAATAATAGTTAAGGTATCACCTACGGCTAGATCAGTGATTGTATCCCCTGATAATTGTGCCACACTACCAACAAAGTTATCGTTACCGGCATTGCCTGTCATCGAATCAGTACCACCGCCAGGGCGAATGGTATCTGCGCCGCTACCACCAGTAATAGTATCATCGCCATTAAAATTACTGGCCGAAATCGTTAATACGTCACTGCTAAAAGCTGAAGCATTTATTGTTAGATCCGCTGTAATTGCGCCGCCACTCGCATTTGCTACTGATACAGTTTGGCCATTTGCATTAAAATTATCAGTTAAAATTATCGTCGTATTATTGTCAGTCCCTATTGCGATTGTTTCAACCGCAGACACTGAAGTACTTGTGAAATCAAACGCCCCACCGTCCATCAGTTTCAGTGTTTCAGTACCCGCACTCCCCATTATCGCAGTGCTAAAGTTACCAATATTAGCCGCATCAATAGCCACTGTTGTGCCGCTAGCTAACGAAAGAGTGCCTATATTTAAAAATCCACCGCCGCTAATGTCCGCACCATCAGTTACTTGTACTTTATCTGCAACACTATTCTCACCAATTAAGGTGCCTGTGTATGCGCTGCTACCAATTGCAAAAGTGATTGCATCTGTCGATGAACCGGCGGTTACATTAGTCGTCCCCGTTGATACGATGATGGTTCTGGTATTTGTACTGTCATCAGCTACATCGTAGCTTTCAATACTAGTTAACGTTGTAAAATCACCATCACCGGTGATAGTAATGGTTTCTGAGCCTGGTGCTGTTATGGTGCCTGTAAAGTTGCCATGCTGACTGGCCGTCATCGACACTGATGCACCCGATGCAAGTGTTAAATTAGCCACATTACTGATGGTCGCGTTACTAATATTTGCGCCATTACTCATCGATAACGTATCAGCAACACTATTTTCGCCGGTAATTGTTCCCGAATAAGCTAGTGTGCCAATATCAAACGTAATAGCATCACTTGCTGAGCTCGCTGTTACTGAGTGCCCTGCACTACTGATAGCAACCGTTCGCGCGTTGCTGCTGTCATCAGCTATTGTATAGTTTTCAATTGCAGAGACTGTTGCAAAATTACCGTCACCTAAAATAGTCAGTGTCTCTGTGCCACTACCTATTACCGTACCGGAGAACAATGCTAATTGTGATGCAGCAATACTTGCTGAACCGCCACTGGCTACAGCCAAGTTTTCAAAGCCGCTAATCGTGGCACCAACAATACTGCCACCACTACCAATAGATAACGTATCAGTACCGGTGTTGCCCGCTAAAATACCCGTTGCAGCAAACGACCCCACATTAAGAGAGTCATCCCCTGTACTACCCGTAAAATTTTGCCCCACAGCGCCAAGAGTGAATGTATTTGCCGCAGCAAGCACATACGTTTCAATCGCACTGTTACCTACTAGTCCATCCGTTGCTGAACTAATAGTTATTGTTTCACTACCCGGTGCCGTAAACGTTGAAAAATTATCGTGCTGCAATTCGGTCATCGTTACACTTGCACCGCTGGCAAGCGTTAACGATTCAAAAGCAGAAATTGTTGCACCGCTAAAATCAGCCCCAGCGCCGACCTGTAATACATCGGTGCCTGCAGCACCGTTTAGTGTTCCAGTAACTGTAAAGCCATTAATATTAACCGTATCATCTGCGCTGCTACCCGTTACATTTTGCGCTGTGCTACCAAGAGTAAAGGTCATTGCTGCGCCAAGCACATAGGTTTCAATATCTGCATCGCCAGTGAGTGTTTGATCGCCATTCGCACTAGAGATAGTGAACTGATTTGTACCTGTGCCATTTATGGTGGTGAAACTCTCGTGCTGCGTTTCACTTAAAGTCAATGAACCATCGTTATAGGGTGTGAGGGTTTCAAAACCGGTCAACGATGCAAAACCGGTAAGGTCAGCACCATCACTAATATTGATAGTGTCTGTTCCACCGCCACCATCGGCGGTTGATCCCGCAATATGTAATGCGTTACTAATAGTTAGAGTTTCATTGTCGTTACTAAACGTGATTGCAGGGCTTAAATTTGTGCCATTTGAAGTATTAAAACCAGCGGCTGTTGAGCTTGCTGCGGTCACGTTTGCAACGCTGATACTTGCACTTCGGCTTACACTACTTTCTGTACCATCGTTAATGACAACTGTGATATTTCTGGCTGTGGTATTGGGTGTAGAGCTGGTGTTGTTATAGGTTATTGCTTGTAAAAAACTAGCAACCTCTGCGGTACTTGCGCTTGCACCAGTAAGAGAAATTGTATCTTGCAGAGTAATGTCTGAGGCACCTGATATACCACCAAGTGCATTTTGTGCCGCCGCTGAAACACTCAGCCCTTCTAAGGCACCATCTTGGTCGTTAGTTAATGACACCGTTATTGTTGTTATTGTGTCTGCATCGCTATCAGTTACGTTAGCGCTAGATGCTATATTTACCGCACCACTGCCTTCAGTAAACGAAGCAGAACTATCGGCTCCAGCTCCTCCTCCATTTAAATCAACAACGGGAACAGAGTTAACAGGTGGTGCAGACAAGTTATTGAGAACTAGATTGTCTATTTTCAACCAATCAAGAGGTGAGTTATCAGGATAAGATATTTTTAGCCACTTTATTCCAGTAAATAGTGGCGCGCCAAACACATTGACAGTCTCACCACTGTAGCTCCCTAAGCTCCCGCTTTCCGCTTCGCCTCCCTTATCTGATGTGATCCGAATAACTTTATTACTGGCACTTGAGTTATAAACAAGTAGACTAGATAGATTAAACTCTTCGTTATTTGTGAAATATATTTTACTGTAAGTCTGCGTTGACGTGCCTGTCGATATATAAACATAGCCCGTTGAAAAATTATATAAATCATTAACACCATCAGCCCCAGATTTAACTTTAATACTGTAGCTAGTCGTCGGTATTTGATAACTTTTGCTATTCGCATACCCGGTAGGCATATTACTAAATGTTAATGTGCCATCAAACGCCAATACATCTGAAAAGTCCTGTAGTGCATGCTCTGAAAAAGGTCGGTTAGCAAAATCAACGTCGCCTTTGACGATTTCTAAATCCCAATCACCTCCTTTGCTAGCATTACCCGTTAAATCATCAGAAGCTGCAACATCTAAATCTGTTGCTTGATTAAACATAGTTAAAAACTGCTCACCTTGCGTATCTTTGCCAACATCACAACCATAAAAAAATATGTCACCACCGGATCTAACCGCCCCCTTAAACGCCCGCATGAATTGTGTATTTGTTTCAACCACCGCGGTATTTATTGAGCTGTTACCAAGAATGACTTCACCACTGCGCCCATGAGCAAAAATGCTCACGCTCTGTAGATCATGATAATCAACCAGTAGTGCTTCAAGTTGCTTAATACCGGACTCATCAGCTTGTAATTCAACAATTTCTGTACCTGTCTGACGCTGCCCGTAAAGTAAACTTTTATCAGGGACTGCTGCATCAATAATGATCAAATGCTTAATAACATTGGCGCTTTCGAGCACCAACTCATTCTTGCTTGGCGCAACCAATTGCTCACTTTTTACTTTACCTGCGTTAACCTGACTAGGCTTGAACATACTTACGCTGTGCTGAGGCTGCACGGGTAATTGAACGTATTCACTAGCGACAACATCAGCCGCTTGAGTAAGCCCCAGAGCAGAGCCGACAAAGATAGAAATTGGGGATAAAGAGAAATGCAGCATTGGTTTAGTCCTCTAACCATATTGTATAAAGCGTTGCTTTAGTACTACTTATTTGAAACGTTAAGGTGCTTTTTGCGTGATCAAGCTTGCGTTACTGCCTTGTGGATCTAACCAAAAAGCCATATCGCTGTATTTTTTAAATAATTCAGGGGGAAGCACCGTTTTGCGGCCAGTGAATTCCACCTTTTTCTTCACCGCATGTAATCCCTCTGCGCCTAAGTTCTTATCAAATTCATTGGCGTTATAGCTGACATTTTCAAAGTCATGCTGATAACTAGGCAAGCCTAAAAACTGATAGATCAGCGCTAGGCTATTTTCTGGTTTAGTCACTAACAAGTCATAGTCGAGCAACAACAATTGCTCTGAAAACTCACCATAAAAACCTTCTTTTAACGCTGCCCACGCACTACCAAACGGCCCAAGGTTAGACGCAATATGCTCACAGCGGGTATACACGTTTTGCCGTGCTGCTGCAGAATATATACGACTAAACTCAAGGCTGTTTTTCCTGTAAATACGCTCAAAACTATCCATCACCCATGCAGGGTTTCTCACTAAACAAATCACCTTAAAATCATTGCCAAATAAAGTGTTTAATACGTTAAGCTTTGCTGTCCATAATCGGTTGGTGTCAAACACTATTGGCTTTGCAACGTCCTGATAATAGCCAGAGCAAACAGCACGGCATATATTCAGCCGCTGGGCCGAAGTAATACTCGAAGCAAATTCACTTCCAGAGCCCATTTGTTCCAATAGGTTAGTGACAAAGCCCGCAACAGGCGTTGACATATCAGCGTGAAAATCGGGGTTTTGCCGTAATATACTCGCCAATAATGTTGAGCCTGCTCTGGGCAAACCTGCGATAAAATGATAATTATGCTGCATAAATAATTAATTCCGACTCGGGAATAATCCCTGCAGAGCAATGACGTAGTTCATTGCAAGATAGGGTGTGCGAACATCCATAGCTTGGTTACCACCAGGGAAAGAAGCTGTCCCTTGCAAGCTATTAGCAGGCAATGTTAATGCAACATTCTCTTGTGCTGGGATATCAAACGAATCAACACTCACATTACCAAGACTAAGTAAGGACGATGGCGCAGTTTGATAGATCAGTTCTTGTTTATCAGGGCCGCCACCAGCAACAACCGTTGCCAATGCCGCACCTGCTGCAGGCTCACCTGTATCAGCATTTTGTGTAGTTGCAATATTTGCACTACCGGTCACATCGGTTATGGTTTGTCCTGGAATACTGACTGAGACTGACTGCGTAGTACTTGGCAATGACACTGTGCTTTGCATTGAAGGTAAATAGGGTTGTAAAATATGTACAGATTCAACGCCTCCTTTTTGACCAAGCTTATAACTGCTTAAGCCAGGGCCATGACCAAAGCCTATTGGGGCTCGCCCACGTAAATCAGGTAACGCCATAGTAGTACGACCATCACCACCGTAAATAGTACCAATAATAGAAAAAAGCGCAGTGTTGCTACTAATTGCCAATAACTGCCCGTCGCACATAGCCCAGCTTCTTGGGGCAAAGTTCCCCGCAAATATTTCTACATCGCCAATAAATGGATCCGCACTCATAATGTATTTCCTCTAAATTTTATATGGTTAACCTAAACTCTGGATAATAAATCTATCTCCAACGGCTACTTTCAACGCTAACTGCGTTGAATTTACTTGCAATAGGCTAGCTATTGACGCGTAAATTCGCCTTGTTATCGCTAAAAGTCTCCGGCTGGAGACTAATAAATATATTTGTGATTTAATATCAATACATTAGTACATCTCTTAACCAGAGTTCAGGTTAGTTATAATTGCATTCCAGCGCTAACATTCGCTAAAGATGCAAACCGATAACCAGAGATACAACCAAACTGGCTAGAAATAATATCTAGTGCCACCGCTCCCTGTTTAGTTTGTACAACTAACCCTGCTGATTTATTGATAGTTAAAATCGTCCCCGCAGGCTCAATAAACCCATTTTGCTCAATCGTTGAAGCTTGCAGCACATTAAATTCACCAAGCTTAGTTACCAAAATAAAACCTCCATATAGAGGGTTACCTGCTTTTGCTGCAGCAACAAAATCATTAGCGCTATGATTTTTAAAAGATAAAGTTATGTCTTCACGGGTGATTGGCTTTGCAGTATCTGACGCGTCATTCTTTTCATTTAATGGCTGCCAAGTAATAGTGCTGAGCTTCGTCATTACATTTACTAAAGCAGGCGCTAATACTGAGGCAACTCGTAACGACAAACTTTGGTAGGTATCAAACGGGTGAATCGCAACAGGTTGCAGCGCTGTATTTTCATTACTGTTGAGTCTATGCAAAGTGATAGGCAGTTCATTTTGCAGTGTTCTAATTTGCCAATATAAACTATTGGCCCATTGATGACTCTTAGCCAGACCACAACACAGCCCATAAGCTTGGCCATGAAAAAAGTTAATAAGCTCATCATCCAATGCTCTGGCTGTAAAACACGAAACTGCGATTGATGCATGCCACTGGTCAAGTTGTGCTATCAATTGCTCATTATTATTCCAACTGCTAAGGCTTATATTTAATGCTTCACATTGGGCGTGTAACTGTTGCAGCTCATGTTGTTGGTGCTGTGCTTCATCATCAACAAAAACCACCGCAACCAGCAGTTTGGCTTGCAACAGCAAATCGATTGTAGGCATAGCCAAACAACTTGAAGTAAAAAGTACAACACGATTAACTTGCTGCATAACTCACCTGTTGCTCGGCTTTAGTTGGCAAAAACCCAGTTAATCCAGTTAGCTTGTAATAAAAAGTAATTTTATCTGTCGAATTCAGTAGTAAGTCGTCCGCGGTTGAGCTTTGCGGCACAAAATCGATACATACATTGAGTAAAGGTAATGGGTGGGTAATGCCTGATTGGTATTGAGTCAGCCAATGACCGTTATAAGTCATCACTTGGGCATAAAGCACCAATACATGCTCACTTACTTCTTGCGTATTTTCAGGAATTGCTAATGTGTTACAGCACACAACCTGCTGCTGTTCTAAATTAAGAATATCAAGGTTTAATAAACTATAGCGGTCAAGGGTCAGTACATTTCCTAATTCTATTCTTTCATTTAACACCTCTGGGTTAGGTTCAACACTCACCTCCCCCTGTGCTGAAGTTTGCCATTGTTCAATATACTCACGTTGGCACTTAACTAATGCTGCATTAATAGTGGTTTTACAAGGCAGCATCACACCGTGACTACTTAATTGAGCCGCAAAGTTTTTACAAATACTTAAATGCGCCTCTTTTGATAAACCATGCTGAAATGCTTCTGCGATAAAAATATCGTATGGTTTTTCCCCTTGATATAACACTGCATCACTTAAAAATACGCCATCAAAATAATCACTGAGTTCTAACTCATTTATTAACGCATTAAGAGATTTAATAGCACCGGGTTGAATATCGACAAGTGAAACTCGCACTGTTTTTGGCGAGATCAGGTTTTGTTTATCCATGTATAACAAAATGGGTAGCAATAACGGCGCAAAAGGCCCGCATGCCGGATAGGCAATATTGATCTGCGCACTGCGTTTTAATAAGTCTGTTACCAACTCAAATATTGCCTTATAAAAACAGCTATTGCGGTGCACATCTTTAATTGTGGTGGTGCAATTTAAAACCGACATAACCAAACCATGCTGATTAATAAACTGCTCGGTTATTTCTGACTCTTGCAACTGAGCTTGATTAAGGCAATGCATTGCTTGCTCATAAGCGTCTGAAAATAAACGCTTAGTTAATGCATCATTATGAGCTTGGGCCACAGCTTGGCTGGCAATGGCTATAAATGATTGCTGCAAGGTTATTGCAGTTGTCGGTTGTTGAGTAAGCGAACGAATTTGGTTACGTAATGCTTGGTTTAGTAGCCCCGTAACCATCGGCTCTTCTGTCATATAAGCAGTAGCTGAGTTAGGCAAATGCGGGTTTGTCATCACAACCTCCTGCATTAACATTGAATTGCGTTGAATCATGTAATGCCCAGATCAACCCTTTAAGCCAGTCATTTACTTTACAATCTACAACCAAATTTATACGGGGTGTTGAGCCTGCATTTTTTACACTATGAACAGCATCTGCATTTATATACCATGCACTATTATTGCTCATGGGCACGCGGTGGCCATCAACATAAAACTCAATATTGGCAGAGTAACCTAAACAAATATGTATACGGGCCTGCTGTGATTTTTCAATACACAAGCCGTTATCCCGATGGGGTTTGATAAAAGAATTTGGATGCAAACGCATTAAACGAGCCGACAAAATCTCACACTCAAAACTAGCAAGCAGACTCTCAAATGCATTCAGTAACTCCAAATTGGGTCCGTCAATCCATTCACATGCAGCTTCAATAGCGAATGCCTGCAAAATACGATGGCTGTAACGATGCTCTTTAGGCACTTTAAGCTCAAGCACATCCCACTTACCCTGATATTCATCGGTATTAACATGCTCCATCCAAGTTAACTGCTCAGCAATTAACAGGTCATCAGCAAGGTTAAACTCACTAAGTGGGATAGGTAATTGAGTAAATGTAATCGGCTGAGTAAACATATTTAAGCAGTCCCTGAACTATGTTTACTGAGGATAGACAAATTCTTTGTTTTAAAATATTACAGCGTATTACAGCAACGCTGTAATAAATCGAAAACAATGGCTTTGTAGTCTAAACTGATGAAAACATTCATTAAGGTTGAGGCAAACTTGCAGCTTAAAGATCTCACCACTCAACATCTGGCTTTAATTTGCAATGAGCTAGCAACGTTGCGGTTACAGGCCGACCTCACCCTAGCACCAAAAATGCCGCACTTTGCAAATAAGCCATACCCGATAGGCCGTTGTAGAGAAATTCGTGACGAGATGTTTAATCTGTTACAGGTAGCGTTACAGCAAAGCCAAAAACCAGGATTAAGTTTGTTAAGAGATGGCATCTCGCAAGGTCATGTTATAAAAAAAGCATGGGGCTCACTGCGGGATGAATATTTTCAAAATGCCCTGATTTTTGGCCCCTGGTATATCGATGTTGCCAACGACACGGTTAATGCAAATAAACCACGAGTCGAAATGTTACCACTCGCCACATCACAATTTTCAGCGATAACCAGCTTTGCTCAATTTACCAAAATTGCCCGTTCATATTGGCAAGTAGACATCTATAAAAATGACATTTGCCCTGCATTAGCGCCATACATGCCATTGCTGTGTGTAGGTAAAAATGGCGTAAGTTGGTTAGCAGCCGCCAATGACGATATGCTATCGCTCGCAGTCGATAGTCAATTTGAAGCATCCATAGCGATTCTTAATACATTACCAAGTCCTCCGGAACATATAAAAGCACGGTGGGCGAACGTATTAGCCTCATCAAATAACAACCCATTTTTAGCTAATCATGGCAACCCTGTTAATTATTGCCGCCAGTATCAGCAAAGCTTACACCACCCAGATATTGCACAGCGCGATGGTGCCGTAATTGCGTATTCGAGCTTGCCAAAATCACTCTAATCTAAGCCCACACAATGTAATACCCTGTAATAGAAAAGCCTGACGTTATTCATATACTCCATATTGAGTACAGCAATGAGCTTTGCTCAAAACCTATTCAATAAACAATTTAAGGAGAAATTTATGAGTACATTTAAAGTGAATATCCCAGCAGGCCCAATCTGGGATCAAAAAGATGCTGAAGAAAAAGCCCCCGCCGTAGCCGCTGCCCACCAAGGTAAATGGACGGGTCAATGGAACACCGTAGTACAGAGCCAAATGAGTGTTGTTGAAGTTGAACTTGAAGTAACAAACACTGGTAGCAACTCATTCAAAACCAATGTATTGGCCGGCCCACTTTGGAGCAACGACGAAGCTCAAAAAATAGGTAAAACAATCGCTGCTTCATACGGCGCAGAATTTACCGGCGAGTGGAAAACCATTGTAGAAGGCGTGATGAGTGTTATTGAAATTCAATATAACTTCTGATCAGTAAAAAGCTAAACCAAACCGGTAAAGTGAATGGTCGAATAGTGTGAAAAGGAATGAATTCAACCTCAAGGTTAAACCATAGACTCGCTTTATTATGAGTTTTAACCTTGTGAAGAAATAACATTTGCTAAACAGTCTACTTTTCCACCTTGGTAGCATAAAGCGCTATAAAACCTAGGCTTATAGCGCTTTAACTAATTAAACTAAAACGCTTGAAAACCTTGCCATGCTAATTGCAGCGCAAGTAACGTTAATACCGTACGAAAAACAGCTTTAAACTTAGCCGCCGAAATCCGCTGTAATAGCTTTAAACCAAGCCAAGTACCCAGCGCACCACTTATAATCATGGCCGTCACCAACGGCAACCACTGCCAAAAAGAAAACCCCACAAAGCCATACAAAATAGCTTTAAAAGTATGCTGCACACTCATACAAGCAGAGAAGGTAGCGGTATACTTTAATTTATCGTAATTGTTAACGTACAAACAACTGCCTACCAACGGGCCACTTGCACCAACAAACATAGATAAAAATGTGGTGACAGCTCCCGCCATATAACGCCATAACTTTGAGGTTTCGCGGAGCTTGGGTGTCACGCCCCATAGTAAATAAAGTACAAACCCCGCCACCAAAATTTTCATCAATTCAAGTGGTATACGTGCCACAATAGACGACGCCGCAAGCGCACCAATAATCCCACCGAGCGAAAAAAACACAAACATACTTTTATCAAGGTGTTTAAAAGTCAGTATAAACCTATTGGCATTAGACCCCAATTGCACTAACCCATGCACCGGAATCACAATACTCATCGGCAATAACGACGCCATCACCACCAATAACATCAACCCGCCACCAGCCCCAAAAGCCGCCGACACCATCGACGTTAAAGCCGACAAAATAATAAGCCCAATAACGCTGAACGTCGTTAATAAATCACCGGCTAAAAATTCCATGTAACACTACTTAGCAATACAACAACATGCTAGCAAAGTTACCATGAGACAAAACAAGTTACGAGAGCCAAAAGAGCTAACAGTTATCCCCCCTTTGAATACATAGCCGCTTTAAAACAGGCATAAAAAAACCCGCAAATTCGATTACTCAAATTTGCGGTTTTTTTAGGGTTTTTAAATCAACGAATTTAAAAACCGATATTGGTGGAGCTGGGGGAAGCCCAACCAACCAAATAACCCTATGTTATTAAAGAGATTACTATATTTTAAATTTCATAATATGGTACTGGCTGTGGTACTACCAATTCGCTGTCGGAAAGGGATATGAACCGCCGTCTGAAGCACTTTAACCAAATGAAAAATAACAAATAATACTTTCAGCAGTTGTATATTATCGTGTATGTTCGAAGATTATAGATGCTGTTCCTATTCAAAGCAATATTTATGCTTTTTACAGCGATTTTAAACCGTGTATTTTTTCATAATGAGGTGTTTTTATGACAAGTGATCTACCAACTGCAAATGAAATTGAAAGTATTTATATTGATGGTCAACTCGTTCACCCCTTAGATATAGAAGAACCTGATGCGTTTTTTACAAATTTAGTGCGGGATGAGCTTGAAGACTATTTAGTAGAGGAAATACAACAACTCGCTAATCTAACAGCAGCAACGGATGTCTTTAATAAAATGGTTGATGAATTCATTAATTACGCTGTAACGACTTATCTTGGGCACGTAGAAACGGACTCTATAGCTGTATTACAAGAAGAAAGTACCATACTACAAGTTATTGAAGATTATCGTGAGGCTGATACGAAGCTAGGTGCAAATGAGCTCAATCATAATAACTTAGACATTTTTGATTATGCGGGTGATTTACTTAGAGGGCTGGGAATTCCAAACTTGGGATTGGCTATAAAAGCAAAGCGAATTGAAATTATGATTCGCGAGCAAACACAAATTCAACTTGAAAAAATAGGCGGGCTAAAATATTTAAATGCCCAAGCTATTGAACGCGGCAGACTAGGTGGTCAAAGCAAAGCTCATAAACAAAAAGAGGTTGTGTTTTTTGTCTTAAGGGAATACGAAAATAACTATATGAATTCAAAGCATAGCCAAGCGCGTGCTGCAAAAGTGATAAAAGATAAGACCAATGAGCACATCCAAAACACACCAGAACTAAGGGCACAACTCCAACCGTTTAGCGAAACCTCTGAAGCCGTTTTGAAATGGATCTCTAACTTCAATAGCTACATTACAAACCAAGTTTGGCCGCCAAAAACCTCATCTGCGGTAAAAGAGTATTATGAGTCGAGGTAACAGGTCTTTGTATGGTTTTGGTATTAATGTCGCCTCCCTTTACTAAATTACCAGTAATACGAAAGTTGCTCTGGATGAAAAAGGTACGGCTATAAAGCCGTACCCACTGTACCTCCGTTATTTTTTGCCTTGGTAATTAGGATTATTCGAGTTTAACTAATTACCACGATTATCCTGCGCTTTTTGATGCGCGGGATTATTACCGTTATTGAGATTAGCTCTGTGATTGTTGTTAGGATCAGAGTTTTTAATGATGAAGCAGAGTCGATCCAGCAGTTACTAGGTTATTTACCATAATAACTTAGTACTCCAACTCTCCATGGTCTCTGAGTATTTGCAATGTTTTCTGACAATAAAGTCCTGCAAAAAACTGTTTTATTGCCCTATTAAATACTTCATTATCAGGATGTGACAACGCAAAAAGACTCATACACGAATGAAATTTTATCGAATCATGAGCAAAAATATCTTTTGCTGTTAAACCCTCATGACTGCAGCATACTTCGGTAAACCTCAAGAGTCGCTCACCTAAAAGCGGGTGTGCTAGGTAATCTCGCGCATGCTGTATATCGTCAAGTGCAAATTTTTGTGATATTTCACTCTTTCCAATGCCTTCAAGTTGTGGAAAAAAAAACCACATCCAGTGTTTTTGCTTATGACCTTTGGTTAACTCCACCAAAGCAGCTTCGTAAGTAATAGCCTGAGCTTGTTCAAAAATTTTAAATTCCATCACACAATCCAATTTTTTGGCTATGTTTAATTACTTCTAACTGCCAAGCATCTATCGTGATTTTAGTAAACTTCACTTCCCGATGGTGAACTATATCAAAATTAACGTTGTTAAACTCTTTTACATCTTCTGCATCATACCGTGTACTATTAACCAATCTTTCAAGTGTACCTTGCTCGGTAAGCTGCAGTCTTTGACTATCTTTAACCCAAAATCCAAAACCATAATCTAAATTAATTTTGATAAACGTATTATCAGTAAACCTAAGAGTCAAAACTCTTGCATGTTTACTATCTAAATGATTCGTTCCTGCCTTAATGAAATAATGTTCCTGTAAAACAGAAATTAATAATGAATTACGTTGCTTCGTATTAAACTCTGCGCCTCTAAATTTATCAAATTTAGATTCACTTCTTTTTGCCTTACCAAAAACAATATGGCATTCAGTGCCTTTTTTAAAGCATTTTTGTTTGGCTAAGTGTTTCAATACCGAGATAAGCATTTTTAGCTCAGAGTCAATGAGTAGATAGTTTTCACCGTATGAAACCGATTCAAGAGTCTTCTTTTGAAGCATTTCTGCTACATATTTATTTTCTTCACACAACAACTCCCAAAAATAGCTACCGAATGAATTTACCTTCACGCTAAAATCAGACTCAGCTAATACATCAAAACTTATAGAGTTCTTTTTCAAGAAATAAGACGGCTCGCTATTTATTTCAGCGAGCGCTTTACTCTCAGGTTCAGCGTTACTTGAAGGAAATGACTTTTCTACTTGTGATAGCATTTCTCCATGCCTATTTACTCTATTTAAGCGTGAGTGGTGCTCTGCCTCGTCGATGTCATCATCAGTTTTTATTTCAGTAACCTTAGTGTTCTTTTTAGCCTTTAACTCTCTTAACGTAGCTTCTTCTTTACTTTGAATATCTATTAAGTAGTTAACATGATTTGCCTGTTTTACTTTGGCTTTCCCTTCAATTTGTAAAAGTTCAAGTCGCAAGCTTGATTCAATTTTTTGGGTATCTACACTTTCATCCACTAATATTACTTTTTTATTAAACTCGCCTGATTGAATTTTTTTATGAGCTTCTAACTCATAGTGCCTAGCTATACCATCCCTCTCAGCCTGTGATTCAGCCTCTAATAGTTTCTCGTTTAGCTCTTTTTCAAATATAAAACGATTGTAATTTTGTTTAGCAATTAGAAGCTCATGATCTCTTTTTTCTTCACAAATAATAGAAAAATTAGTCAACGTTGCATTATGCTCATTGAGAATATTTTTGGCTTTAGAGCTTAAGTAGCCCTGTATATCGGCATTTGTATTGGCTCTATCTGTTTTTAAACCGATTAAACTTACTTTTAACTCTTCCTTTAACAATGTATTCTTTAAAAATTGATCTACTGTTAATTCGTATAAATGGGCTTGTTCATTTACTAACAATTCCATATTTGAGCGATGAAATTTAAAACCAATTACAAAATTAGCTGTATATAATCTCTCAGAATTCCCTTCATTAACAACGATTTCCATGCATACATTGTGATTATGTACACCGCTATTTATATAACAAACATCCTCTTGCTCATTTTTACCAAAAGCGAGCTTTTTAATAAGGTTTCTACCTTCGAGCATCACATTACTTGGTAATAAGCTCCCATTATTTGTAATAGCAAACAAACTAAAACCCGTAATAACAGGAAACTCGACACAGTCACTTCGGTTATATCGTTTAAATACTAAATCACTATTCAAAGAGGGTTGGTTCATCATAAAGCTCCTGCAATTTTGGTTTTGTACCAATTTCTATTATTTTTGTATCAGAAAATGATTTATTTGTGCGATTATCCTTTATATAGCCTCTGGGATTACAAACGACCCTGGTTGAGCATTCCATTACATCTAAACTGTAATGAATATGCCCATGAACCAGCAACGAAGGCGTATAACTTCTGATCAACTCCTCTGATAAATCTGTAGTATAAAATTTAAAGGGAGATTTTATTTCTTTGTTAGTGAGGCGCTTATCTATATTTCTATCTTGCCATACACCATTTTTAACAAGAGTATCTACAGCCAAAGGGCTCATATGGCTAACGACAATCGTTTTTCTATTTTCAAGATTAGCTAACTCTAACTGCTGCTTGAGGTATTTTTTTTCATCAATATGCCGAGCAAACACATCATCAGCTGTAATTGGTTCACCATTTGCTTTGGTGATTTTGCAAAAGTCATTAGATCCAGAAGAGCAACGGCTATATTCACCATTATTTTGCTCCTGCTCGCCACAACGAGTCCACAGCGTAGCGCCTATAAAAGTATAATTGTTATACTCGAAAGTATCCTTATGTAAAACATTTACATTTTTCAGAGCCTTAACTTGCTCTTTAAGGTATGCAGGCGCTTCATCCCACCCATCCTTACAATCGTAGTACTCGTGGTTACCTAAAACAAAAACAACTGGTTTATCTAATTGATTTAAATAACTTAAAAAATGGTAAAGATGATCATTATCACTGTATATTTTGCCAATATCCCCAGCTAAAATAATAACGTCAAATAAATCAAGGTCGGGGAGACTAGGTATAGAGGATAATAATGGGACATTACAAACGTGTTCAAATTCTAAATGTAGATCAGAGTAAATTAAGCAGCGCATAGTTTCATTCCTTGAATTCAATTAATAAGCAAGCTAGCTCAGCTTTAACTTGTTTAGCTGTCGGCCTACTATTTTTTGAGCTTAACATTTTGTTAACTAGGTTGAAAAGCTTAAAAGCATGTGAATAGTTACTGCTACTGCATAAATTACGTAAACTTTGCTTCAATAGTAATAGCTGTTTAACAGACATGCATGATTCCCTTAATTTATTATTTGCTGATAGCTTTGCATTAGCAATACAAAAATAAAAAACAGAGCCAAGAGCAAAAACCTCTGTAAATTCATCTTGCTCATTACCATCAACTTTATAGTATTGATTTACTCCACGCACCTTTTCGTTGAGGTTATAATCAATAAAAGCCGGCCCATTTGGGCCTGTTACGATGTTATTCACTTTTATATCATTATGGTACATACCTAAATCGTGTAAGTAACTTAATGCTTCAGCCAATTGAAAAAAGGTATTTATCAAAGAATATAAAGATGAGCCTGCTTGCTCAACCCAGCCTCTACCAGCCAAAGGGTAAATTACAGACAAATCTGAGTCATTAAAAGCAACCGCTTTCAAAATACCAGGTGGTGGTGATTGTCTACTCAACTTCTGCGACTTTTGTTTCTGACAGTAATAAAGAATCATAGTAAGCTTTTCGTACGTTAACTTTTCAAGTCCTTCCTGAACTAAGTCAAAATAGCTGTTCTCATGAATTTGATTTTTAATTTCTAAAATCACACTATTTTGTTCACCTTTAGGGATGTCACTTAATTTTTTCGGTTGTTTAATTGCAACTCTATTTTTATCTGCATTCAAACCCAAGAACACATTGGAAAAAGAACCCAAACCCAAAATTTCTACGAGTGTATAGTTTGAATTAGGCACCAAGCTTTCACTTTTTAGCTCATGAATATAAAACCCATCGTGATTAACTAAGTAGTCGGAAGCATTTAACTTACTTTTAGATAAAAAATAAAGTAAGTCACTTTGATTAGCGGCCTTTAATAACGTGGGGTTACAACCTGACTTACTTACTACTATGTATTCATTTTTATAGCCAGTCATGTTCATAGCGAGTCTCCTTGTAGCTTAGGCGCCTCCAACCACAAGCTATTTATAAAACCTGAATCTGGACATATAACTTTGGCCCAATCACCATCAAAACCAAGTATAACCGTAAGCTTCTCACCCTTTTCAATAATACCTATAGAATTACAAGCTGTGTTCGCGCATTTACGAATGTGTAAGGATGCCCTTGCAACCATTATGATTGCTTCTGATTTACTGTTTGAACTTTGAACACTCACCTTCGCAATAGTTGGTAAAGGCTTAGCTGACTCAAAAAGAAAAAAGCTAAGCGTCCATATTAAATAACCACAGATCAAAAACACACATCCATGTACCAGGCCAAAAGACTGTCTAAATTTATAAGGTGCCAATAATTGCCAAATGATGTAGGCACAAAAAGCAAACACACCTATCATCAAAACGTGCTGCCAATCAAAAGGCAAAGATATAAAATTAAGCATATTTATTCTCCAGTGACGCATTAATTACTGTTAATGCTGTTGCCAAGAATAGTAGGTGCGAGTTTGCAAACGAAAACAGGGCCAAAGGCTGACCCATCACAGGTAGCACCCCTATATTTGAACCCAGTGTAATCGCTACGTGCGCTAACAGGGCTGCTGATAGCATGCCCGCGCTAATATTGATCGCTAATTTTGGAATACGCTCGATAAATAATTTTTCATTGCTGTTTACTAGGTTAGACGCATTAATTAGGCTATTGGCTATTGCAAAAATACAAAATGCCACCAGCAATGAGATACACAGACTGACAGGGAGCAAGCCAAGCTTAAAAAAAGCATGAGTGATAGCAAAATCATTATGAATAGCAGGTAAATTAAGCGCAGCTCCCCAATGATTAGGTAACCAGCCAGCTTCCGATAATGCCTGAAATGCGCCATTTATTTGGTACCCATTAATGAGTGCCAAATCGTTAAACAAGTAACTTTTCATGCGCTCCAAAGCTGGGACCGCAGACGCAAACGTATCGATACTAATTTGATTAAAAGCTGTAAATACTGAATAAATGACAGCAACGCTTGAAATAAAAGTAATGCCTAGTGTAATCCGTAAGGTTTTTTTGACTTTTCGATCCTCACGAGATGAAAGTAAAATAACACTGTATAAAAAAGACATAAAAAACATAGCCATAAGAATTAGTAAAGGCGAATGATCAGACAAGCTAGCCATATAAAAAAAAGAGAAACTAATAATTAAAGCGAAACAAAGCGTAAAGCGCTTTAAATCACGCTTGAGATAGCTTTGCTGAAACGGAAGCATTTGCGATAAAAGATATGCAAATACCACTGCGATTGCAGGTTTTAGAAGCTCAGCAGGATTGATGAAACCCGATATACCAACCTCAGAACCAATAAGAAAATGGGTAACCATAAGCAATAACAACAAACCAGCGGTTACTTTTACAACCCCAGGAAAATAGCGGCTTCTGTAAACACACAATAACGTAAGCTTTAATCGAGTAGAAAATATTACAGCAGTACAAAAAGCAGAGACAAGTAAAACCTGTTCGTTAAATTTTAGGAATGGAGCATTAGTCTCTGAGGTCAAAGATAATAACAACTGATTTAATGTGCCCAATATCAGAAATAACACAAATACATAATGTCTTGTCTTAGATATACTCATGACAATCAATGCAGCAAATAATGCAACATATAAAGCGAAAGAATAACGGAGCGCTTCAAGTGCGAACAAACTAATTGCAACAAAGCAGCTAGCAGAGAATAATAACTCAACAACTTGATAGGAACTAAGTACAGAACGCCAGTAATATAGAGCTATAACCAAACCTATAAAGCCAACACCAATAACTAACCAGAGTCTTTTGACACTTAAAACTGAAAATTCATCGTAAGCAGGGATTAATGGCTGCCATTTTTCATTAGCAGGCACTTCATGATTAAAAGTTGAAAGAGGTTTACTTGCTATTGCATGTATTGTGGTTTTGCCACTATTTGCATTAAATTTCGCTTTATAAGTTGTTACACCAGCAGTAAAAACCCCCTCATTAAATAACGCAAAATCAGACAGTGGCTGCCAGTTAGCCTCGCCGTCTTTTTTCAAAAATATTTTGTGAGGCGTTTTTGAGGTTAATAACCAACCATAACCCTTAATATACACAATAGAGGCTCTATCCTCGCCAAGTAATGCAGCTTGAGTTGCACAATTAAAACTCCCACCAACCCTAAGCACCTTGTTCGTTTTAAACACTCGTTCTAATTTAGCGCGATGCTGCGCTAAAGAGTGAATAAATTTCTGCTGTGAATATGGCCCTTTACAACTTGCAAGCACGCCTTCAATCTCATGCTCTAATGCACCATTAAAAAACCACTTACCATAAGGCGTTGTAACCTCGACGCCCTTAGCTCCTTTAGATTTAAGAGTCACTTGTTGGTTATTAATTAAAGTATATAAAACCTCATCAGGCACAAGCGCCTTTGTGGCGGCATCAATGCTTTTACCATCAATATTGACAGTAACTCGTCGGTCAGCTGCCAAATCAAAAATAACAAAACTGTTGCCTTTTGCTGCCAATGTAAGGTGCTGGATACGCATTTTCGGGCTATGCAAGGTCCCTTTACCCAATGTATGCGAGCTTCCATCAAGCGTGGTACTTTCGAACTGATATACTTTTTGCTGCCAAGTTGGCAGCAAAAGCGCAATACAAACCGCAATATACGAAAAAAACTTAGCCATTACATATGTTCCTAATTAAATAATAATAACTTAGCTTTTGCCAAGATTATTGCTTCAACAGCTCTTTAATTGCAGAACTAATTACTGGGCCACAGATCTCGCCACCCACCTTTTTGGTTTTTAGCGCCTGGCAAACAAGTACGACTGGTTTATCGTTATAATAAAACCAAGCAGTAAGCCACGCATTATTATGTTCATCGCCACGCTCACCTGTTCCTGTTTTAGCGAACATTTCAAAATCAAAATCTTTCAGTGAGCTTTTGCTTTTCGCAGCAAAGAGTAGCGACTCATTAACACGTTTAAAACTCGACTCACTCACATTAACCTTAAGTTTTTCTGCTTCAGCCTGCTTGCCCTCAATTGATTTTAAAAGTGTGACTTTTTTGGATTTACCCGACTTAGCAAATGCAAGTGTCATTTGTGCAATTTGGAGCGGTGTGACCGTTGTTTGCTCGCCAATTAAAGCGCGATGAAATTGATTTTTATTGCGGTAATTTTTGTAACGACTAGCCCGCACATTTAAAATTGAAGCTTTCAGTTCAGCTTCTTTTAATAAGCCACCACTTAAGTCCATGTTTTGATAAAAGCCGAATTGAGATGCCAATGCACGTAGCTGTGAACTTTCTGCTTCGTACGTGCTAAAACTCAAGTGCTCGGTTAAGCTTTCTGCAAGATAGTGATCTCCCAGCGCAGCAAAGTAGCCGTTTAAACTATCGCGCATCGCTTCGTTTAGACCGTAATTTTTATCATTGTTTCTCGCCATACGGTTAAAAATAGTCTGCGTTTGGCCATCCCAAATAAAATTGGTAACAGCATTTTTGCTACAGCTATACCTATCATTTTTATTATCATACGTGAAAGGGTAACAACCATGCTCTACGGAAATGTTCAACTCATCTTTTTGATTCTGCCAATTAGCAAGGCTTAGGCCAGATATATAGTCATTATTTACACCCAACTTTTCGACCAATGCCAATGCAGTGAGCAGCTTAACGGTAGAGCCTGAAGTGGATTTTATCGAGTCATCATGGAAACCAGCCAGCATAGTAAGTGGGTGCCCGTTCTGTTGCCAACTCTGGGCATATCCCTGGCGTGCAATATTGTTATTAGTAATTGTAAGTTTTGAGGTTTGCGGCAATGCTAAAATTTCGCCTTCATCATTAACCACTGTTAATGATATCGCTTGAGCAGCCTGTTTATCTTCGTATTGTTCTAGTGAATTTTGGAGCTTTAAATGCAGGTCTAAATCTAACGTTAACGTAACATTAGACTTACCCGCACTTTGCAATCGGCCACCAAAAGGAGCTAGTAACGTTGGTAGCTGATTGATTGAAATATTTTTACCTTTGCGATCTTTTACAATTGAGTGTGTGCCTAGTGCTTTTTTAAAAGCATTATCGCTTGGCTTTGAAAAAAACAAATATTCATGTGGCTGAGGTGCAGCATCAAGTGCAATATTCGATTGATTGACTAATTTAATATTACTTTTTGCCAGTACATTAATAACAACATAATCACTTTTTGGCGCCAAAATAAACTTATAAAGCAAGTCTTCATCGCAGAGTTTAGGTAAGCACATGTTTACTTGAGATTTTAAATAGCCTTGCTCTAGGTTAATTTGCTTATTAAAGCCATAGATTGTTATATCACGATCAGTGTTAAATTTAAGACGAGCACTTTGTAAGCCACGATACCAAGTAAGTGGTTCATTAGAGTCGGTTAATAAATCTTCGAAACTTAATTCAATTTGTTGAAGAAGTGATGCCTCAGCATGAAAATGTGCCTTCATTGCACTCTCAATACCAATTATAAACTTGTTACTATTGGCCAAATTGATTGAATCAACTCTTTTTCGCAAAGCATTTCCTGATGGGGAATGCCATAAAGACTTAAGTGCGCCTCGGCAATCTTCAGTAACGATTTTATCCATAAAATAATTACTAACATGATGACTTACTTTGTACTGATATGCGTTAGCGTAAACCCACTTAAACTCTTGCTCTACATCATCTTTTTTTAGTAAATTACAAGATACTAATTTTTTTTGCAGAACATTTATCACATAATCTTGCTTACTAAATACAGGGTAGTAGCCAGATTTAACCCAACCACTGGCCGAGTTATCAGTTAACTTATTTGTGAGAACAAAATAACGATTGATTGGATATTGTACAAACTCAAACACTTTAATATTAAAGTTAACTGACGTTTTACTTTTACGCGCTAACAAAAGCGCATGCTTGTCGTTATGCACAATGGCTTTAAGACTATCATTAAACCAATAAAAACCATTGCTTTGCTTTAGCCCAATAACATTTGTATTTTCTAATGCCGAAATAGCAAGTGCATTCGTTTGCCCTCTAAATGTAAATCCTGGTAGGTCCAGATCTTTAGTATCTAGTATAGGGTAGCGCTCAAGTTTTGGAGCAAGTTCAAAATGCGCTTTATATTGCGTTGCATTTAAACCCAAAGTAGCGCGATAAACGCTATTTTTGTAACCTGTTTCCTGCAGGCTGTATTTAACTTCTTTGAGTAGCTTTCCTTTTATTAAAAGTAGCTTATTATTACCCAACACTTGCTCTGACACATCGAGTGATTGATTAATATCAAGCGTATAATCTTTATTTAACGCAGTTAAAGGAGCCGGTAAGGTTACAATGACAGGATCAGAGACTTGAGGTAAATTTTGCACTCTGTTTATCGTAAACACAGACAACAGTAACCCCAATGCAGCTGCTGATAAGCTTAAGTATAATTTTTTTATTTGCATGATTAATTCCCATAATGGATATTAACCATGCTTTGCCAATAAAAGTTTATTTTTTAGTTACGTAAATACATGTCGCTCGGTTGCCAACCATTTACAGCTATAAAAGAGATACTTGAAACGTTAGTTCGGCATAACGTGTGATAATTTGATGTATTACTCTCACCTTTAAGTGGCGGTAAATCACTCATGTAAAATTGCCAGTCACAGCCTTTAATTGCTTTTCCAGTAGCACACATCAATGCGGCATCGTGTTGCTGTAACTGCAAAATAATATCAAGTTTCAAATCAATATCGTTGACTGAAAAACAAAGCCCTTCACTTACCTGCCCGGTAAAAATACATATTTTATCAGGTTTTGGTTGTAACCCTGCAGCCATGTTTATGGCACTCATCAAGGCAAGCTGCCAAGACTCGCCATTTTTATCATTAGCATGCTCAAATAAAATTAAAAATTCACCAAAAAGCCAAGACTTAAAATCACACTGTTTATCTAATAATAATGTCGCCCTACGTACTTTAAGAAAGTCACCTACAATGCTAAATTTCGGGTCAATAGGTATGGCTTTATGCCATACCTTAATTTTGGCTAATTGCCTTTGATCAACAATCGGATAATAAGCCACAGTCAAGGTAGGAGCCATTGCAGGCAATAATGAATCTATAAATTCTATAATACTATGATCGTAATTGGCATGATAACCCAGCAGTACTTCTGGAGATTTAATCACTTGAATCGTTCGCTGTAGTTCATTATTTAACGCATTAGGCTTTTTACTTATCGGAGGTGTTAATGCAGTTAAAGGTACTATACCTTCATTAATTTTATAACCAACCTGCAGTACGTTTTGCGCATCACAAAGCTTATTAAGCAAAGGTGTAGCAGTATTAGAAAAGTACAAATCAGCGAGCAAAATAGCCATAGTGAGCGCCTCTAAGTTTGGTTGCTCACTACCGTGCGAACTTAGCTTAAGTTTAAAACGTGTATATTCATAGTCGAGATAAAATCGCAACTCCAAAAATATCTGCTCAAGCTTTGCCTCTGCTAAATGAGTGTTGTACTTATCACCCTGAATAACACCGCTATTATAAACTTCATCAATCAGTTCAAATTGTAATGTTAACCACGTTTCGCTAGTGGTAGGAATAGAAATTTCGAGGTATGTACTCATAACACAACCTCATGACATATAGTCTCTATTTGCTGCTCTATTCCATTAAGGCAATGCAAACTAGTGCCATTTTCGATATGGTTATCTAATTGGCTTAAAAACATCGTCAATATACGCAAATGGTTTTTATTTAATCGCTCTTTAACACCAGATAAATAATCTATCTTACGAAGTAAGTAAGTTAACTTACTTTGTAAAGAATACTTCGTCTCGTTGATCTTTTGTGTTGTCGCAATGCTTGTATATAAATCGCCAAAAAGCTTAGTTAAGTCAGTATCCGCACCATTAGTAGCTTTTACTACAGGTTTGACCTTTATTGCTGAATGTGCAAATTGTTTAGGCAATAAACTTAATAACCAATCCCGATAGTCATTATTGTTCATATACAACGCTGGTGGTGTAGGCAGTTTATTATTTAGTAAAGTAAACTGCTCACATACATCTTTGTTGGCTGTGATTATAAGCAAAATCCGTGTACCCAATATTTGGCAATCGATTGTCTCTTCTTGAGACTCAGTCACTGCGCAATCGCTGTGTTTAAAAACTTTTGGTGCGCTTTTACTAAACCAACGATTTAAAAAGCCCATATTACTTAAACCCACAACTCAAATGCTTATAGCCTTCAATAGGCGACAAACACTCTACTTCATAACTTGTCGTGGTTATGTCTGGAGATATTTCGCTTATTTCAATACCTGTTCTGTTATCGTAAATACAAATCACGCCTTGCGCATCTGCAAACTGATCGGTTTTACTGCATAAATTTAAATAAAATTCATCAACATTAAAATGCCAATTTGCAAACCACTTATCTTGCCTTTGCGTAAATAAAACGGTAAATGAAGGCGCAGCATTTGAGTCACGGCTTTTTTGTGGTGGATATTCAAAGCTAAATGAGTCAATCCCGCTCGACGCAGCTAAAAATTCTAACTCAACACTCTCAAAATAAGGCGATCGGCTTGAAACCCCGCGGTTTTTCTCATTAAGTAAAAGCTTAAGCTGAATTGCAACGCCTCGGTTCTCTTTTAACAAAAGCTGCTCTGTCGCAGTAAGCGACTGCTGGTTAACTACCTTTTCTACTATTTTTCCAATATTTGTTAATTGCATATGCGTATCCTCAAAATTTAGTTTCAGTCAACAAAGTTGAATGTTGTGATTTAATATCCAACGTTTGCTTATCTAGCTTTGCCAAGAAATCCTGAGGTAGAACCACCGTATCACTCGGTGAATTAGCAACCTTTAATCCAGTATGCATTTTACTTTCTATTATACTAGTAACGCGCCTAATAGCATCAGAGCTTGCGTTCTCAAGTAAATATTTAATGCTCAATTCACAGTGTAAATGCTTATCTTTAAACGAACTATTTTCGCACAAACTCTCTATTTCAAGTAGGAGCGTATGTATGCTATCTAAATCTTGATAAAACGTTTTCATCTCTTCAAAATAAACTTTAAGGCTCGCTTGATCATACTTCAACATCAGCATGGGGGCTTCATCAAACTCATGCTCATCGTTTTTGTTAATAAACTGCTCCAACTCAGGAAAATAGCGATGCAAAATAAAGTACCCAACTGGCAGCTCAATACCATAACCTTGGTGAATTTCTTGAAGAATACTTGGCCAATCAAGACTGTTAAAAAAAGTCCCCGTAAGCACACTATGATTAATTGAATCGTGGTATATCTCTGTTAACTCATTAGATAAATGAGAACTCTCAAGATTATTGAGTGTTCGTAAGTGACTACTTGAAAAATGACTAATACAGTTTAATGAAGCGGTTAACCCTTTTTCTTTAACGGTAGCGTAATTACGAAAACACGCTTTAATCTTATCTGCGTCAGCTTTTTCACTGACCGATTCAATCCACTTTGCCACATCGTTAATCAAGCGCTCTTCTACTTTTAACACGCTTAAGGCCTTTCGCATTGCTTGATGCAGCTGCATAACCTGATTAAATTTATTTAAAGATGCCGTTGTTGGCTCGGTATTAAAGTCACAACATTCAAAAATACTGCCTGTAAACTCAAGCATGTTATAAAAAGTATTTGGCTGGAGCACTGCCAATAAGGCTGACTTCATACTGGTCACATCAAATAGCTCTTTAGAGTGGTACACCCATAATGCAACAAACCAAATAACATGCTTACTCTCACTTGATGCCTCACATAACGCGTCAAACTTAGTAAATTCAATATCATCACTAGCATTGTACAATGCCATTTTTAATCTAGCAGGATTGTAAACCGACTTTTCAAGCCCCCCTTTTATAATTAATACATTAACAACCTTAATCATAAAGTTACTAATTCGGTCAGTATCATCAAGCGCAGAAAATGCACTAGGCGCTACATAAGGCTTATTAGCGCCTGGCCAAGGGCTTCGATAAGCAACACCATCACCTTTTACTTTTTTCTCTTTATTAGCCTTTAGTTTTAATTCGTAATTAATATAATCTTCTTGAATATACGCTTTAAAAAAATAAAAACTGTTGTAAATTCGCACAAGTTCAGATATTGGCCTATCAAACGAATTGGCTTTACTCTCAGGGTTGTTTTTTGACTTCATACTAGCGCGTTCAGCTATATTTGTTACTTCTATAGCTTTGAGCAAATCATCGTATTTTTTTTGGGGGTAGTGGTCTATGTTTTCAGGCGGGGATGCTAAAAATTGTAATAACTGTAAACCATGTGCATATTTATCAGCCCATTGCTCCTGCTCATAAATGCCTAACTTATCTGGTTTGGCTTGACTGGCTAACGTATTAAGCGCTTTAATTGCACGAGAAAACCATGTGCGATCAAGCTTGTTAGAATCATAGGCAATACGCAAAGCCTGGCATAACAATGTTTTTGTTTGCCACCAATTTGGCGAAACCAACGTGTGCTCTATCAATACACTTGTATTTGTCAGTGAATATTTATAATTGTCAGTCATTCTTGCTCCTTAATTAATACCCATACCTGTCCATAATGTTTAAAATGACTGGCTTTGCTTGAGTCGGCTCCGTAATACACATCAATATGGCCTGCACCTTTTATTGCACTGCCTGTATCGCTGGCAATAGCCAGGGTAAACTGATGCTTTTTAACCACATTATCAGATTTATTTAACTGTGGGTAGTTCATTAATAATACAGAGCCTAAGGAAATAATTGCTTTATCTACAGCCACGGTGGCTTGTTTAAAAGCAGTTGCGCCAGAGGCTGTTTTAGGTTGGGTTGATTGCTCTTCATAAAACACGTAGCTGGGGTTTATGTTAAGTAAAGAGAGCTTATCAGGATGCTCTTTAAAAAAAGCTTTAATACTAGCAAGGCTAATGTCCTTTTTCGTAATGTAACCTTGCTCAACCATATACTTTCCTAAAGATTGATAAGGATAGCCGTTTTTACCGGCCACTCCCAGTGTCAGCACTTCATCGGTGTCAATAAAATGCGCAAAGCTCGAACCCTGTATATGCATTAAATAAACATCAAGTAACGATTTTGCATACCCAATTTCAAGACCAAGCCCCCACAAAGCATGGTCATGATCTATTTGCGCACGCGTAGGCAACTGCTCATTCGGCAACCTTGTTGGCATACGATAAATAGCAAATTTAAAATCATTGTCAGCATGGCGTTTTAACTGAATACTTGACGTGTAGTACCCAGTATAAAGCACATTGCCGCAACCCTTTTCACCAGCAAAGCGCTTAAAGTTGAGGCCACTCAACTTTAAACTATTGGTATTTTCAACTAACTTAAATACGCTAATTAAACTTGCAAGTACTTGTTTTTCGCTCTCATGAATGGTTTTAGCAGCCACTTTTTTATCAAGCAGTTTAATTTGCTCAGTAAGTGCGCGTTTAAACTCAGAGGTTACGCTCACCTCTGACACATTAGGCGTATCAGCCATTAAAATGAGAGGTGTGCATGCTAAACTCTCAACCCATCCATTACCGGTAAAATCGTACCCTGTAATAACCGGCTCTGCAGGCACATTGGGTTTATCGGTACTTGAAATAGCTGAAGCATTATAAAAACAAAGTAAAAGTAATATTAATTGAATAGTGCATTTCATAAGTTATCTCCTGATTAAACTTATTTATGCTTTGCCAAGAAAATATGCTTTATGAAAATATGCACCACCTTAAGCAACAGCTAAAACCAGAACAGTGCAGCTAAACCGCCACATAACCCAATAAACGAAAAACATATTACTATCGTGTTTTCATCCCAACCAATTTTTTCAAAATGGTGATGAATCGGTGCCCGTTTAAATACGCGCTTCCCAGTTATTTTGAAACTTGCAACTTGCACTATGACCGACAACACTTCTAAAACAAACACTCCCCCTACCAATGCATAAGACCATGGTGACTGAGACATCAACGCCAATATAGCTAAATACCCACCTAACGCTAAGCTACCAGTATCTCCCATAAATATTATTGCAGGGTGTTTGTTAAAGCATAAAAAACCTAAGCACACTCCCATTAAAGCAAAGTTAATCGTTATTAATAAACTGACAGTTGTTACGGGAAGATGCGAAAACCAATGGTTTACGCCAAGCAAAGATAACGTAAAAATAACGAGGGCCACAATTACCGTGCTGGTGGCAAGGCCATCCACGCCATCGGTTAAATTTACGGCGTTTGAACTGCCCACTAAAACACTTAATGCGAATAGCCACGCTGCAAATTCAAAATGGGGATTTATGGGGAGTAAAACATAGACAGCTATACCCACTAAGCATAACAATAAGAACTTGGTTTTACTGCGTAACCCTTGTCCTGTTTTTATTTTCAACCCATCATCAATTAGGCCAACAAAACCAAACATAGCAATGCATACTAATAGCAGAGGCGTTAATTGACTACCTGACTGGTTAAACACCCTCAACACAAATAAGGTTAACACTAAAATCAAAAAACCGCCCGAGCTAAAAGTACCGGCTTTATGACCATGTAAATCTGCGTTATCAGCCTTAAGCGGCTCATGCCATTGAATATGGCGTAATACTTTTAAGAAAACCGGCATCGCCGCAATAAAGGCCAAAAAGGCCACGGCGAATGTAATTAAGTAAATAACTTCAAAATGTATAATCATCATTTGCATAAGCACCCCTAGTAAAAACTAAAAGTGCTTTGCCAATAAACTTCAATTTTACGCCAAAAATGAAACGTTATTTATCTTCAAAAAGTGTTAATACAGCTTTTCTAGCTTGACTTTCCTCCCCCCCGAGCTCTGAGAATACCCTAACGTTAATCTGTGACTCTTTCACACCTAGAGATAACAAATAGGTTTTAGCAGCGTTAGCCCTGTGCTCAGATAGTGCTAAGTTATAAGCTGATGTACCTTCTTTCGATGAGTATGATTCAATCAAAATTCTTTTTTGCTCATTCTCAATAAGTTTAGATGCTAGATTGTTAAATATCTTTCCGTAAGTTTCCTTTATAGTTGCTCGATCATAATCAAAATAAATCGAGTATGAATTAGCACTATCTACACCAGCATCTAGGGCCATTCGAAAGCCGACGGAGAAGTCCCTGCGATAAGGGTAGATGTACCAGTTGCGGGTCGACGCACGCAGGGTCCTCGGATTGAGGTCCCAAGCACCGCCGCGCAGCACACTCACACTCACACTACAATTACCTTTGTTGGCAGCGCCGCCATTACTTGGTGTATTTGCGAGCGAGTTGCTCCAACAATCTTGCGTCCATTCCCACACATTACCATGCATGTCGTAAAGCCCATAAGCATTAGGCTTAAACTGCATCACCGGTGCCGTTTTTTTGTTATCCCATTGTGAACCACACCCAGCACAATTAGCGTTATTGCTTCCTAGCTTATCACCCCAACTGTATACGGTATCACTGCCTGCCCGGGCAGCATATTCCCATTCACTTTCGCTGGGCAATCTAAACGTTTGCCCGGTTTTCTTGTTTAACCAAGGAATGTAGTGGTTAACAATGTCGTTATTACTGACCTCTATCACGGGGCGACTCCCTTTACCCCAGCCGTTATCGCCACCGCTAGCATCATTATTGGGACATTTACCTGCATCTATACAGGGCTGGTACATCGCCCAAGTGACTTCGTGCTCCATCAGGTAAAAAGCAGGTAGAGTAACCTTTAAGCGCGTTTTTTTGTTTTTATCGAGCCATTCGTCACCATCACATTGCGCATCGCTTGGTGAGCAACCCATCATGAAGCTACCCGCAGGAATGGCCTTTAAGGTGAATTGCTGACTGCCCAGTGTCACTTTTTTATCGGCTAATTGATTACCCTTAACCTGACCACTCTTGGCCTGATTAGCTTCAGTCTGTTTAGGCTCTTTTGACAAGGTGAAACTGCGCGTTTTAGCGCCTTGTATTGTGATTGTGTCATTAATGCTCTTGTAACCCGCTTTGGTTATATTAATAGCCACGTTGTGGGCGTTACCATCGCTAAATTTAACAGGAGCGCCTGATGTATATGCTTGGTTGTTGACTAAAATACGCGCGTCACTAGGTGTGACATTAAGCGTAAGTCGAGTAAGCGGTTTCGTGAGGTTTATTTGCTCAGCTATTCGGTCTGTTACGTTTAATGATTGACTTACTGGCTCAAAATCAGGGTGCGTAATACGCAGCTGGTATTGGCCTTGTGGAAGATTTGCTAAAAAACCCGCTTCGGTTTGAGTAAACACCGCGGGGATGAGTGACTGTTGAATAGGGTAATTAAGCTGGGTTTTATCATTAGCGATTGACACTTTTGCATCACTTGGCGTAATACTTAATGTAACTGGGTAAAGAATTGGCGCTAATTTAAACTCAACTCCGTTAGCCCATGTAAATTCTTCTGTGGTGATAAGCGTGTGATAGCCCTTGCGTGTTACTTTAAACTCATACCGCCCCTCTTGAAGCCCGATATGCTTAGGGTGATAGTCTCCATCGATATAAATTGACGCATCACTGGGCTCCACACGGTGAGTAAATGTATTAATGGGTTTAGCAACGGTCAATACCGCTGTTTTTAACACATCACCGTGATGATTGATGGTGTAAGTTTGCTCACCCGCTGCATTTAATTGACAACTAAAAACACTGCGCTTAGGAGTTGAGTTATCGGTGTTTTTATAACAGTTTGCCTCTGTGAGTGTAAACGCGACGTCTTGATATTCTGCATCATGAGTAATTACAACGGTCCCTTTACGTCCTTGATAAAGCCCTTCAGAGCTCGGAATAACCGTTATAGGCGTAGATTTAGGAAGTAAGGTGCTTACCCACAATAGCCCCCCTGCGACAATTAATAACCCCAGAGTAACCTTAGTCTTTTTATAGCTTTTGGTGTTGTTGAGCGCTGCTTGCCAGTAACTTGCGTGACTTTGTTGCTCGCCCAGTGTGTTCAACAGTGCCGCCGCCGCTTGTTGCTGTGTCTTGGTGTGGGCTTCACTGGCCTGCTGCTGGGTATTGAGTTGCTCGATTACCGTGTTTAGTTGGTCCACATCATCCGTTAAATTGCTGGTGGATGAGGCGAGCAGTTGTAAGTCACTAATAAGTTGCGCTGGCGCGTTTTGTTTGGCTTTACTCTCCGCCAAAGCATTGCTGAGGGTATATTGGTATTGTGTGGCTTGCGCTAAAATAGCGCGGCCTGGATGGCTGTGTTTTTGTTTGCTTTGCGTCTCAATAAACGCGCTTAACTCGCTCAGTTGTGTTTGCGCTTTTTCTATTGCACTATTTAGGGCGGCATGCGTGCTGTTACCCAGTGTTTCTATGTGTTTATTGACGCCCTGCTGAGCGCTTTTTTGTGCCTTTTGTAAATTAACGTGCAGTATTTGCCCTTCATCGATGAGGCCGGTAAGTGCTGTTAACTGGCTGGTGTACGACTCTGGCTGCTGATAGGGCTGACCGTGTTTTAGGGCGGTGATTGCTTGGTCGTACTGAGTGAGCCTATCGGCAATGTCGTTGTTTTGCTTTGCTAAGTCAGCATGACAACGCGTGTAACGCGGGGTAAATGCGTGTGCATCACCCAGGTCGCTCACATGTTCACTATTTAATAAGCCATGTTGTTGAAATATGTGCAGTACAGCGCTCTTTTCAACAATATTGTCATGTAACGTACTTAATGCCTGTTGCTTTTCTTTCAGCGTGGTTTGCTGTCTAAATAGCTGTTTACGCGCCTCTTCTAATGGGCCTTGCTCGCTTTTATTCGCAGCCATGGCCTTGAGCCCTTGAGTCATTGCGTCGATAAAGGCGTCAACAGTGCTGTAGCGCTGTGCTGCTTTGGGGCTTAATGCCGTTAAAAATACCTCTGTTGTGGCGCTGGTGGCCCCCTCTATTTCAAGTGACTGACTAATCGCCTCTGCCGCTTTGTTAATAGTGGTCACTTCATCTGCGTCAATAACCTCTGGCTCAACACTACGCCCAACCAATAAATAATAAATGACTGCGGCCATACTAAATTGGTCTGCTTTGTCGTCAACAGTTTGGTGTTTGCCGCTGACCTCGGGCGCTCTAAAACCAGGCGTGCCTTCACCGAGTATATGCTGGGTGTCGCTGTGTTTACTGGTGGCAAAGTCTATTAGCCACAAGTGGTTATGGGTGTCTAGTAACAGGTTATTTATAGAAATATCACGATGAACAATGCCCGCCTGCAAAAGCTCGTTAAGCATGGCGCCCATTTGGGGTAATAAGGTGAGCACTCCTTCAATACCCATCTCTTTATAATTGGCTAGCGCCTCGCCCTGTATGTATTGAGTCACAATAAACGGGCGCGAGCCTTCAAGGTACACATCAACAATTTCATCGGTGTCTGGGTCTGGCCGTGCACCAATGGCGCGGCCTAGGTCGACCGGGGCGACCATTTTTGCAACATGCCTAGCGGGGTTAAGGACAAACCGACTAAGAGCGGCTTTATCATTCTCGTAGTAATGCACGCTGTTAATGTTGTAGTTTTTAAGCATGTAATGAAAAGCAGGCTCGTGCTGTAAAGTGCCAATATCATGGATGTTAAACAACGGGGAGCGCATAATTTCAAGTTTATCGGCCACTAACCACACTTCGGTTTTACTGCCTGATGGACGCGACTCAAGCAAAATATAATTTACATTATCAGCCCGTATCTCATCACCAACCGTGTAGTCATCTACGGTAAACACTTCACTCATCTCACGTCCCTTTGCACCAATACATTTACAACATTTACTAAATTGTAACTTTATATGAATGGCTTTTGTAAGGCCACTGATTTTTGAGCTAACGCAGCATACGGCACTTTCTTGGCAAACGTTTATGTATCAACTTTTAATTGGTTACAACTATGCTCAGATTACTTTTATCGTTACTTGCACCCAACAAAAAACCAAGCTTTAACAGCCAAAGTGCAAGCACTAAAAAACCAAGTGGTGCGCCTCCCATTCCTACTGTTAAAACAACACCTGCTCCCGCCAAACCCACTGTAATGCCAGTAGCTGATGGGGCAAGTAGTAGTAATGGCGCCAAGCAAGCGGTTAATTACCATAATAAACAACAATCACCTACAGGCCACACTATGAAACCGACTAGCTTTAATAACCAAACCAAACACTCTCCTAGCTTATCATTTGCCTGGCTTGCATATGCAGTTGCACTGATCACTGTTGGTTATGGCTACTTGGTGCTATTTAGTTGGGTGAGTTACGAAAGTGCATTTTATAACGAAATGTTTAAGTTACCCGTCTCTCAATTAAGTCCTTTTTTGCCCAGCGAAATACAACAAAGCTCTGCGAGTCGTTTTGTGGTTGCTAAATTACTGAGCTTTTATTTTTCATACCCTACGGTGCTCATTGCCGGTTACCTAGTGTATGCCTATATCGTCAGTGGTATTCACTGGTTTGGCTCTATTGCCGCCAAAGCACCTTACCACGTGCCTAATAAGCGAATGCAAAACACAGCTTTTTTTGCCGATATTGCGCCCGTTTTCGGTGTGATGTCGAGCTTTTGGGCGTTGATGAATAAAGGTTCTGAATCCTCTGAGTACATACGCTGGGTAATGTGTGGTCCTTCCTTTTTAGGCATGCTTTGTTTAGCAGCAGCACTCATTTTTGTTCACTTTTTTCCTCATTCAGAAGGGTAACAGGTATGCATAAACATGAAACGAAAGCAAAGCTCGCCATATGGCAAATTTATGTTGATTTATTAGTGATCACTCTCGTGCTTTTTTTATAGCGTGATCACATTCGCGACTACATTGACACACAAATATTGGCAAAGCCTAAGTAAGTCATATGCCGGAGGTAAACATGAAATTAGGTATGCCTATTTTATTAATTATCAGTAGCTTTTTAAGCGCTTGCAGTAGCGCAAGCATAAAGAGCAACCCTATTGGCTTTAAAGCAAAGTTTGAATGCAAAGACACTCAAATGATTCATATGTTTAGCACAAAAGTTTATGGGCAGGCTACCGTAGCCACTATTAAAGCGGCACTGCACGATGGTGCTAAACAAAAAAATACAAACTGGTGCAATTGTTACCTTGTTTCTTTGGAGGAGTTTTAAATATGTCACTCTACACACACATGCAAAATCAATATCAAGCAAATGCAATTGAACCCGTGGTTAATCATGCAGCTATTAATACACTCGTAAGTGCATTACCTATGAGCTATGAGCAAAAACAAACAGTTCATTTTGCGATGACTCAAATAGCAAGCGTTATTCAAGGGCCACCAGGCACAGGTAAAACACAAACACTGGTTAACCTTGTTGCTAACTTACTTAACCAACAAAATTCCGTACTTGGGTTAAGTGCAAAAGCACAAGGGAACCATGCTGTGCTTGAAAAGCTATCACAGGCTAATATTCATGACCTTGCACTGGACCTATCAGAGATAGCTAGCCCTCGCTTACTGCTTGATAAACTTAAGTCTCGTTATCATAGTGCTTATGTTGCACCCCATAATTTTGACTTTAATGAAGCACAAAAAAGTTTAAATGAGCAGTCAACACTTCTTAAGCTATTAGATACACATTGCCCTAATACGCATTTAAGCATTAAAGCACTTATTAAACTGTATTTTAAAAGCAATTTTGAAAAACGCCTTAGCAAAATAGCTGTACCTAACTCTTTTGCGCAACTCAAAAAAATTGAGCGCTTTTTACCTTGTTTTGCTCAATCAAAATTAGCAAAGCAATTAAATCTATTTGCAGAGATGACTGATGTACAGCCGCTTATTTTATGCCTAGCAAAACTGCCTTTACTCGGCTGCTATAAATCTCAAAACCTTAAACAGCTACATACTCTTGTTGATACCGATTTACCCAATAAATTTGATTGGCAAACCAGTAAAACACAACTAAAAAAAGTCGCCGAATATCACAAAACCACGGCGCAAAGCATTACACATAAAAATCTTTGGCAAGGGCAAGTTACGGATGCGTTTTGGCAATTAGAAACCGCATTGATACAAAGCTGGCAGCAAAGTAAATGGTATGCGCGTTGGATGCATAAAAAAACAGCGCAAGCATTTAAAGACTCAGCAGGTGAAATCCCCGTAAAAAAAGCATGTTCTATTCTTGTTCAGCAAAAAAGATTACAAGAAAAATCAGACCGTTTAGCACTACAGTTAGATACTGAATTAGTTAAACTTAGTACCGAACAAATTTCTGCTTTGTCGTATATTGAAAAATACTTTCCTAAATTAACAAACGCAGAATACTCTTTATTGGTGCAGTCTATAAACCAGCTTAAGCGTTTTCTAAAAGAGTTTAATGGCCCTCTTTGCGAGTCAATTCAAAATAAAAACTTAACCGATTTAATTAGCCACGCAAGTGAACTAAGCGAAAAGATTGAAGGGTTTATTATCATTAGCAATTGGCTACAAACATTGCCGCAAGAAATTAATAAGCTATTCTTTGAGTCACTTGAATGTAATAAAGCAGATGAGTTATTAAATGCGTTAAAGCATAAAATATGCGTTGAACAATTTTTGACTCAGTACAACATTAAACTCCCACTTAAAACGCTTACTGAGCTCGAGCAAGCGCATAAAAAGCTTGTGGCCGATATTGCTTACCACACTAAATATCGCGTTGCTGCAATGATGCAAACAAACCCTCTACCTAAACATCAACAAAGCCAACTTCGCTTTTATCTATCAGAAAAAACACCAAGTTTAGACAGCGTCAACCTGCTAAATACGCTAAGTAGTCAAATTCAAACTTTATTCCCCTATATCATGGTGACACCTAAAACAGCCAAATTGCTAGGTGATTTAGGTTTTTCATTTAATAACTTAGTTGCTGACGAAGCCTCTCAGTTGCAACTGCATGAAGTACTCCCTGCACTGAGTATGTGTAAAGAAGTGTGTTTGTTTGGTGACGAGCAACAAATGCCACCTTCACAATGGTTTAGCCATGACAGCGAACTCAATGCTAACTGTGAGTCCGTATTAGGCTTTTGCTATCGCTATTCTGTACCAACAAAAATGCTGACAGAGCATTATCGCAGTAAACAGAGTGAACTTATTGATTTTTCAAATAAACACTTTTATCAAAACAAGCTTAAGTGTGTTGAGGCCTCACTGCAAAAACATCAAGCTCTATTTGTGCACCAACATACAGAACCTTACACACCAGCACCTAACTGCATCAACGAAGGTGAGGCTAATAAACTTATTGAGCGTTTGGTGTCACTGAGTAAACATAGCCAACCAAAGAGCATAGCAATTATTTGCAGTAATATTCAGCAAGTTAAAACGGTTGAAAGTGTATTGCGCAACGCAAAATTAAACGATCAACAGTTTGCAAAGTGGATGAGTATTGCTAGTGCTATAAAGCCAACAATTATTGGCAATTTAGACAGCGCACAAGGCTTAGAGCGTGATTGGGTATTTATAAGTTTCACTTACGGCAAGCAGCTTTGCGGCAAGTTGTCTCAGCAATTTGGTGTGTTTTCACAACCCGCGGGAGAGCGCAGATTAAATGTGTTACTTAGCCGTGCTACTGAACGCGTTGAATGGTTTAGTAACATCAGTGACAGTGATATCAACATTAGCAGCCAAACGCCCCTTGGCGTAAATTACATCAAACGCTTTATAGCAAAGCAGACTCAGCCTAGTTATTTGTAGAATAAAGCAAACACAATAGCGGTATGGTTCAGCTCTTAATCGCAGTTGGTCCACATTACCCACATTTACTGCTTTTAACTGGAGTTGGCATTTACTCATGAATAGCTAGCCATTGTTAGCTATTCATTTCACTCAGAGCACAAACTTAACTATTCACTTCGCAATAACACCCTAGTACTTAAAAAACTGACTTTTCTTGGCAAAGGCATAATTGTTACAAACCCTTATTAAATTCTCTTGGAGATGATTATGTCACTATTTAAAAAACCAAACTTTCTTAACAGTGCACCGACTTCTAAAGCAATTTTAGAAAATAGCATGACAACCCGTTCTAATGCTAAATTTGACTACTCAGCAACCAATTTTTTAAAACTCACATACCCTCGCGGTGATAGCCATGAGACATTAACGCTGATAGGCAAAGACATAGCTGGTACTCTACACGACCAATTTTTATATAATCGCGTTATTGATAATAATATGCTAACTATCAATATTGGTGTGCGTGACCATATGAATGAAGATTTAACACGAAAAGGCTTATTCAATAATGAGATTAAACCAGAAATAGAACAATCTCTTAAGCATACGTTTGAAGGGGAAGAGTTTGATATAAATGCAATCAACATAAACTTAAGCATTGATAACTCGCTTTCATCAGATGATGCCTTTACTATCAAAATTGGCGAAAGTTATAAAAGTTCTATGTCTGTTAAAACGCACCATTTATTTTTACTTAATGGCGATATTAAAACAAAAATAGCCACGTTATATGACGATCAACCTTATTTCATTGTAGATGCAATCTCCTTAGTCGAAGCTGAAGAGTTTATTGCTGCAAATATTATTGGAGAGCATTGCCTACAGATAGAACCTAACTGCCTGAGTGCAAAGTTTACTAATACAATAATTCATACCCAACAGTGGCAAGGCGATCAATTAACTTTCACGTTAAGTGATCAACAAAATAAAGACTCCGCCGAGCTTATTTTTAAAGTGCAACCTACTGAAAACAGCAAACTTGCAGGGCCACGTATTGCCAGTGAGCTAATCAAACAAACTAAAAACGATTCGAGCTCAGAAAAAGTACCTGATGGTTTTGCGCCTTTGCCAGAATCAGAAGTAATTACCGATGCCAATGGCGTTAATGATGTAGAGGTAGAGGTGGAGGTAGAACTAGAGCTAGAATCAATGACGCTGTCCAAAGTTGATAAAAATACCAACGGTGAAGAAGTATTTGAAGAGTTCACTATTTTAGATAAAATTGCACAACCTCTTTTTCACCTAACACTTAATGGCATTGTCGCAACAGGTAAAAAGTACCTCAACACCATAGGCATTAATGAAGTCTTGGTTGACGATAATGATTCACTTATTACCGCTAATCAGGCATTACAAAGCTTGGGCGTGCAACAAATGTTAAAGCCTGAAGAAGAATGTAGCTTTAACATATTTGACTCAACCACAAGTTTTGGCCGCTCTAGCATCCCTTTTCCGACTAAAATTAGTGCGCTTAAAGGCTTAGATAGCGAACATAAACCCCAATCATTGTCACGTTTTGCGTTTTCAAGAAACCAACTCGCGTTTAATGCAATCAGCTCTGAACATCTTGAAATTACTAACATCAATGATAAACATGTCATGCTTTTAGACGCGAACGCCAACATGTTTAAACCGATGACAGCAAGCAAAGTGCATATTAAAGAAGGTAGCCAGCTGCTTATTGGCGCCTTCTTATTTGAACTTGTTAACGTTACAGAATAAGTTAATGTCCTTTGTAATACATCACTTTTATTCTGTATTAATGTTGTTGAGGCTGGCCTATAGCCAGCCTTAGCTAAGGGTATAAAATGATCACACACTATCACCATGAAAAAATCGATTTCAACAAGCTTATTGAATTCGATGTTGATGAGCTGATTAATGTGCTCCATGAGTTTGAGCGCATTAAGATTCACCCGCTTTATGTAAGCTCAATGTCTATCGAAATACTGATCAATACGAATGAATTTAATTACCTAAACGGAAACAATAAGCTAGTCAATTACTTTACACAGTCAATTTTTCCAAAAGTAAAAAGGGCATCTTCGTACAACTTATTTATTCGCCCTAGCAAATGGATACATGAACACCAAGTGAGTGTTTGTTTGGGCGCTGACTTGATCGATACAGGCTCGCAAAAAGTGATGTACCAAGAGCAAATAATTACATGGCTAAATGAGGAGTCAGTATGCATAGACGAGCAGTTAATGGCTCATCACAATATCTTTTTTGAAAAACCATTTAACATAAATGTTAACAAACATGGTCACTTTACGTATAGTTCAAACACAGACCCAAACATGCTTGAACACTTTTCAATAAAGGCATAAATGCCATTTAACAAGGATTTAAAATGAAACTCGCAGTAGCAATCCAATACCCAACGTTACTCACAACTGGTAAACCATTTGCTACACTTATTAAGCTAGTAGCAGAAGATGCCAACGCCCTTCCTGAAGTCATTTGGTTACACATTTATGTTTCTGGTCAAAATAAGCAAACCATCGAGTTTCAAAAAGAAAGAGGGTATTTGGGGCAAGCTATTTTGCAACTTAACGACATGCTTACCTCTGTTATTGAATTTGAAGTGAGCTATGGCGCCAATTGCTTTGTTAATAGTTTATTTGTAGAGCAGCACAATGATGAAAAGTATGGTGAAATCATTTGCAAAGGCTCTGAAATTTCAGAAGAGATATTGCGCTCTGTAAAATATATCTCACTTGTTGATTGTAAAACGATACCGAGTAACAATAAACGTGAAAATTCAGAAACAAGGCTCATTGAGTTAACGCACAACTTAAAGAGCAACTTTATTTTAGAGCCTCTGTACGCATTAATTACTGAGCATGGCCAACAAACAGGCTTGCAAGCCTTTTATGGTAAAATGAGCATTGGTCGAGGAAAAGTAAACGCCAGAGAAGATGCCAGCATTCGGCTATTTGAGCCTATCAGCGAGCGTTTTAGCGAGACCGAAAATACCCTAGGTGTTGCTAAAAATATTTTTGAACACTTTAGCCGCCGCCATTGTATTTTGCGCTTCATAATTGATGAAACCCCACAACTAGAATTAATGTTTTCTCGTCCGCGTTATACACCTCTTCATTTAAGCCTTAATGGCGAGCAACAAGATGTGAATCAACTTACGTCTACAGGGCATTTTAGGTTTAATATTGACCAACACATAGCCCCACATACAAGTTATGTAGAGGTGACGCTATCGATTGGTAACACTGCATATAAAGTTGACTTTGTGGGAGGGTACCACGTTGGTCGAGCACTTGTGCTGCACAGTACAACCCACCCCCACCTCGGTGAAATTGTGTTATTAAACCAAAACACAAACGAATCTATTTCGCTTAACAATATTTGTGCCGAAATAAAAAAATCCACAACAAGCTGGGTACTGATTAAAAACAAACACACCACGTATGAAATTGAACATTACAAATTAAAAGACGTTGTCAAAGCAACGCTTGCGACATAGCAACGCTATTAAAGAGTGTGTGCTACTTCACCCACTTTATAGAGGTAATTAATATGATTGAGTACGTAAATCAAACCGGTGAGGTTGCACTGCATGCAATTTCAGGTTATTGGAAAGCCCTAGAGTGTGACGACGAAGGGTTCCCTCACACTCAAATAGTGAGAGCCTACGACAAAAGTAATGCTTACGTTGCTATTTTATCTCTATTCATCTTTGATGAACAATTAGCCTTCACTAAAGTGTCGTTTGTATTTACAGGCACTTGGCATCTTAAAGGTAAAATAATTACAACCGAAGTAAATCAATTTGATTTTAAAGATGACACAACCAAGCAATACTTAACTGATAACCCAGAGGTAATGGCAGATGCCACTGAGCTATTCTCGGGTCTATTAAACACCCCCCAAGAGCATAACATTATACATTTAACTGACAATACTCTGCACACAGAGCATAAAGGAGAGCTCACCATGCTAAACAAGCAAGCATGACAAGCTTTTCAAACACCTACAGCATTCACATTAATAACAAGCACTATTAACATTAAAAGCCAAAGGCAAACGCACAACAATCCGAGTCTTTTAATCACAAAAAAACGCTGCGCGCCAAAAGCGGCTGCGCCGCCAAAGGGAACGCGCTGCGCGCTGATGTCCGCCTAGCGGCTGTCCTGGGCCAACCGAAAGCCGCCGTCGTTCCAGCGATAAGAGCGGTAGAACCTGAGGCGGAACGACGCACGCAGGTTCCTCGGAAAGAAGTTCCAAGAGCCGCCGCGCAGCACACGACGACTGCAATCACCCTTCGTCGCCGCATCACCCTTCGTCGCCGCATCACCATTACTTGGCGCATTCGCGAGCGAGTTGTTCCAACAATCTTGCGTCCACTCCCACACATTACCATGCATGTCGAAAAGCCCATAAGCATTGGGGTTAAACTGCATTACCGGTGCCGTTTTTTTGTAATCCCATTGTGAACCGCAGCCGTTACAATTAGCGTTATTTTTACCGATACTGTTACCCCAGCTGTATGCGGTATCGCTGCCTGCGCGGGCAGCGTATTCCCATTCACTTTCACTAGGCAATCTAAAGGTTTGCCCCGTTTGCTGGTTTAACCAAGGAATATAGTGGTTGACAATGTCGTTATAACTGACATTAATAACCGGGCGATTACCCTTACCCCAGCCCTTATCGCCACCGTTAGCATCATTATTGGGACATTCACCTGCCTCTATACAGGGCTGGTACATCGCCCAAGTAACTTCGTGCTCCATCAGGTAAAACGCAGGTAGAGCAACCTTTAAGCGCGTTTTTTTGTTTTTATCGAGCCATTCACCACCATAGCATTCTGTATCTTTGGGCGAGCAGCCCATCATAAAACTACCTGCAGGAACGGCTTTTAGTGTGAAACTTTTATTATTTACTTGATAAGATCTATCTTGAGGTTTCAAATTCTTATCAGAGTAAGCTTTAATTACGTCAGAAATAATTTTAAACCATACATCACCAGTACCATCAATTGATCTTCTAACCCAATAACTATACGGTATAGAAAATTCGTGATACCCAAAACTATCATGGTTTTTCACTTCACCTAATACTGAAAGTGGATTAATCTCATCTGCAATCGCTTTTTTATATCTATACTTTATGTACTCAAATTCATCACTGTTTTTTTGTATATGTTCATATGCAAAGGCGTAATTTAGAAGTGTAGGTAGAATATATTTTTCAACGTTTGCCGTTGTTAGCTTTATAAACGATGCTGATTTTAGCAACTTCGATATTTCTAACTCTAAAAAATCTACAAATTCTTTGTTGTAATATCCAAAACTAGAAATATTAGAGAGACTTAGTTTAGAGTCATTATGTGGACCTTGAACATATATTTTCATCGGCGTAATACTTTGAAAATATTCGTAATCTTTCATACTACTGATATACTGATAGATTATTGTAAACCCTCCGATACTCAGGCTCCATTCTCTACTTTTATTCGTCCTTTTTTTCTGTTTTGCAGTGTGTAAATTCGCTATTACGTATTCAAAAATATTTTTATACGATTCTTTTTCAACTTTATCTGGAGTGATGCTCTCGTCTTGGAAAAGCTGTTCAGAGTGGCTACTATGCTTTTTCATTACAGACTCTAACTTTTCTATACGAGATTCCACTTTTTGGGAACCATTAGCTTTTGCAAGACGATACCAACTTAATGCTTTTTCATTATCCTGCTGAACACCGTATTCATCATCTTGATACATTAAGCCTAGCGTTACTTGAGCCGATACGTTGTTATTGTTAGCCGCCTTTTGTATCCACGGCAAAGCCTTATTGTATTGCGCATGAACAATATAACGCCCCGCGACATCATAACTATCTAAACTTTGTGTATGATTTATAGTATTACCGTTACCATCCTTTAACGAAAAAGTAGCTATATATTTGCTATCAGGTTTATTGGTTAATGTATATTGCCAATCAATATTGATTGCAGCTTTATTATCTAGCTCCCAAACTTGCGCGAGGCCCTCAATATTTTCACCGCCTTTCTTAACTTCAACACTTAGCTGGCTGAGCCCAATATTGTCTCCTGCATTAATAGTTAATGATAGAGTATCACCTGCTAAGCTGAAGTTTGTAAGCTCAATGGTTGGAGGCTCATTATCTATTGGCTTTAAACTAAACTGCACTCCTTTGCTTGGCGTATAATCTTCCGTAATGATGACCGGATGATAACCCTCACGCATAACTTTAAATTCATAGCGACCTTCTCTTAGCGCTCGACGTTTTTGATAAGGTCTACCATTGATATACACCTTGGCATCACTCGGCTCTACGCTGTAGTTAAATGCATAAAATGGGTTAGTGACTTTAACGGTGCTGGTTTTAATTACGTTGCCTTGCGCTGTGATGGTGTAAGTTTGTATGCCCGCCCTGTTTAACTCACAGTTAAATACGCTGCGCTTAGAAGTTGAGCTGTCAGTGTTTTTATTACAATCCGCGTCTGTGAGTGTAAATGCGATATTTTGATATTCTGTATCATGGTTAATTTCAACCGTGCCTATTTCACCTTGAATTAACCCGCTATGACTGACTGATAGCGATGGACCTTTAGGAAGCAAGGTGCTGACCCACAATAGCCCCCCTGCGACAATTAATAACCCCAGAGTAACCTTAGTTTTTTTATAGCTTTTGGTGTTGTTTAGCGCTGCTTGCCAGTAACTTGCGTGACTTTGTTGCTCGCCCAGTGTGTTCAACAGTGCCGCCGCCGCTTGTTGCTGTGTCTTGGTGTGGGCTTCACTGGCCTGCTGCTGGGTATTGAGTTGCTCGATTACCGTGTTTAGTTGGTCCACATCATCCGTTAAATTGCTGGTGGATGAGGCGAGCAGTTGTAAGTCACTAATAAGTTGCGCTGGCGCGTTTTGTTTGGCTTTACTCTCCGCCAAAGCATTGCTGAGGGTATATTGGTATTGTGTGGCTTGCGCTAAAATAGCGCGGCCTGGATGGCTGTGTTTTTGTTTGCTTTGCGTCTCAATAAACGCGCTTAACTCGCTCAGTTGTGTTTGCGCTTTTTCTATTGCACTATTTAGGGCGGCATGCGTGCTGTTACCCAGTGTTTCTATGTGTTTATTGACGCCCTGCTGAGCGCTTTTTTGTGCCTTTTGTAAATTAACGTGCAGTATTTGCCCTTCATCGATGAGGCCGGTAAGTGCTGTTAACTGGCTGGTGTACGACTCTGGCTGCTGATAGGGCTGACCGTGTTTTAGGGCGGTGATTGCTTGGTCGTACTGAGTGAGCCTATCGGCAATGTCGTTGTTTTGCTTTGCTAAGTCAGCATGACAACGCGTGTAACGCGGGGTAAATGCGTGTGCATCACCCAGGTCGCTCACATGTTCACTATTTAATAAGCCATGTTGTTGAAATATGTGCAGTACAGCGCTCTTTTCAACAATATTGTCATGTAACGTACTTAATGCCTGTTGCTTTTCTTTCAGCGTGGTTTGCTGTCTAAATAGCTGTTTACGCGCCTCTTCTAATGGGCCTTGCTCGCTTTTATTCGCAGCCATGGCCTTGAGCCCTTGAGTCATTGCGTCGATAAAGGCGTCAACAGTGCTGTAGCGCTGTGCTGCTTTGGGGCTTAATGCCGTTAAAAATACCTCTGTTGTGGCGCTGGTGGCCCCCTCTATTTCAAGTGACTGACTAATCGCCTCTGCCGCTTTGTTAATAGTGGTCACTTCATCTGCGTCAATAACCTCTGGCTCAACACTACGCCCAACCAATAAATAATAAATGACTGCGGCCATACTAAATTGGTCTGCTTTGTCGTCAACAGTTTGGTGTTTGCCGCTGACCTCGGGCGCTCTAAAACCAGGCGTGCCTTCACCGAGTATATGCTGGGTGTCGCTGTGTTTACTGGTGGCAAAGTCTATTAGCCACAAGTGGTTATGGGTGTCTAGTAACAGGTTATTTATAGAAATATCACGATGAACAATGCCCGCCTGCAAAAGCTCGTTAAGCATGGCGCCCATTTGGGGTAATAAGGTGAGCACTCCTTCAATACCCATCTCTTTATAATTGGCTAGCGCCTCGCCCTGTATGTATTGAGTCACAATAAACGGACGCGAGCCTTCAAGGTACACATCAACAATTTCATCGGTGTCTGGGTCTGGCCGTGCACCAATGGCGCGGCCTAGGTCTACCCGGGCGACCATTTTTGCAACATGCCTAGCGGGGTTACGGGTAAACCGACTAAGAGCCGCTTTATCATTCTCGTAGTAATGCACGCTGTTAATGTTGTAGTTTTTAAGCATGTAATGAAAGGCTGGCTCGTGCTGTAAAGTCCCAAGGTCATGGATGTTAGGCGAGGTGCGCATAATTTCAAGTTTATCGGCCACTAACCACACTTCGGTTTTACTGCCTGATGGACGCGACTCAAGCAAAATATAATTTACATTATCAGCCCGTATCTCGTCACCAACCGCGTAGTCATCTACGGTAAACACTTCACTCATTTCACGTCCCTTTGCACCAACACATTAATAACCTTAACCAAAGTGTAACTTTATATGAATGACTTTTAGAAGACCACTGATTTGTATTGGTTTAATCTGTATATTTAAGAACAAAAAAAATATCACTCAATTAACTAGATGAATAAGTTAAACACTTATAAAGGTAAACTATCAAAGACTGGATAAATAACGATTAAAGCCTTTAAACATTTATGCGCTTTATCAGCTTGAACTCAGTTGTTATTTCAAATGACTCGTTAAGTTTTTGGTATTGATGATCAGATAATATCTCGTTGCTAAGTACCGCTTTGGCGTTTTTAGTTGGATCTAAAGATAATGTTAAATGGTACAAACAACCATCAGGCCTTGTTAATCTCCCATTCACTTCGACGACTAAGCATTCAACACCAAGTTCAGTATCAATTTTATACCCGACCACGAACACCGTGAAAAAATGATTTTGGTGTTTTTCATCATCGTTCTTTGCCGGGTAATTTACCGTAACATGATCACATTTTACCAAGCTAAAAGCAGAACGAAATGTCTGTAAAATTTTTACCCTGCTTTCTTCTGTTAACATTAATGCTGAGTATTTAATCCCCATACAATTCTTTACACTTATATATATTGATATTATTGTGCCTAATACCCTAACAAAAAAACTAGCACCTTTAAACTGGTGAAAATAATTGAGGAGTTTATATCAAAATGAACACTGAAGAATTCGCAAGCAAAATGGTCGATGCAATAACATATTGCAAAATGGCGCATATTGACCACCCTAAAACCCAGTCAGACTCAGTTAGATTTTTTGACCAAAAAACACCTTATATAAACCACCCTATTTGGGCCGCTTCAACAATATTGACTGAAACACTTTTAATAGAAGAACTTCGCATTAAAGGTTACATCACACTAATATTTCATGACATATTAGAAGATACTAAGTTACCTCTACCCAGCAACATCCACAACGATATTATTGAGCTAGTAGAGCATATGACATTTCCATCCTTCGTCGAAGAAAGAGAGAGCATATTTCAAAAACATTCATTTGTAAGGTTATTGAAATGCTATGACAAAGTAAGTAATTTGCTTGATGCAAGCTGGGTGAGTATAGATAAATGGAACACTTATTGTGAATTCACGAATCAATTATTAGATGACGCTGAAAAAAATTATGGTGAATTAAATATAATAAAACTTGGCCGAGCGGTCGCCATAAAAAAAGGATAATCTTGCCAAATCAAACGCTTTTATTTAAAAATTAACCGCTTTGTCTTCATAACTAGAAAGGCGATGGTTTGAACCAAATATTTCATCATATGATTGCTCAATTATAGAGACAAATAATAAGCCGCCATTGTCTAATGGGCAAAAACAATTGACAGAGCAATTGTTTGATTTCGATAAGCTTAATGGTGTTAAATTTTCATCAAAGAACAATGCGCGATAGGGTGCTTTATTTCCATTAAATCCAGCACATTAACCCAATAAACGGGTCAGCGTATTGATTATGAACAACAGCCCAAACAAACACACAAATACTACATAGTTTATTTCTGGGATTTAAAGTATTTGATAAAACCGCAGTTATACTTAGTTTAGCTACCAAGCTCAGTTAGTTTTTTTTCAAAACGCTGCACCGTTTGCTGGTGGCTCGAACTAGTAGTAAAACAATTCATGTAGTGCTCAAGCTCCAACCATTGCTGCAAAGCTGACCTCAACCCAAATTGATTATGCTCTGGAGCTACATTTTCTAAATAACTATCAGGTTTTTCAATCATCTCATCAACATACCAAGTGCCTCCTATTGGTAAATCAACATCACCTGCAAAATCATCAAAGTCATACTTGAGAAGCGTACTGCCCTCAATCATTGAATTTATCCACTTAGTCTCTGCTGATTTACCTATTGGGCTACATTCATATTTAAATAATAAAGCACATTGCGCAGTGAAATAAGCTTTTGATTTCCAATAGTCTACAGAACGAGTGCCAGATAAGTGATAACGGTACACAGGTCTGTCATTTAACCGCCCTATTACTTCAGTAATGATTACTAATGCATCATATGTATCCATACCAAAATTTTTGTTGGTTTTTGGTGTAATTACATAGGTAAATAATTCATTCTCAAGACTTAACTGTTTTAACGACTCTAAATATTCAATACACTCTGAGGGAGACTTATAAAAATTAGGTACTTCATAAATGGCTTTAGTCGCACCTTGTAGCCAATCTAAATTAACAGCAAAGAGATCTGCAGCTGCTTTCAGTATTTCGGGGGTTAATATTTTTAAAAGCTCTTCATCATCAGAGCATTGAAATAAAGTTAAACCGTGACCAAAAAACGGGGGGATTTGTGTTCTTTTAACACCGTGGGATTCAAACAAAGCGATAAAACGACTCACTACTGAATCAGGGGTTGTTGCTGTTAAAGCCGCTGGTGATTCTTTTTCTGAAGGGGATTTTTTAAAAAATTTATAAATAGTTAAACCTGCAACAATAATTGCACACACTAAACTGATTGGTTTTAAATATTCTTCCACGCTTAAATCCTTTTACCTTACGTCCAATTAAGTAATGGTGCTTTTATTCTGATACGCTGCGTTTATATAATGCCACTGAATCACCATCTTGTAGATAAACAAACTCTACCCCATTTCCTGAGTACAACGCCAAAATAAACACGAATTATCATGCCCTAGTAAAGAATTTTAAATTGTGCAGACACCGTCTGCAAAATTTAAAACCCTGTCATAAACGTATCTACAAAGCGTTTAAATTTATCGGTAATAATGGGCAGTACTTTTTTACGCTGTAATAAGTTGGGTTTGGTTTCGAGTACATCAAAAAAGCCTAAGTCAGAATACTTACTCAAAGGTCCGGACCTTTTAACTTAACTCCGGACCTTTAAGGTTTAGGTCCGGACCTAAATACTATTTCTATATAACCGCTGGGCTTTCAAACAAAGTCATGGCATCACAACTTGGTAAATACTGTGCAAACCGTTGTGCATCACCATTATTAAATGCCAAGGTAAACAATGTATTATGACTCTCCCTTAGCAATACACATTCAAAATCATCACTTAACAAACACAAAGCCTTTGGGCAAATTGCTAAATATGAATCATCGCCACTAAAAATATCCTCACTATACAAATACACTTCGTGTAATTGTAGTGGTTTATCAAGTCGTAACACTGTGAAGTGCTCACTTTCACTTAGCGTTTTGTGTTCGACTAGTAATTCAATGTAAAAACCATTGCCATCGATTAGTTGCTCTTCAGCTGTAATATCAAACGAGTGCTCGTTAAATTGAACCTCAAGCACTTTGCCGTTGCTAAACGTAAATAACATACTGCGCACGTTTTTAAATACGCCTTCATTAATTGCGTAATAGCCGCCTTTGAGCAAAAGCGAGGTTATATCGCTTTTACTCAATTCATTTAGCTCAGAGCGCTTATTTGCAAAAATATGCTGATCCACATAATTAAAATGCATTAGTCTTGTGTCCAGCTATTACTCAGTGCTTCGGCTTGCTTTAAACACAGCTCAATTGCCTCATCTGCCTTATCTGGCGGGTACTTAAACTTACGTAATGCTCTGCGTACTAAGTTACGCAGCTTGGCTCGCACGCTATCGCGCACCTGCCAATCAACCGTGGTCGACTTACGCAGCTTTTCTGTCACTTCTTTCGCTAAACTGCGCAGCGAGTCATCACCAAGTTCGCGTACTGCGGATTCGTTTTGAATAAGCGCACGGTAAAATGCAATTTCGTCGGTATTTAACCCTGAATTTTCAGCCATTTCAGCATCGGCGGCCATGTCTTTAGCCATTTTAATCAGCTCTTCAATCACTTGAGCTGTTTCAATAGCGCGGTTATGGTATTTACGCAGCGTTTCGAGAATGCGCTCTGAGTATTTTTTCTCTGATACTACATCGGTTTTCATTCGCGCTTTTATCTCATCACGTAATAGTCGCTCGAGTAAATCAACGGCGAGGTTTTTTTCTTTCATGTTCGCCACGTCTTCCATAAACTCAGGCGATAACAAACCAATATTAGGTTTATCTAAGCCCACCAGCTTAAAAATATCGTCAACACCTTCAGCAATAATCGCATTGTCGATGATATGTTTAAGGGCGGTGTTTTTATCCTCATCGGTGCGACGTTTATCTACGGTAGTAAATTTACCCAGTGCGCTTTTTACTGCGGCAAAAAAGGCAATTTCAGTTTTAAGGGGAGCCACTTCATCTAGCGTACCGCATAGAGTGTACGCTTTACTAAGCGCTGCCATCACATCTAAAAAGCGTTTTTTACCGTCAAGCTTACCATCGCCCGAGTTAGGTAAGCTTAAAATATGATTCATCACTTTAGGCAATAATTGCAGTGCGTGGGTTTCATAGTCACTGTAATCACAGCTATGTAGCATGCCACGCACAATATCCATTTTTTCAAGTAATACCGCAAACGCTTCGTGAGCATCATGAGTGGGCTGGCCACGACCGTTTGAATTCGTGTAAGTGTGCAGCGCGGCTTTTAACTCATTGGCAATACCAATGTAATCAACCACTAAACCACCGGGCTTGTCTTTAAATACCCGATTAACGCGGGCAATGGCCTGCATTAAATTATGACCTTTCATGGGTTTGTCGATGTACATAGTGTGGCAATTTGGCGCATCAAAGCCCGTTAGCCACATATCGCGCACTATTACCAATTGCAGCGGGTCGTTTACATCTTTAAAGCGTTTTTCAAACAGCTTTTTAGTTTCTTTATTGTAAATGTGTGGTTGTAGCTTCGCTTTATCTGACGCTGAGCCCGTCATAACAATTTTAATTGCGCCTTTGGCTGGGTCATCATCATGCCAGTCGGGTTTAATGGCGATTATGGCATTGTATAAATCAGCACAAATTTCGCGGCTCATTGCCACTATCATGCCTTTGCCCTGCATAGTATTGGTGCGCTCACTAAAGTGAGTCACTAAATCTTGCGCAACTAAATTGACTCTAGGTTCACTGCCTACTAGTTTTTCAAGCGCTGCCCATTTTGACTTAGTGTTTTCTCGGCTCGAAATATCCTCTTCGTCCTCAATCACTTCATCTACGTCATCATTTAAGCTTTCTATATCTGCTTGGTTAATATCCAGCTTGGCAAGGCGTGACTCATAATAAATAGGCACAGTGGCACCATCGTCTACCGCATCTTGAATATCATAAACCGACACATAATCACCAAATACGGCGCGCGTATCTTTATCGGCAGCGTCAATAGGTGTGCCAGTAAAGCCAATAAACGTCGCTTGTGGCAACGCATCGCGTAAGTGTTTAGAATAGCCAAAGGTATATTCGCCTGTTTTGCTGTTTAACTTGGCTTTATCGCCATATTGGCTGCGATGAGCCTCATCTGAAATCACCACAATATTGTGGCGTTCGCTCAACTTAGGATGGCTTTTCTCATCAGCTAACAGGGCAAACTTTTGAATGGTAGTAAATATAATGCCACCCGCTTGACGAGCAGTTAAAATATCACGCAGCTCGTCACGATCCCCTGCTTGCATTGGCGTTTGTTTTAACGTATCCGCTGCCATACAAAAGGTATTATAAAGCTGGCCATCTAAGTCATTGCGATCCGTTACCACCACTATGGTTGGGTTATTCATTTGCTGTTGCGCCATCAGCTTACCCGCATAGCACAACATCGAAATCGATTTACCCGAACCTTGAGTGTGCCACACAACCCCCGCTTTGCCGGAGCCTGCCTCAACCTTATCAACATAATTAGCGCGAGGCTCTGCAAGCTGCGCCTTCGCTGCGGCAATTAATGTTGCCTTTACTGCGGCGCGCACTGCGTGAAATTGATGATAGCCCGCGATTTTTTTAATAGTTTTACCATCATCTTCTTCAAACAGAATAAAGTGGCGCAAGTAATCTAAAAACAGCGCAGGCTGAAAAAAGCCTTTTACTAAGGTTTCTAACTGATACTCAAATAGCGGCTTGTCATCTTCACTATTTAAGGTGCGCCACGGTACAAAGCGCTCTTTATTGGCCGTCAGCGAGCCCACTCTGGCAGTTAAACCATCACTAACAACAAGCGCTTCGTTAAAAATAAATAAATCGGGTAGCTCATCTTTATAGGTTTGGATTTGTTGAAACGCCTGCCAAATATCGGCGTTATTATCAATCGGGTTTTTCAGCTCTAGTAACGCTAACGGTAAGCCATTAATAAACACCATCACATCTGGACGGCGATTGCCTTTAGTACCAGTAATAGTGAACTGATTCACCACCAAAAACTGGTTTTTATTTACATCGTTAAAATCCACCAGCTGGACATAGTCTGTTCTGGTATTGTCAGTTTTACTATCGTCATTAACTTTGTATTCTACTTTTACGCCTTGCAACAACGCTTGATGAAAGCCTTTATTATTTTGAATCAGTATCGTGGTTTCGGCTTTACCTAAGCTCAACGCTACTTCTTCAAGGGTCGCCAATGGAATATGCGGATTAATTACTTTAAGCTGTGCTAATAAACGCTCATGCAATATCACTTGACGATAATCACTGCGCTCAGCAGCAGGTTCATTAGGGGCAATATCATAACCACAAATATATTGATAGCCGATGCCTTGAAACCAGTTAAGACAAAGTTGTTCTAGTTGGTCTTCCGTGATCATTTTATCCCCTTAGCATTAAGCGACCATCGGCCACATCGACCATCAGCTCAATCAGTTGAATTAACATTTTATGGTTATCTGTTGCTGGATACCAAATAGGCCGAATACCTAATTCAAACAATCTATCTTCCATTTCTTGGCGCTTATCATCATCCGCTTCAAAGGCGGGAACAACCTGTCCACTATTTTCAGCTACTGTTGGTGGCTGCTCAATAGGTTTAACGGGTAATGCCAATAGAGCAAAATGCTCAGGAATGACAAACTCACCATCGTTGCGCACCTGTTCAAACAGCTCCATGGTTTTATCTTGCTGTAATGAACAACCTAAAAACAATAATGAATGACTGATATATATTTGGCGCAGTGCTTTAGGGAGTTGCTTACGATAATCAATACCACCACTTCCATAACCTTGCTCATATTGTGTTTGAGTGAAAATATAAGATTCCGGCTGTGAAGCGTCACCATGCAACTTTAATAAACAACGCTCACCCTTGAGTAGTTTAGTAACAAAATTATGATTCTCTTGTAAACCACATAAAATTCCATCAAATTCAGAGGCCGTTTTATGCGCTTTAAACCAACTCTCAATTAAAGTATCAAAATTAGTGGTAACCATAGCGCCTGCACACAAGCGCGGCAGTAATTTAATCACGTCCGGCACAAGAGTTTTATCTTGTTCAATCGTCGATTTAATTCTAAATGTGGTACGAATATGATTATTGAGTTGCGAAGATGATGCATCTGCTAATAGCTGTGCTAACTCTAAATAGCGCTCGTTAGCTAAGAGTTCTTCAACTTGTAAATTATCAACATTAGTCAGCTTTTTACCCAGCTCTTTAAGTACCGTATCCCAACTTGGGTAGCCTGCAGCAGCTGAAACCCCAGCACCAACAAAAGGCGCCACTTTCTTTTTTTTAATTAGGGCAATCAAGTCTGACACAACTGAGTCTTGTTGAGTCGCATCAACATACTCAATCGCCTCTCGGTGTTTATCTCGCAATTGCTCGCCATTCCAATTATCAAACTCATCTAAATAGGCGTTGCGATCAACCCAATACAACACCTCACTGGCTTTGTATTGGTGGGTATGTTCAGTATCTTTTATGCTACGAATGCTTAGTAAATCCCCTTCATCTAATGCGTCATTAAACAAGGAATTTGAGTTCAAACCATTTTGTAAATACTGCTCGACTTTTTCAATTAAGTCAGCACTTTGCTTTATTTTTTCAATCGCCATTTAAAATTCCGTTTCGCTGGTGTCTATACTAAGTTCGCCTGAAAGCAGCTTCGGGAGAAGAGCATCTCTTGTGCTAGCTAACTCTATTGACTGATTACTTTGCAGTATTTCAATGAAGGGAAGAATTAGTTTTTCAAACTCATTTTGTAAAGCGACTGGTGGTGCTAGTAAATCAATTGTCTCTAAATCTTTTCTTTTTATGCTGGCTTGGACAGTTACAACTAATCGTGCATCAATATCATGTCTAAACCTAAGACTATCCATTTGGTAATACATAAAATAAGGAGAAACTTTTTCGCGTTGGAACCGCATTCCAAGTAAGTTTTGCGCGATTGCAACTTTGACACCTTTAGGTACCATACAAATACGACCAATTGTACCTACTGTAGAGATCAAAATATCTTCAGCTTCAAGGTGCGCTCTAAACCAAGAATTAAATGTTTCAATATCAACGTATTTTGAAGTATTTAAACTTGGCTTAATTGACCCATCAGGTAAATGTTTGACCTCAAGTAAAGGGATGCCACTTTCTGCCGTTGGCGGCGTCTTTCCCCGATTATCGATATATTTTCTAATTATATCCTTGAAACCAACAACCTCCCACCCATCTGGTATTTCGCCTAGTTCTGAGTCGATAAGGTTATCGGGGAATAAGTCGGCGGTAGCTTGTAGTTTCTGGTATTGCGCTGGGTGTTGTTGTTCTAATTGGTCAAGCTCTGCTTGGTTCTTACCGCTAATAACAGCTATAGCAGCACGCTGCGCATTTTCACCAGCGGCATTGGCCACTATTTTTGCACGTACAGGGTCAAAATCGACAAACCAGCTTTTAAACATCGCCTGTGCAATTTGCTCTAAGGTTTGGTTGGTTTGCCGGTTGAGTTCGATTTTAGAGTCATATACAGAAATCCATTGACCAAGCTTTTCTCTATCCTGTATTTTTTCAGGTATTCTGATTGGTAATGCATGTGCATTTTCGCGGTTTAATCCAGGGACTGCACTATCAGAATTCATCCCCTTTAAACCTAATGACTTTAATAGGTAATAAGTAAACTTAAGCTCATCAATACTTTCCTTTTCTACATAAAAAGAAGTATCTATTGGCCAAAAAGGCTCTACAGATAAATGAACTGCACCAACACTGCCTTTTCTACCAATAATAATACCAGGGCCATTCACATGACTTTTGTTGTGATAGTCCACGCAGCCATTTGAGCCAAAAACAGGAATATCACCTTCGGTACGCTGGGTTTTAGGTAAACTTTTTCCATAAACGAATGGGCAATATTCTCCAACAGTTGTTTCTATCCAATTCATAAACCAACTCCACTTTTTTGAACCTGCTTAACTGCTATACCAATTAACCTTTTCATCAAATACTTACTCTTCATCACCAAGCTCCTTTTGCTGACTACTCAACTGCTGTTGCACGCGGGCACGCTCTTTTTCAAGCTCACGCTGTAACTCTTCTTCGCTCGGTAATTGAGTCAGGTATTTTGACGCAAATAACTGTTTGCTTTCGTTAAGTACTGAATATTTAGCCACGGTGTGGTTATGTTCGCTACAAAGAATTAAACCAATAGTGGGGTTGTCGTCAGGGCGGCGTTGTTGCTCTTCGTACATGCGCACATACATATCCATTTGCCCGACATCTTGATGAGTAAGTTTGTTGAGCTTTAAGTCAATGAGCATAAAGCACTTGAGGTGAAAGTTGTAAAACACCAAATCTATAAAGTAGTCGCCATCATCCGTACAAATACGTTGTTGGCGCGCAACAAAGGCAAAGCCTTTACCCAGCTCTAGCAAAAATTTTTGCAGGTTATTAATAATGCCTTGCTCGAGATCGACCTCTTGATACTGGCCGCTCTCTAAATTTAAAAAGTCGAGAATGTAGGGGTCGCGTAAATAATCTTGTGCATGTTCTGCCAGCGGCAAAGTATTTTGCTGGGCTTCTTGCTCTACCGGTTGTTTATTTTTACTGGCTAATAAGCGCTCGTAATACAACGTGCCCACTTGGCGTTCAAGCGCGCGTACGCTCCAGTTTTGCTCGGCAGATTCTTGCATATACCAAAGTCGCGCTGCTTGGTTTTCAATACGAATTAATTGACAGTAATGTGACCAGCTCAATTTTGCAGACAGTGTCTGCAAAATTGGAAACGCTACATAAAAACTGCGCATATTAGCAAGGTTACGGCTAGAAAAACCTTTGCCGTATTCTTTGGTTAACTGCATTGAGAGCTGTTTAAGCTGAGCTTTTCCGTACTCAGCACGATTTTGCCCTTGTTGTTCTTGCTCAACAATTAACTGACCAATATGCCAGTAAGCTTGCACCATGGCACTATTAACCGCATGTTTAACTTGGCTTTGCGCTTGGTTAATTACTTGGCGAATATTGGCTAATAGCACGGGCGTAGCCTCAGTTGCTATACTAGGTTGTTTAGATTTCATACCCTAAGCCTTTGAGGTTTTGTTTTATTTGCGCCTCTAAATGTTCTGACTCTGCAAATTGGTTTTTTAGCTGGGCTGTTAGGCGCGCCATTTTATCAGCAAAGAGTTCACCATCGTCTTCGGCGGCTTCTGCGCCCACATAACGCCCTGGGGTTAAGACAAAGTCGTGTTTGGTAATGCCTGCTACATCAACACTGGCACAAAAGCCTGCGGTGTCTTGATAGTCGCTTGCTTGCTGCCAATTGTGAAAGGTAGTGGCTACTTGGTCTAAATCGATTTGAGTAAAGTCGCGCAATACGCGGTCTTTCATGTAGCCTAAGTTACGTGCATCAATAAATAGTATTTTTCCACGGCGGTCGGTTAATTGACGTCCTGAGGCACTCACTCGCGCATTTTTGTTTTTAGTTAAAAACCAAATACAGGCCGGAATTTGAGTATTAGTAAATAGCTGGCCGGGCAAGGCTACCATACATTCTACCAAGTCTTGCTCAATAAGGGCTTTGCGGATTGCACCTTCGTTATTGGTGTTTGATGACATTGAGCCATTAGCCAGTAACAAGCCAACACTACCATTGGGCGCAGTGTGATATAACATGTGCTGTAACCAAGCAAAATTGGCATTGCCCGATGGCGGCGTGCCATAAGCCCAGCGCGGGTCGTCGTCACTTACGCCAACATCCCACTCTTTCATGTTAAATGGCGGGTTAGCCATTACGAAGTCGGCACGTAAATCGGGGTGTTGATCGTTGGTATAGGTATTGGCAGGCTCTTTACCAAAGTTAAAATCGATACCGCGAATAGCCATATTCATCGAGGCTAACTGCCATGTCGTATGGTTGTATTCTTGGCCGTAAATAGACACATCGCCAATTTTACCTTTGTGCGCATTTATAAAGTGCTCACTTTGTACAAAGAAACCACCCGAGCCCATAGCAGGGTCGTAAACACGGCCTTTAAAGGGTTCCATCATTTGTACCATGAGGCTTACAATTGATTTAGGCGTGTAGAACTGACCGCCTTTTTTACCCTCTGCTAATGCAAACTGACCAAGCATATATTCATAAACATGACCAAGAATATCTTTTGAATTTAATGACGCATGCACAAAAGGAATAGTCGCGATTAAGTCGATAAGTTCGGCCAGTTTAACTTGGTCTATTTGCAAACGGGTGTATTGCTTATTAAGTACGCCCTTAAGTTTTGGGTTGGCAACTTCAATGGCATCAAGCGCGTTATCAATAAAATGACCGACCGAAGTGATTTTAATAGTTTTATCGTTACCAATTGGCAGCTCAGCGCCACCGATCACCGTTTTATTGTTATCTTGTAAAAACGACCAGCGGGCTTGAGTTGGCACCCAAAATGTATTGGTTTCAAGGTAATAATCGCGTTGCTCTAACTCAACTGCAAGTTCTTCTTGGTACTCGGCGGACTCTGCCCCGCCAAAGTCTTCGGGGTCTAAAAAATAGTCGCTATCAGGATTATTAAACGCAGCGATTAATTCGTCTTGGCGAATTTTAAAAGCATCAGACACGTATTTAATAAACACTAAACCCAGTACGGCGTGTTTATACTGCGCAGCATCAAGGGTTGAACGTAGTTTGTCGGCAGCATTCCAGAGCTTTTTTTCAAGATCGGTTAGAAATTGTTGTTCTTCAGTATTGGTCATTAGTTTTGCCTAATTAATCTTCTATAAAATAATCGCTATCAAGCGCTTTTACTTCAAATACCTGTTTGGTGCTAACGCCTAAATTATGACTAAGCATTAGCTCTGTAAGTTGTGCACCACCTATAAGCACTATGCGTTTGTCGATTCTACCAATGTAGTCAAAGGCGTCTTTACTAAAACTGCTGGTGGTAATGAATACACCCTTTTTAGCGCGGTGCATATCAAGCGCACCGGCAAAGGCTTGTATGTCTGGTCTACCCACTGTTTTGTTGGTGTAGCGTTTAGCCTGTAAATATATCATTTCGAGGCCGAGTTTATCTTCTTTTATTACACCATCAATGCCACCATCTTGAGTATACTGCGTAGCTTGCCCTGCATCTTTGCGTGACCCGCCGTAACCCATAGCGAGCATTAAATCGACCACTAGGTTTTCAAAAAATACTGGGGATGCTGATAATATCGCTTTTAGTATTTCGTCAGTTAGGTTGGTATTGAGGGTATCAACTGCGGCTTCAATCAGTTCTTCAGGGGTTTTATCTGAGTTATTACTGACTATGCTGGTGGCATTTGCTTGTGCAGGTTCACTTTCGTCTTTAGAACGTGTTTTAAAATCAATAAAAGCTGCAAACTTGCTTAAGTATTGATTATTGATTGGCTCACCAGACTCAATTGCAGCTAGCCCTTTTGGGGTGATTTTACAAAAAGCTCTTTTAGGTTGCTCAATTAAACCCGCTTGCACTAAGTAAGTTTTGGCCCAGCCTAAACGGTGATAAGCATAAGTTTGCTTGCCACTGGGAATTCGTTGTTTTAACTCTTTAGGTGTTAAAGCTAATAATAAATAAACTTGACTATCAACTTCACTAAGTTTCAACGATTGTGGGTAATGCTGTTTAAGCACCTGTAACAAAGGCTGCATAAACGCTTGGTAACTAGGTACTGTCATACTTCCTTTTGCCAGCATTGCTGGGTCCCTTAAAACTAAACAATTTCATACTATGTAATTTACTTTCTCAGAGCAATTGTTTGCGGTAAATGAGTAGATTAAGTAACTCTATGAGCAAGCCCTTACATGCCCATCAATATTTTGGCAATTTCACCACAATTGCCAGAATGACAAACTTTGCCAAATGACAAAAAAAGTGTCATTTTCATCCGCAATTTATGCACTCGATGAATAAAATTAAATATTTAAATTCAATACCTTAACAGTACCAAGTGAATAAAGACAACCTGAGCATTCATTTTAGTTACAAACAAAAAGCATAGGTTTTAGCGTGCCAAACTCTTTAAAACAGCGCTTTGATTGCTGATTATTTGACTAAGCAAACACCTTAAATATACAAATGTGTAAACCTCTTACTCTGAAGTTTTCATAAAAGACCTCTGAGCCCTTTGTTCACAAGGGCTCGCATGGTCATGGAAGTAACACCGATCTATCTGTGATCTAACATTTAGCAGCAGAAAAAACGACTATGAAATGGCCCTTTGTTCTTGAAGTAGTACTATTGGTAATGAAGGTTGATAACTTTTACTAGCTCGAGCAATGCGCCTTATAATTTCCGTCTCTGTCATTGTTTGATTTGCAAGAATTATTGTAGGCCCATACTGGTTACGTAAGTGTGCAAGCCGCTTATCGAGCGTTACTTTACAACGTGCTTTTACTTCTCGAACAATCGCTCTTGGTTCAACACGCTTGAGCATACGGCTGTATGCCTTTGGGTATGCTGAAACAAAGTAGCTGTCTGGTGTTGTAAATATATCAAGCGGTATTGGTTGAGTCCGCTTACCTTGTAAACGTAATTCGTGACGCGTCCAATCTTTGTAAAGAGGTTCACCTACAGGTAGTTTGAGTTGCTTACCCTTTTCATAAATTGCCATCTTTTTATGAGAGCTATTGGCACCTATGTAAATTGTTCTCCCCTCGTTTGATTTGAGATCTCGTCGAGTCGGCGCAGTACCAGACTTAGGCGAGTAGTCACCTTTACTAAACGACTTTTGAACATGGCGTATGTTGTATTTACCGCTTAAATCATCGAGCGCTAAATCAATTCGCCTAATGTCCAACTTAGCAAATTGCTCAAGTTGTAATAGCGGAAAAAAATAGCGGTCATCTAAATTGATTAACTCACATGCAAAACCTGTTAGCTCTAATCGAATACTTGTTTTATTGTTAGGCCATTTAATTGCACCGCAATTTTGTTTAACCACATCATAACTGTGTAGTAATTGCCCATCATCAAAGTGTTTTAACTTAGGCTTAAACTGACTGATTTTAATCAATAGTGACTTTAACCAGTCTTTAAGCTTTTGCATAACCTCATCAAATTGGTCCTTACAAATGAGTACTAAATTAATCGTTACATAATCAATTCGTGTTTTAATATTATTGTTTACTAAAAAAAGACCATCTGTCTTTGTTAATGACTCTTTATAAGACACTGTAAGCATATTGTTTTTACTTACTTTATTAGTACTATCTGTCGGTGTTAATGCCCCTTTTATGATCTTATTGTCCATTAATGCATGCCTCCATCCAGTTTAAAATGTCGGATAATCGCCATGCTGTCGTTCTTTTATTTAATTGAATTCGCTTTGGAAACGTACCCGCCTGCTCCATCTCATAACGTGATGTACGTGATAGCCCTGTAATATGCTGGCATTCTTTTTCTCTAACAAAACGGTCAATGCTTGGTGTTTGCTGTTCACTATTATTTGTATTCATGTAAATTTCTCTATTTTTTATTTCGATTCGATCGAGTGTGATCGCATCAGTTCGAGAGCCATTAAATAGAAAAATTAAAAGTCTGAGAATCGAGCCTAGCTGCTAGGCTCAGACTTTTTTAAAATTGAACAAATCGAAAAACCACTTCTACGGCATAAGAATGAAACGACAAGCAATTGATTTTAAGTAACTAATAACAAAAAGTGGAATACTTCATACAAAACGGGGATTTATATAGAAGTTTAGTTGAACGTAGGCTAAACAATTACTATTGGTAATAATGAGTTATTAGTAGGATGTTCAAGGCCTCTTTTTTGTCAAAAGATAGCCTTGATTATATGGCATGATTTAAGGGGGTTTACTCGCTCAAATTTGTTTCATTTGAACTAACTATTAACTCGCTTTTGCTATGTGTTGGCTCCACCAGTCCATCATTTCTCGTCTGCGGTCAATATACTGTGCTCGGTTATAAGCGCGTCTGACTTCATTTTTTTCGACATGTGCTAACGCTGTTTCAATTAAGTCTGGATCAAATCCTTGCTCATTTAATATGGTGCTGGCGAGTGCACGCATACCATGAGCCACCAGCGCACCTTCAAGCCCCATTCTTTTTAATGCCGCATTCGCGGTTTGTGCATTGGTATGACTTCGTGGGTTTCTATCCGCAGGAAAAATATATTCTCTGTGACCGCTAACTGGTTTCATTAATTCTAGTAAATGAAGCGTTTGTTTAGTCAAAGGTACTTTGTGCTCTTTCCTCATTTTCATCCGCTCAGCAGGAATTATCCATAACCCGTCATCAAAATTGACTTCAGACCATTTAGCTGCCGCGGCTTCCATTGGTCGGCACATTGTATGTAACTGCCACTCAATCAAACATCGAGTCGTGTATTTTATGCTCGCACGATTCAACATTGTCATTAGTTCAGGCAATCTTTCTGGCTCAATCGTACTCATGTGAGTTCGTTTTGGTGATTGAAATGCACTGCGGATCCCTGCTAGCGGGTTTGACTTTATCAAACCCACGTTCACAGCATAGGTCATGACTTCATTCACTCGTTGGCTTAATCGTCTAATTTGTTCAAGCACACCTTTTGATGCTAGTGGCTTCATAACAGCGATGACCATGGGTGCTGTTAATGTATTGATAGGTCTGTTTGCGAGTTGAGGAAATAAGTGGTTTTCAAACGAGCGCCAAATATCTTCTGCATAGCCTTCACTGACCGATGCACGCTTTACATCGAACCATTGCTCTGCAACATGTTTAAAGGTGTTTTGAGTTTCGTTAAGTACATCGGTCTTTTCTTGCTCGGCCTGCTCTTTTGGATCAATGCTTTTTGCAAGGAGTGCTCGTGCCTGCTCTCTTAATACTCTTGCTTCTTGAAGTGTGATTGTAGGGTATGCACCCAACACCATATTGTTACGCTTTTTAGTGTATGGACGGTAGTAGCGGAATATCCAAGATTTATTACCAGAGACGCGTATTCTTAAATAAAGACCGTTGCCATCTGCAAGTTCATAATCTTTATCTTTTGCCTTTGCGCGCTTTAATTGGGTGTCGCTGAGGGGTTTGATCAATTTTGCCATTAGTTACCTTCTTAAACTTAGCTACAATCAACTGAAATTTATAGTAAAAATGTTTTTTGGTACCACAAGTTTGTTCTCAGCGGTTTATGGTACTTGCAATGGTACTTAGTGTTGCGAATAGTACCATACATCTTCGAACCCTTTAGAAACAAAAAAGCCCTTAACTCGTTAAAAGTTAAGGGCTTTTTGAACGTATTCGGCACTTGCCGAACACTATATTGGTGGAGCTGGGGGGATTTGAACCCCCGTCCGAAAAGCCTCGATTGTTAGCTGAGCGTAATAAAAACAATGACTTATTTTAAAATCAGAAACTTAACTCCTTGTCGTATCTTCTGAAGTCTTGTGTAATCTTTTGGATTTGGGCATTATGTGGACATATTTAAAGTTCGATACCCTATTAAATTTTGGACTTATATTATTAGCTGACAATCACACATAAAAGGAATTGAAATGAGCAAAACATTATTCACTACTGAAAATTTACCTGATGGTCTTATTGTGAAGGAAACTTTCGGGATGATACAAGTTACGGGGACTGTTGAAGTATCTAATAAAGGAATAATCCGTGGTATGTTGCAACGCAATAAAAATGAATATCAAGAGGTTATAGATTCCTTCGTTGATAGTGCACCATATGAAGCTAACGCTATTTTAGGTGTTCAAATTGCGACTTCCTCACAACAATTCAGCAATGGTACTTTTCTATACGTTACTTATATTGGCACTCCTGCAATTGTTGAGCAAACATAGCCTTTATAATTTATCTGTCCCAGTTTTATTACACTAGCTAGGCTTAACAATTAACTATAAATGTACATTGAGAACCTTAGATAACTTAAGAAAGTGCATTATAATTAATTAAAATTTTGTGATCATTATCAACCAAGTGGTGTCTCGATGTATCACTGGACAAATAAACAGTTAAATATGATAATAATGTTCACTGGTGATTTTTTGCGGATAAGGTTAAAGTAATATGTCTAATGCAGTTGACGTTGCAAGAGAGTTTTTAAGCTTAGCTAAACGCGAAGGTAAAAGCTTAACAAATATGCAAATCCAAAAGTTAGTGTATATCGCCCACGGAGTGCACTTAGCTAAGGAAGATGAACCTTTACTTGATGAAGAAGTAAATGCTTGGAAGCATGGGCCTGTTATACCTGCTGTCTATTTAGCTTTTAAACAATACCTCAATAGAGACATTGATTTAGATAAAGAAGTTAGAGAATATGTTTCTTTATCTTCCAAAGAGAAAGATAGTGTCAAATTTGCTTTTGATAATTTTTCTCAATATAACGGATGGACATTAAGAGATATAACTCATAAAGAAGGAAGTCCTTGGCACAGAATATGGTTTGATGGAAATGGCCAAGAAACTTACAACGCTGAGATTCCAAATAGTATTATTAAAGAACATTATAAAAAAATCTTTAAAACTAATAAGGTAGTTGCGCTGTGAGTTTAGATTTAACAGGGATCGTTAATTTAGAGGATAATCCTAACGCAGAACAGGAGTTATCAGATGATAGTCAGGAAGTTAAAATTCAAAAAATGCAGGCTGAAATAGATTCCTTAAAAGCAGCCACAGAAGATACAAGAAATAACACTCAACTAAAGAAAGAACTAGCCTTTAAAACTTTTGAATTTATGGTTCAGTTTTCAACATTCGTTGGTGTAATTTTAGGAACTTATGTCGCACAACATATATTTCTAAATAAATCTATACCCAATAATGTCCTAATAACTCTCATTACTACTACATTTGCTACAGTTATCGGATTGATGGTTATTATTCTTAAAGGATTGTTCGGCGGTAAAGATACCCAATAGCATTGCCACTGCTCATTGACTTTATCAAACAACATACTGAAAGAATTATCAATTTTTATATAAGGAATATCATCATTAGAAAAGATAACTTATTGCAGGTACTTTCTAAAGGCTAACATTTGGACCAAACCTAATAGCGTCCTCTAAATGACTTGGGGCAAAGTGCGCGTAAACCATAGTTTGCTCAATTTTTGCATGCCCAAGTATTTGCTGTAGCACTAAAATATTACCTCCGTTCATCATAAAATGACTTGCGAAAGTATGCCGTAGAACATGGCTACACTGCCCCTTTGGTAAATTAATATCTGTTTTATTTACCACCCTTTCAAACGCCTTTCTACAATCTGCTATTGATTTTGTAACGAAGATACAATGTAGAACTCTACATTTTAAACTCAACAGCACTTACCTTACCCGATAACTCATCTTGTACTGTTTGAAACAATTTAATTAATGTTGAAGTTAAGTACACCTGAAATTTTTCCAATGCTAAAGTGCGGTCAAATACATCAGTGGGTAAGAAGCGTTTCATCTCAGCTATAAATGCTTCACTTTTAACAAGCTCAGCTAGGCGCTCAATTAAATTGGCAAGCAACACATCATAGTGATCAAGTTTATAGTCTACTATCTTGCTTTTTACTAAATCCATTTTCAATGTAGCGCCTTGCTGCTGTAACCAAGCGAGGTCCCAAATATCTCGATGCCGAACATATTTTGTTGTCGCAGGTAGCGAAATAATTTTATCTGCCATCACTTCATCTAACGTCTCTGTTAAGATCAGAGTATCGCTATAGCCATCCGGCAAAAAGTCATAATTTGCTTGCAGAGGTAACGGCTCCTTTGTATAAGCTGGGATATTTGCTACTTCAAGTTTAATTTTTTGTTTAGGTATATCTTTTCTTTCAGGAAAGGTAACAACTGCAATTTGCCACTTATCAATGTTTAATTCTGCATATTTTGGGTCTGTTTTTAACTCATTAGGCTCTTTAACGCTTACTTCAAGTCCGTATCTTCCGCCGATATATTTTTCAATACAGGCTTTCATCTCAGCCAGCATTGTCGAGCTAAAATCTTTACCGCCTACAAAATCTAAATCTTCGCTGAAACGATTGCCGCCATAACATAGCCGTAAACATGTACCTCCTTGAAAAGTTAACTTGTCCAGAAACCCCGCTTTTTCTAACGCAAATAAAATATCGTAATGTAGGAGCTCTTTTTCTATAACTGCGCGCATGTGCGAAACATTGTCACTTTGCATTGCTTGGTTTACTAACCTTGCGAAGTTCTGTTGATCAATTTTCATAACGTACGCTCCTCCAATTCATCTATATTAACCAAATGGGTATTGCGGCCAACACGTTTTAAATCTCTATAAGCGATTTGTTTGGTGGCTAATCTAAGCGGCCTATCAATTAGATTTGTACCTTCTAGAATGTCCATCGGTGCTCGTTTTGTATGGGTAAATTCAATGGTTCCAAACGGGGTTTTATATTCAGCCGAACGCCCTGTTGTCATTACCGTTAAACGATCAACTGGGATTTGCGAGATAGCTCCAAATTCAGACAATGCAGATTCCAAACTAACGTAATTGTATTCACCACGTCTAATCGTTTTGGCAATCTGCTCTAACGTATCACTTCCTTTAGATTGCGCTAGAGTATATAAATACACGCCATTAATGATGCGCACAAGTAAGCCGTCATCTAGTAAACGCTTGATTCCCGCCCGCAAAGTTCGCTCGTTGTCTTGATGGAAAATTTTCGAAAGATCTGAATTAGTAAAGATATAACGACCTCGCTTATCGTATTCTGCGAATTTTTTAATGGCTTCAGATTTCTTCAAGGCACACCTCAAGTTATCATTAATAACACATAAAGATGTCACAATTGTAAACTTAACCGTTCACTTTAACAAGTCTACAAAAAACACAGATTATAGTGTCATATTTGTATACTTAAATATCATGCTTGGGGAAAGCTTTGTTTTAGACAGGAAGAGCGTGTAGAGTTACTATTAAAATAGCCCGGCGGCTTACAATATCAAAGCTGATACATCGTAGAGAAGCATTACTCGTTTTATAAAAAACGCTTCTGTTTTACTGCGCTGTGTTTATGCAGGCTGTTAGCGTTTAACCTGCCAATACCCTGTTTTCTTTGCGCCTATGCGGGTTATGAACCCTACGTCTTTTAAAACTTTTATGCGCCTTTCGATGGTGCTTTGCGACTTGCCACATTTTGCAGCAAGCTGGACATTAGTGATATAGCGGTCTTGCTCAATAAACGCCAAAATGGTTTTATCAACGTCAGATAGTTTTAAACCCTCACTTAAACCCGCATTTAAACCTTCATTTTCTGACGTTTTCGCCTCAGTTATTGCATCAAAAATCATTTGTAACATGAACTCAATAAATGGCGCACTATCGGTTTGCTGGGTACTTTGGCGAATAGCGAGGTAGTAGTCGTCTTGATGTTGATGCACCATACTTTCAACAGGAATATTAATAAACACGTTATCAATTAGGTTATTAAATTGAGCAATGGTTAATAAAGTAACACTTTCAAACTTTATTTGTACAGTCAGCCCATTGTTTATATAAATGAATTGCATAAAAAAACCCGCAAACTTGATTACTCAAATTTGCGGGTTTTTTAGGGTTTTTAAATCAACGAATTTAAAAACCGATATTGGTGGAGCTGGGGGGATTTGAACCCCCGTCCGAAAAGCCTCGACCGTCGGTACTACATGTTTAGTATTGTCATTTAATTAACCTTTAAGTCCCGGACAAACACGGTAAGTAAAGGCGAGGCCGCTTAGTTTTAACGCTTCAACCCCGGCCAGGGTTTCCGTCGCGATCAGGTGTTAGGGTGACACTCCAGAATCCAGTCCACAAGAATACATGGAAGGAGCGCTAGCCAGCCTAAGCTGCTAGAGAGTAGTTATCGTCGTTTGCGATTACTTTAAATTGCGGCTTTTTTACGAGGCAAACCGCACCTCGACATGCACCTCGGGCTTCTTGAATTCCGTCGAATCCTAATCAGCCCCTGAATTAGTAAACTCATTCAGAGTGTGCAAGCAGTATAACTGACTAAGGTGCTGATACTCAAGACTCTTCAGTGCTTTATTTTATTAGCTCCCACTAAGTGGTGATTAATTACGCACAAAATGTAAATTATGCATTGTCCTGCAAAATAAAATAAACAATTACTTAACAAACCAGCATAGCTGTGCTCAAATAGCATACTAAACCACCATTTTGTATTAAAACTTTTAAATTAAGCATCTCGGTGAGTAATTAATAATAAGAACAGGCATATTCTAAAGGATGTTATAAATGTCGCTGTTTAATCATGACCCTCAAACTGGTTTTGTTGCGCTTGCTGAGCACCCAAAAAACAGTGGTTTCCCTGTTACTAGCTCGCAGTTAATAGAATTATTAGAACAATCTCAGTACGCCGACTTTGAAGTAGTCAGTGCTAATATTGGCAAACTGTTTGCTCCAAGTAGTAATTATCAAGCTGATTCATTGATTATTGCGCGTGCGGTGGACGCCTCGCTACTCATTCAAATTGATGAAAAAAATATGGTTGCTGAAGCCACCTTAACCACAGCCCGAGGTGGTCAATTGATGTCTGTTGATGGTGCCCGTGACGCCCTACTCGAAGCGGGAGTTATCCAGGGGATCAGCCAACGTGCATTAGATAGCTTTTTAGGACAGCAATTTGAAAAACCCGCAGGGGCTTCGTATAGCGCGATTGTAGCTCATGGCCGCAGACCTAAAGAAGGTAGCGATGCTAAATTTGTTCGCTTATGTTCAACAGCACAAGACCGTGTTTTAAGTCCACAAGCAACAGAAGGCGGAAAAGTGGATATGCGTGACTTAGGTGCCATAATCACTGTAAAACCAGGCACCCCATTAATGCAGCGCATAGCGGCAACTCAAGGTGAAGATGGTTACACTGTGTTTGGTGACACCATTGCTGCTAGCCCTGGTAAAGACCTTCCTCTACAGCCCTTCGAAGGAACTAAACTCGACCCTGATAACCCTAATATGCTTATTGCTGATAGTAAAGGTGTACCCGTTGCATTGCCACGTGGCATGCGCGTTGATGACGTATTATGTTTTGATAACGTTGATATTGGTACTGGTCATGTTGATTTTGATGGCAGTGTCATTATCAGTGGCGATATAAAAGACGGTATGCGTGTACGTGCCAGCGGCGACGTTACTGTATTAGGTTTTGTTGAGTCAGGTAAAATAGACAGTGCCAGTGCAGTCACCGTGCTGTTAGGTGCAATTGGCCGAAAGCGTGAAGAGGGTGATGAGTTTACATGTAAGATAAAAGCCGCACGAACAATCTCATTGGGATACGCCCAATATTGTTTTATTGAGGGGCAACAAGATTTGTTTATCGATCGCCAAGCTCTACACTGCGAATTAAGTGCGCGGCGGTTAATTAGGGTTGGTAAAGCGAATAACCCCAAGGGTAAAATTATTGGTGGTAGTATTTTAAATGCAATGCGTATTGAAACTGGCGAACTAGGTGCACCTTCTGGTACTAAAACTAAGGTACACCTCGCCCAATATTGGCATGACTTACGACAAAAACAGATTCAAGTCTCTGACTTTGAGAAGCTACTGGCTACAAAAGCCGCATCACTTAAACAAGCGCGTAAAAAAGCAGTTAAAATTCCCGCAGCCGATAAGCGACAGCTATTTTTAACTAAAATAGCGGCCAGTGAAGAGCAAATAAATATAAGAATTGCGCATATTAAGCGTAAGAAGCATTTAATTAAAACCAAAATAGCACAGCTTTTAGCAACCAGCCGAGTAAAAGTTAATGAGCTAATGCATCCAGGTGTGGAATTAAAAATAGCAAAAGACTCAAAAAACTTTTCTCGTATTTACCCGCCTCATTTAGTAAAAATGAGTGAAGGCAAAATTACTCAGTCGTTTTAGCGGCTGAGTCTTGCGTTGATGCTTCAGTATCTGATTCGTCTTCAATTTCAGCTAGCGGCCAACCACCTAATTGCTGCCAGCGATTCACAATTAAACAGTATAGCTCAGCTGTACGCTCTGTATCGTAAAGTGCTGAGTGAGCTTGTTTATTGTCAAACTCAATCCCCGCAGCACGGCACGCTTTAGCGAGTACGGTTTGACCAAGAGCAAGCCCAGCTAAAGAGGTTGTGTCAAAACTGACAAACGGATGAAACGGTGTGCGCTTAATATTATTACGCTCAATAGCTGCATTTAAAAAGCCATGATCAAATGCGGCATTATGTGCCACAACCACAGAGCGTTGGCAGCCCGCTGCTTTTTGCGCTTTGCGTACGGCTTTACAGACTTCTTTTATTGCTTCGTCTTCAGGTACTGCGCCACGAAGCGGCGAAAAAGGATCAATACCGTTAAATTCAATAGCAGCCTGTTCAATGTTAGCACCTTCGAATGGCTGCACATGAAAATGAACAGTGTGATCAATACTTAACAAGCCTTCATCATCCATTTTTAAAATAGAGACCGCAATTTCTAATAGCGCATCAGTTTCTTTATTAAAGCCCGCAGTTTCAACGTCAATAACAACAGGAAAAAAGCCACGAAAGCGTTTTGCGAAAAGTGTTTGTTCAGTATTTGCCATAGTCTTCTTGGTTTATGGATGTAAGCCCACTATTATGACAAAGTTGATGCCCTCTAGGCTAGGGGTTGAGGGATTTATTACACGATAAATTATAGGCATGTATATTGCTTATCTCTTAGTTGTATTAGTTAGGCTTATACATTACTAAACTAAGCCCGTCGCCTTATAAAGTCTGCCGTTTTTGATAAACAGGCTCTTATACTGGTTCATTAAGCCAAAATTTTGGCACGCTATAAAGCACATAGAAAAGTTAATATTGTTGGAGAACTCTGCTGTGAAGTTATCATCCTTATCTTTTGGTATCACAACAATTGCCCTACTCTCGAGTAGCTTGGCAGATGCTGCGATGCGCCAATACAGTGCAGATGCCGATACCTCACAATGGGAGGTGGTAAAAACCACTCGCTTACAATGTCAGTTAAATCATGAAGTTCCTTACTACGGCGAAGCCATATTTAGCACCACGGCGAGTAAGAACAAAGATGTTTTATTTAACTTAGATATGGTGGTTAGGCCAGATAATTACAGCATCGCAGGACTAAAAGCAGTGCCGCCCTCTTGGCGAGCTGGTCTTGCTGCGCGTGATATAGCTAATATGAAGTTACTGCGAAAATTTGACGGTGAGCTTGGCAATAAAACCGCATGGGAAATGCTAACTGAACTCGAAAAAGGCTTCTACCCTACTTTTTATTATCAAGACTGGCAAAATAGTGCCGACAAAATTGCCGTTGGTCTATCAAGTATCAACTTTAAACAAGCATATTGGGCTTTTTTGCAATGTCGTGATGAGTTACTCCCATACAGCTTTGAAGATATTTCATTTACGGTGATGAATTACCAGCCTAATACCAGCACACTAACTAAATCATCACAACAGCGCTTAAATAAAATAGCTGAGTATTTAAAGCACGATACCAGCATCGCTTCCATTTCGATCGACTCATACACAGATAGCTATGGTGGGCGTTGGAACAATTTAGAATTATCTAAAAAGCGCGCCAAAGCCATTAAAGATTATATGGTCAGTTTAGGTATTGATGAGTCAAAAGTTGAAACACAAGGCTTTGGTGAAAAGCGCCATGTTGCAACAAATGACAATATTTTAGGCCGAGATAAAAACCGCCGCTTAGTGATCCAAATAGCAAAAATGTAATGTTAGGGTCTGTTAACCTTTGCGGATTAAAACTTATTCAAGCTAGGGGCGGTTTAATCGCGGAGCGAGGTTTGTAACCTAGTGGGCTAAGTCAAAACCGAGTAACAAAGAGTAAATCGTCCCTAGGCAGAACCCGAAGGGCAGCGCCTGTTTGGCATTGATGCTGCGTTATCGCCTATTTATGGGGAATAACCACACCACATAGGCGCTGCCTTGCCTAAATACCAAACAGGCTGCTGTAAATTTAACCTTGAAAGGTCAACAGACCCTAAACTTTATGAGGCTTGTTTTTTTAACTTGCCTCTTTTGCTAAACCACCCTTCGCCAAATTGAAATACCGCTAAACTTAATAATATTATTACAGCTCCTATAATGAGTTGCAGATCTACAGGTTCGTTGTTTAACCATGCCCCTAGAGCAATAGCGAAGCTAGGTGTGATGAGCGTGGTTAAAGCAACCGTGCTTGCTGCTAACTTTTGCAGAACATGAAAATAAGCAAGTGCGCCAATTAACGAGCCAAACACCCCTAAATACACTATTGACCATAATGATTTAGCCGACCAAAGCGCACTATTGAGTTCACCATCAAGCAACCACCATGTAACAAAGAATAAGGGGGTTACAAATATCAGGGCACCAAATGTTGTGGCCATTGGGTGTATCGCAATTTTAACGCGTTTGATCATGACACCACTTAAACTAAAAAAGCAGACGGCCAATAGCACATAGAGCAGCCCTTGCATTTGCATTAGTGAGCCTTGAATATGCCTTTCACTGACTAAATACAAACCGAGTAATGCAAAAGCCAACGCTATAATCTTTACCGTGCTGAACTTAGGTTCGTTTAATAGCCGCTGGGCCAGTAAACCAGATAAAATAGGCGCTAAGCCAAAGGTTAATGAGATCAGCCCTGATGGCACCGTTTTAGCTGCCATATAACTAAGCAGCATGCCACCATAAATACCAATACTCGAATAGCCATATAAAAAACACGCGCGACGATGCCAAGGAATACGTATATTTGCAATCGACACGACAAACGCCGCTAACACCAACCCAATAAGCATGCGCATAAGCACAGCAAGGGTTGGAGCAACTGTTTCACTGCTAAATACGATGCCTAACGGTGTTGTTGACCATATCAACACCATAAACAAATAAGATACTTTGACGTTCACCCGGCTATTCCTTTATGGAAGCGGTACAACACAGAAGAGAAAAAGAGGATTCTAACCGCGTTATACCGCGGTTAAAGATAAAAACTATACTTTACCGCGACCCATACATGAGCGCATCACTGATAGAGTCAGCCATGGGCACAAAGTTGAAGGTACTCGGTTAGTTAGTTGCATTTAATTATCTACTAAAAAATCTGTAAAAATAAGGATATACCTATAGAAATAGCAGACTTGATTAATAAGTCAACATAAATTAGGTTTCAGTGAATAAATTAAGCACTGTATTGCACATGTAAATCATAAGTTACATTTAATTTCTTTGATTTATAACAAAACTATTTAAGTTTGCGCCAACTAGTTATATCTTGCTTGCCTCTCACGAAGTTTTAGGGGCAAGAAGTGCTTAAAAATAAAACAATAGGCAGCATGTTAATTGTTGCAGGTACCACTATAGGCGCAGGGATGTTGGCGCTACCGATTGCAAGTGCAGGACTTGGGTTTACAACCGCCCTTACATTGATAGTCGCTACATGGTTATTGATGACGTACACCGCATTACTTATGCTCGAGTTACACCAGCACGCTGAGCGCGATGCAACATTAAATACGTTAGCAAAATCGTGGCTTGGTAAGCGTGGCCAATACGTGGCTAATTTTTCTGTGATGTTTTTATTCTACGCATTATGCGCTGCATATATCGCAGGGGGTGGTGCTCAATTACAAGAAAAGATCAATTCTGGGCTAAACTTAGATCTAGCACCACAAATTGGCTCTATTATTATTGCTGTTGTTATTGGCACCGTGGTCACCCTTGGCACAAGTAAGGTCGATAAACTTAATCGGGTGTTATTTAGTATTAAAATAATTGTACTTGCGAGCTTGTTTTATATGCTCACGCCTTATGTCCATGGCCAGCATTTACTTGAAATGCCCATAGAGCAAGGGCTTATTCTCTCAGCCATTCCGGTTGTGTTTACCTCTTTTGGTTTTCATGGCTCCATTCCTTCTATCGTTAAATACGTTGGCTTGGATATTAAAACACTGCGTCGCGTTATGATCACAGGCGCTGCACTGCCACTCGTTATTTATATTTTTTGGCAACTAATTAGCCAAGGCATGATGAGTCAAGCTGAGCTTTTAACCAGTACAGGTTTACCAGGTTTTGTGGCTAGCATGGCCAATATTGCTAATAATTCAGCGGTATCAACTGCCGTTAATTTATTTGCCGATTTAGCCTTAGCTACTTCATTTTTAGGGGTAAGTTTAGGCTTGTTCGATTTTTTTGCTGATGCATTTAAAAAAGGCGATGGAAGTAAAGACCGTATAAAAACCGCCTTGATCACTTTTATTCCGCCTTTAGGCTTTGCCCTTTTCTACCCGCAGGGTTTTATAATGGCGCTTGGCTACGCAGCTATAGCACTGGTTATATTGGCCGTATTTTTACCTGTCGCCATGGTATATAAGCAACGTAAAAGCGAATATGCTGGTTATAATGTTAAAGGAGGTAACATAGGGCTTGCGATTGCTGGGCTATGTGGTGTGTTAATAATAAGCGCACAAGGCCTGCAAATGGCTGGTTTAATACCTGCTATTGGTTAAGAGCTTAACAGGGTAAGCGTAAATATTTATACTTTGTTATAACAACAAAAAAGGCACATTGAGTGCCTTTTTTGTCAATGAGATACAAGTTCTCGCTTATTTTAGTTCAGTGCTTAGCCTTTCAAATAGCTCAGGCAACTCCCTTTCTGCAATGGGTGGGCTATAATAATAACCTTGCACAATGAAACAATTATTGTTTTGTAAAAACTCAACCTGCTCTATCGTTTCTACCCCTTCAGCAACAACATCTAACTTAAGCTTTTGCGCCATCGCAATGATTGCTGCTGTGATTTCCATATCATTAGGGTCATCTGGGATGTCTTTTACAAATGAGCGGTCAACTTTTAATATATCAACAGGGAAGCGTTTTAAGTAGCTCAATGACGAATAACCCGTACCAAAATCATCAATCGATATAGAAATACCCAAGGCTTTAAGTTGATGAAGTTGTGATATCGCAGCTTCAACATTCCCCATTAACATGCTTTCGGTTAGTTCTAAGTGCAAGCGTTTTGCTGGGACTTGTGTTTTCTCAATAATAGAAGCTAACAGTGGTACTAGATTAGCGTCTTTAAATTGGCGTGCAGAGAGGTTGATAGAAATATTATTTTCACGTTCTTGTCTGGCTAACCTTGCAGCAAATTCACACGCTTCTTGCAGGACCCATGCGCCAAGCTCAACAATAAGGCCTGTTGCTTCAGCAATAGGTATAAACTTAGTAGGCGGGATCATGCCTTCGGTTGGGTGGAACCAACGAATTAATGCTTCATAGCCCGTAACTTGTTGCGTTCTGCAATCAACCTGAGGTTGGTAATACAATACAAACTGACGTTCTTTAATCGCTATACGTAGTTCATTTTCAATAAATAGGCGCTCATTTGCAGCAGCGTTTAACTCTTGGCTGTAGAAATGGAAGGTATTTCGCCCTTTTGCTTTCGCTTCATACATTGCTAAATCTGCATGTTTAAGTAGCTGATCTTCTTCTTGGCTATCACACGGTGCCATGGTAATACCGATACTGGCACTTATGATCACTTCATTATTGCCTAACATAATAGGCTCATTGAGTGTTCTTTGTATTGTATTGGCAACTTCAGTGGCATGCTCTTGTTGTTCAATGCCACTGAGTAACACGGCAAATTCATCGCCGCCTAAACGAGCAATGGTATCTTCAGCACGTAAGCGTTTTTTCAATCGGTTTGCTACTTCAACGAGCAATTGATCACCAGCATCGTGGCCTAGTGTATCGTTTATCCGTTTAAACTCGTCTAAATCAAAATAAAATAACGCAAAAGCATAATGCCCACGTTCAGCAAGTGCCATTGATTTGCGCAACTGCATTCTAAAGAAGGTACGATTTGCCAGTCCGGTCAAAGTATCAAAGTATGCCAATTGCTCCATTTTGCGCTGGCTTTCTTTTACGAACGAAATATCTTGAGCGGATGCCACATAACTGGTGATCTCCCCACCCTCTTCACGAATAGGCGAGATACTCAACGAAACCCAGATTGGCGCTTTATCTAATCCTTGTATTAAGGTATCACCGCGCCAATAATTTCGGCTACGTAGATCTATATCGATGTCATCTACCAAAATAGCCATTTCATCAGCAATAATGCTTAACAGTGGTGACTGCATAAAGTGCTTTTCGCTAAATTTGGTCATTTCTAGCATTTTTGGATTAACGTACTCAATCATAAAGTTATGATCGGTTATCACTACCCCAGTACCAGAGAACGCCACGGCTTTTGAAAGTCTATTCGCGGCTTTCTCTGCAATTTCTTTTTCAGTAATCCGCTGATTTAGACCATCAATAAGTTTGCGAATTTCCACCGCCATATCACGAAATGAACCATTCAACGTACCTATTTCGTCTTTATTTTCTTTCGGAAATTCAATTTGTAAGTGCCCTTTACCAAAGCTCGTTACAGCATGCACTAAAGAATGAATACGGCGTAAAACAAGTTGATACAACGCTTGATGCAATAACAATGCAACTAAGATGGCGTATAAGATAAATAAACCAAAAAACTTAACTTTTAGTTCTTGCAACGCAGATAGCGCGGAAGAACGCTTTTTATAAATACCGATATACCAATCAAGGTGCTCAACTTTTCGCATATTTATAATATGAGTTTCGCCATCTTGTACAAATGAATCAGCATTTTTTGGCAGCTTCATTTTAATCGTCTGGTTTATAAGCTGTTGTAAATCTGTGTTAACAAAATCACTGGTACGTAAAGGTTTGCCAGCTTGACCATATTGCTCGTACTGATTTTTGGTCAACTTGGGATGAGCAAGTAGCTGGCCATTGCTATCAAATACAAATAAATGTTGGTCGTTATCACCTATAGGGAGTTGCGATATTAATGTTTCAAGAGCTAGATCACTGCCTGTAACGCCAAAAAACTCATTATTAATATAAATTGGCACCAACACACTAATAACCCATTTATGCCAAATTTTGTCGTAATAGACTTGTGACCATACTGCTTCGCGCGTTGGATTTAGTGCTTCTTTAGCGTAGTTAAAACTGCTGCCATCAGTAAACTGGTGCTCACTGGCAACATTAAGTGCCCAATTAGGTGGCGCAATACGGATAAAATTATCTTTTGAGATCAGATAAAAATTAAAAAAATCTTGGATCAAAGTAGGGGAAACTATTTTCCATAATGACTCAGAATCATTAATTAGTTTTTTATAAAACGGAGTGAACTCTTGCTGCGGTAAAAAAGCTGCTGACAAACCATCTTTAGAGGCACTACGAATACTGCCATCTGCATCAAAACTTAATTGAGCATTTTGACTACTTGCCAATTGTGACGAGTTATAAAAAAGTTGACTAGAGACCACTGTGTTCGCTTGTTCGGCGATGTTCACTTTGGTTTTTACTAGAGCATTAAACTGCTGACTCAGCCTTTCACTAGAAAGCTTCAATACTTCGTGCTCTTCAAACACGAGTTGCTTTTCTTCAGATTTAAGCATTAGTGCAGCCGCACAAATACCTGCGATCAAACAAATCGCTGAAATTAACAGCGACAGTTTCATACTTAATGAATTAACACCAAAACGTGATGGTGGGCGTCTATACACCACAAGCCAACCTTATTTATTAATAATTGTTATTATTTGAATCGACACTCAGAAATATACCAGATCCCTATTTAGATTTATAAATTTTTTGTAAATATTCATAAAAAAACTCAATTCTACGAATAAACGAGTTCAATTGCCCGATTAAAGACAATAGAGTGTTGACTTTATAGCCTAGTCTCCATACATTTAAAGCATGAACATAAAATTCTCGCTTTTCACATTTTCTTTTTTTAGCTTCTTTATCAAATAGAAGAGGCTTACCTGTTTGCGAGATTAAATCAACCGAATAGCAAAGCCTCCCAACTGGGAGGCTTTTTTGTTTTTGCCTTTTTAAGGTAACTTTTGGAATGAGGAACCCAAATGACAAATGATGTACTAAATTCGCTCAGACATGATATCAACGAGATTGATTCAGACCTGCTTGTGCTACTTGCCAAGCGCCGCCGTATTAGTCATGGTGTAGTAGAATATAAAATAGCTAATAACAAACCGATTCGTGATGAAGCGCGTGAGCAAGCTTTACTTGAAAAATTAATTGGTTACGGTAAGTCCCTGGGATTAGATGCTTATTATGTCAATAACGTATTCCAAACAATTTTAGAAGATTCAGTGCTCAATCAGCAGGCCATGCTGCAAAAGAATTTAAACCCTGATGCAATGAGTGAAACCCACCGAGTAGCCTATTTAGGTGGCCAAGGTACGTACAGCCAATTAGCCTGCCATAAGTACTTTAGTCGTCGCCCTGGCAAACTTGTTGAGCTTGGCTGTGCAAGCTTTGAACAAATTACCGGGAATGTAGAAAGCGGCCAAGCAGATTTTGGTTTATTGCCCATCGAAAACACCAGCTCAGGTAGTATCAATGAAGTATTTGACTTACTACAACATGCACAAGTATCCATTGTTGGTGAAGTAACTCACAGTGTTGAGCATTGTTTACTCGCCTCTCCTGACACTGAGCTTAGCCAATTAACTAAAATTTTTGCTCACCCTCAACCTTTTGCGCAATGTAGCCGATTTTTACAAGGCTTAGGCGATATTCAACATGAAACCTCTGACTCTACTGCAAGTGCATTACAATCAGCGATTGACACACCTAATAGTGCAGCAATAGGCTCAGCTCAAGCAGGCAAACATGTCGGATTAGAAGTATTAAAGTCAGGGCTTGCCAACCAACGTGAGAATCACAGCCGCTTTATCGTTGTAGCACGTAAACCGTTGCAAGTGTCAAAGCAAATCCCAACAAAAACAAGCCTGATCATGGCTACAAAGCAACAAGCCGGTTCGTTGGCAGATGCATTAATGATTTTCAAAGAGCACAATATCAACTTAGTGAAGCTTGAATCTCGTCCAGTGCCTGGCAATCCGTGGGAAGAAGTGTTCTATGTTGATTTAGAGGCTAACTTAGTAGATAACCATGTACAGCACGCTTTAGAGCAACTTAAAGAACATACGCAATATGTACGTGTGCTTGGCTGCTACCAAAGTGAATCATTACAAGCGGTCAGTGTTGAGGGTTAAATTCAGTACATTTAAATGATTTAAGGCCAGCAAATTGCTGGCCTTAATATTTGATAATTCATACCACTAGCGTGCGCTGAATATCAGTCCATTTTCATCGGCATCTATCACTATCATACTGCCACTTTGATACTCACCTGCTAGCAGTTTTTGAGCAAGTGGATTCTCAATGGTATGTTGAATAGCGCGTTTAAGTGGCCGCGCCCCATAAACAGGGTCAAAGCCGCTGGCTGCTATACGCTCTAAAGCTGCATCGCTAATATCTAATAAATACCCCATTTCAGTTAAGCGCTCTCGCAATTTCGTTAACTGAATATCCGCAATTTCTTTAATGTGCTCATTAGCAAGAGAATGGAACACCACGGTTTCATCGATTCGGTTAATGAACTCTGGTCTGAATTGACTCACCAACACACCCATCACTTTTTCTTTTAGGGTATCGTAGTCGTTATTACCCGCTTGCTCTTGAATGATATCTGAGCCAAGATTTGAAGTCATAATGATCACGGTGTTTTTAAAGTCAACTGTGCGTCCCTGCCCGTCAGTTAAGCGGCCATCATCTAATACTTGCAGTAAAATATTAAATACGTCAGGGTGCGCTTTCTCAACTTCATCAAGTAAGATGACAGAGTAAGGGCGACGTCGCACAGCTTCAGTTAAATAACCGCCCTCTTCATAACCTACATACCCCGGCGGAGCACCGACTAAGCGCGCGACTGAATGTTTTTCCATAAACTCTGACATATCAATGCGCACCATGGCGCTTTCTGTATCAAACATATACGTTGCAAGCGCTTTGGTAAGCTCTGTTTTACCCACCCCTGTTGGGCCTAAGAATAGAAATGAACCAATCGGACGATTAGGATCAGCAAGTCCTGCACGTGAACGACGAATTGCGTTTGAAACTGCAACAACCGCTTCATCTTGGCCTATCACTTTAGCATGGAGTTGATCTTCCATTTGTAATAGCTTTTCACGCTCACCTTGTAGCATTTTAGACACCGGAATACCTGTCCAACGCGATAAGATCTCCGCTATTTCATCTTCGCCAACTTGGTTTTTTAACAAGCTCATATCTTGCATTTCGGCTTGTGAAGCTAAATCAAGTTTACGCTCTAAATCAGGGATTCGACCATATTGAAGCTCCGACATACGTTGTAAATCGGTTGCACGTCTTGCGACTTCTAAGTCTAAACGCGCTTGTTCAAGCTCAGCCTTTATCACTTGAGTACCTTGTAACGAGGCTTTTTCCGCGTTCCACACTTCATCGAGCTCGCGATATTGTGATTCTAAATCACCAATCAGCTCTTGCATCTCTGTACGACGTTTTTGGCTGGCTTCATCTTTTTCTTTGGCAAGGGCATTATCTTCCAGTTTTAGCTGAATAATACGGCGCTCTAATTTATCTAATGATTCTGGCTTTGAATCAATTTGTAAACGGATTGATGAACCCGCTTCGTCAATTAAATCAATCGCTTTATCAGGAAGTTGCCTGTCACTAATATAGCGGTGTGATAAATGCGCCGCGGCTACGATTGCAGGGTCGGTAATATCAACACTGTGATGTAATTCATAGCGCTCTTTTAAGCCACGTAAAATAGCGATAGTGTCTTCAACTGATGGCTCTTCAACAAGCACTTTTTGAAAGCGACGTTCAAGGGCTGCATCTTTTTCAATGTATTGGCGATACTCATCAAGGGTTGTTGCACCCACACAGTGTAATTCACCGCGGGCCAGCGCAGGCTTTAACATATTACCTGCATCCATTGCACCATCGGTTTTACCAGCACCAACCATAGTATGTATTTCATCAATAAAGAGAATAACTTGGCCTTCTTCTTTAGCTAGCTCATTCAATACTGATTTTAATCGCTCTTCAAACTCACCGCGGTATTTAGCTCCTGCCACCAGCGCACCTAAATCAAGTGATAATACACGCTTATTTTTTAGTCCTTCTGGCACCTCGCCATTAATAATACGCTGCGCTAACCCTTCGGCAATGGCTGTTTTACCAACACCGGGCTCACCTATTAATACCGGGTTATTTTTGGTCCGGCGCTGTAAAACCTGAATAGTACGGCGTATTTCATCATCACGACCTATCACAGGGTCGAGCTTACCTTGCTCTGCACGTTCGGTGAGATCAATAGTAAACTTTTTCAGGGCTTGGCGAGTTTCTTCGGCATTGGGGTCATCCACCTTTTGCCCACCGCGAATGGCTTCGATCGCTGATTCAATTTTAGTTGCGGTTACGTTTAGTGCGCGAAAAATATCACCCAGCGGTCCTTTATCATCACAGGCCGCCAACACAAATAATTCGCTAGAAATAAACTTGTCTTTGCGCTTTTGTGCATATTTATCACATAAATTTATGAGTGAAACCATGTTGTTAGACAGTTGAACATCACCGCCTACACCTTCCACCTTGAATAACTTTTCAATTTCTTTTGACAGTTTAGTATTAAGCTCATCTGCGCTAACACCTGCTTGTGCTAATAAAGCACGCACGCTAGAGCCACTTTGTTGTAACAGTGAGTACATCAAGTGAACAGGTTCAATAAATTGATGGTCACGACCAAGTGCCAATGATTGCGCATCAGAAAGCGCAGATTGAAATTTACTGGTAAATCTATCTAAACGCATGAGGGGTTACCTATTAAAAAACTAATTACTTAATTAATGGGTATGTTTAATGATTTGTTCAAGGTTTTGAAGGAAATATAATCCGTGTAGAGCACGATTATTTGCGCCAGATCAAAGTGGCCATGCGCCCGGTTTTACCTTCTCGTCGATATGAAAAAAACTGCTCTTGTTGAGCAACAGTACAATACTCTCCACCTGAGATATTAAAAATACCTAAATGGTTTAGCTGAATGTGTGCAATGGCGTAAATATCAGCTAAAAATTTGCCATTACCTTTTGCCTGAAAAGCATGTTGATACTGTGAACTAAGCTTACAAAATGCAGCTTTTACCTCAGCACCCACTTCAAAATTTTGCGCACCAATTGCCGGCCCAAGCCAAGCTATAATTTTCTCTGTGGGGGTATTAAAATGATCTATCGTTTTTTCGATGATTCCGGCATGTAACCCTCGCCAGCCACCATGAATTGCGGCTACCTCACTCCCACATTCAGTGGTGAGTAGAATGGGTAAACAATCTGCCGTCATTATCGCTAAAGGTTGCTCTGGCAAACGAGTAAACAGCGCATCTGCATCCACTAGCTTGGAATGATCAAACTGCTCATCAACAATAACAACGTCGCTGCTATGAACTTGGTTTAACCAAACCGGCTTAGTCGGTAAGTGGTTCGCTAATAACTCACGGTTAGCCAGTACTTTTTGTTCATCATCACCTACATGTAAACCCAAGTTGAAACTACTAAATGGGGCTTCTGAGTAGCCCCCTTTTCGTGTCGTGCTCAGGGCTCCAATATTTATTGATGCGGGCCATGTAGGTGTGATCATCTCGATTAAAAGTCTATATTTGGGTTTGCTTTGGTGTCTTCGCGTAATGCGTGTGTCATTGCCACCATGTCATCAGGAATAGGTGCTTGCCACGTCATCATTTCACCTGTTATTGGGTGAGCAATACTCAGCTTAACCGCATGTAATGCTTGACGGTTAAACGCTCTGAGCATTTCAAACAACTCAGGTGTGGCACCTTTTGGTGGGCGCGGACGGCCGCCATAAGCTTTATCACCAATCAATGGGTGATTAATAAACGCCATATGTACACGAATTTGGTGAGTACGGCCAGTTTCAAGACGTAAACGCAAGCGTGTATGGGCGCGAAACTTTTCAGCAACACGAAAGTGTGTGATAGCTGGCTTGCCCTGTTCATGTACCGCCATGTGAGTACGCTGTGTAGGGTGTCGGCCAATTGGCTTTTCAACCATACCACCTGCAGTCATCGTACCATTACAAATCGCTTCATATTCACGAGTGAAGTTTTCACGCTTTTGTAATGCAGTCACTAAGTGAGTTTGTGCAGGAATGGTTTTCGCTACCACCATTAATCCTGTAGTGTCTTTATCAAGACGGTGCACAATACCCGCTCGTGGTACGTTGATGATCTCAGGGTAATGATGCAGCAAGGCATTTAATACTGTGCCATCTGGGTTACCTGCGCCTGGGTGAACCACTAAACCCATAGGTTTATTGATAACTAAAATATCATCGTCTTCATAAACGATGTTTAATTTGATATCTTGCGCTTCATATTCACGTGGTGCTTCAATGCTGGTTTCAACATTGACCACTTCGCCACCTAAGAGTTTTTCTCTTGGGGTGTTGAAAATTTCACCATCCACGGTGATTTTATCATCCAAAATCCACGTTTTTATACGTGAACGTGAATAATCAGGGAACAATTGCGCCAATACTTGGTCTAGACGTTTACCGCCTAACTCAGTTGGCACCTCGGCTTGAAGAGAAATTTGTTCTGACATTAGTAACTTTACCCAATTTACCAGTGCAAGCTGTGCTCGACTGGGTTAGAATCGCTTTTAATAAAAGCATTTATATAATAAGCATAGTTTACTCGGTTTTACCCAGTTGGCCTAGCCGAAGACATCGAAGGTAACAAATAAAATGATAAATAGAATAGGGAAACGTGCATTCGCCATTGTTTTTACAGTTTCATTACTTGGTTTAGGCGCATGTTCGTCTGCTCCAGATGAAGAAGATATCCAACGCGTTCCTAATAAGTCAGCACAAGCGCTTTATGAAGACGCTAAACAAACATTAGACTCAGGCCTTTATGCCCGTGCAATTGAGCTATTAAGTGCCATAGATTCACGCTACCCATTTGGCCCAATGTCAAAGCAAGTGCAAATGGATTTAGTCTATGCCCATTACCAAGCAGGTAATACAGAGCAAGCATTAGCGACCATTGACCGCTTTATTCGCTTAAACCCTAATCACAAAGATCTAGATTACATGTATTACATGCGTGGGTTAGTGAACATTAAAGCGGATGAGAATGCATTCCAAGAATACTTTGGTGTTGATAGAGCCGACCGTGATGCAAACCGTACTCGGGTTGCCTTTACTGACTTATCAACCTTAGTCAACCGCTTCCCACAAAGTGGTTATGCGCCAGAGGCAAAACGTCGTTTAGTTTGGCTACTAAATAAAATGGCTCGCTATGAGCTAAAGGTAGCTGAGTACTACTATGAACGCGAAGCATACCTTGCAGCGGCAAATCGCGGTAAGTATGTTGTAGAACATTATTCACAAAGTAGTTATTTAGATGAAGCACTAGAGGTGATGGAAAAAAGCTATAACAAACTAGGTTTACCAGAGTTGAGTGAGCACGCTAAATTGACTCGTGAGTTGAATAAAAACAAATAGATTTAATTATATAAAAAAGGCGCTAATTTGATTAGCGCCTTTTTTATATCGAATGAAAACTCATTTAAACCGAATTAATTAAATAGCTTCTTCGTCTTCTTCTGCCGTACGAATACGCACAACACGCTCAACATCAGTAACGAAGATTTTACCATCGCCGATTTTACCTGTTTGCGCAGTTTTAACGATCACTTCGATGGCACGGTCAACATTTTCATCACCTAACACAATGTCTAGTTTTACTTTCGGTAAAAAATCTACCATGTATTCAGCACCACGATAAAGCTCGGTATGCCCTTTTTGGCGGCCAAAGCCTTTTACTTCACTTACTGTCATACCTGTAATACCGACTTCTGATAATGCCTCACGTACGTCGTCTAGTTTAAAAGGTTTGATGATTGCTTCTATTTTTTTCATTGTTCGTTGCTACTTTTAAATTCTGTTTGAGTCGATTTTAGACAATCCTGCAGTTCATAGCAAACAAAGCAATTGAATTACGGTGATTTAATCATCAACAATGATATGATAATTAAAAATCTAGCAACCATAGTTATAAAATACGTTGTTTGTATGGCTTGTTAATGAGTCACCTAGTATTTAGAGGCACATATGAAAAAAATACAACACGGCTTTACGCTTTTAGAATTGATGGTCACCATTGCTATCGTTGGCATTGTTGCTGCAATCGCTTTTTGGGATAGCAGTGATATGCTTGAAGAGAATCGAGCCGAAAACTTTTTGCTTGAGTTAAAACGCAATATCAATTTTGCCCGCGCAAAAGCCACCAGTACAGATTCACTTATGGTGGTGTGTAGCGCAGACACAACAAATATAGAAAATAATACACAATTGACCTGCTCTAAAGATTGGAGTGACGGCACCATCATTGTATTTTTCGATGACAACAGTAATGGTGACTATGATCCACAGGAAGGAGACAAAATTCTTAGAACCATGGCTGAGATATCTGAAAATAGTAAATTAACATTTTCGGGAGATACTTCATTAACATTTGATGCAAGTGGCCGGATCACCTCAAACCCAGGTACATTTACATACTGCCCAAATAAAGACAATGAGAACAATAAAGCATTAACAATAAGCCAATCGGGTACCGCTTTGTACAATGGAGATACTAATAATTCTTGTGTTGCTAAAGCACTTTAATTGAGCTTGCAACTCCAGCAAGCTCAACTAATATTAGAATAATAGTAATCAAAAGAGCTCAAGGATGAGAAAGCCACCCCAATTCCAAGCAAAATTAGGGACAACATTGCTCGAAACAATGGTAGTATTGAGTATTGTCGCTATCATGGCTAACCTTGCTCTGTTTCACTTGCAGCCTTTTCTTGCACAAACTCGCCTTGAAAATTACAGCCACCTGATAAAAAGAACCTTGAATTTAGCGCGTAACAATGCGGTATCTTTAAATAGCCAAATTACTGTTTGTGCATTGAAGTCTTCAGTATGTGACGGCAGTCGTTGGCATGAAGGTATTACCGTTTTTGTTGATAAAGGGGATGTTGGAGTCTTTGGTTCTGATGACACTGTTATGTTTGTCTCTGAAGCTATTAATAAGTCAGATAAACTTACTTACCCCCGAAACGCCATCACTTACCGCCCTGATGGTACACCCAGGGGGTTTAATAATGGTACTTTTATATATTGTGCTGACTATAAATCAGCAAATTTACCGGGGATTGCTATTTCGGTGAGTACAATAGGTAGAATAACACTAAAGGACACCCAAGAATGTCAAAATAGTATTTGAGCAAAATCTAGCTTACTTATTTGTTAGCCTTTTTAGTTTATTTGCAATGCCAAGCGAAAGCGAAGTCATTAAACCAAAATGAAATTACCCCCAGCACTCACTTTTATCCGCACTTCCTTTAGAGGTTTTAAGTCCGGCATCATCAATAGTAAAAGATTTACAATCGTCATCTTTTAGTGGTGGACCAGCAGCAGGCGTAGCAGTGATCTTGAACGTGCCCGCAGAATTATCAACGCTTACTTTTATGGTATAAAATCCATGCTCTGTCGGAGATACCACACCCAAGTTTTCTAAGCTTTGTGTATACACTCGATTATCAACAAAAAACTGTTGTTGCTTATTTGCAGCATCAAGTAATGAAGTAATGGCTTCTGTGCGAGCTGTGCGTTTAACATGTTCAAAGTAACTAGGCAGAGCGACAGATGCGATAATGCCCAATATAGCCACCGTAATCATTAACTCAATTAAAGTAAAACCATTTTTTTGTATTTTCATTCTTCGCACCATCTATTTTGCATTATACGCCGAAAATTATTATGTTTGGGGTGTAAACTAAACCACTACATCATAAGTGCCTACTGCATCGAATGCAATTATTGCCTGTATTTACCGCATTAAGCACCTGTTTTAATTATTGAGAAATAATGTCTTGCTTATATACATACGTCTGCTGAATCCGAAAACCTAGTCCTTGGGTTGATGAGCTCGTTACTAATTTTATATGGCCATTTTCATCAAATGTAATGTCTGGTCCTAATAATTCTTGTGGTACAAACGATTCACTAGGTTTTAAAATACCTGCCACTTGCTGTGTATTTAACCAAGGTCCGAGCAGTAAAAACTGACTTTTTTTGGCAACCGGCTTCATAGTATCATCACAAAGGTTATCATCATCTTTATCGTCGCATTGCTCTTGAACTCCAAAATACAATTGCGGTGTATCTGGTAACTCATCACGCGTTAAATAAGCCAATTGCTCATAGGCTTTAGTGCCATAATGCAAATGAAACGCATACATAGCACCTTGCCCACGACTATTTATACACTGTTGACTTGCCTCAGGCGCAGTCGAGGCTGCAGGAGTGTAACTTGTAAAGTAAGCAATACCGCCAACCACTGTTGCAACAGCGAGAGACTTTTCACCTAGTTTAGGTAAGTTGTAGTACCACCCTTTAAAGCTTCCCAGTTCGACCTCAAGTTGAACAAACGCCTCGTTATCATCCAGCTTGGTGGAAAATGGATCTAAACTAACATCCATTAACTCGTCAATACGAATCGGCTCAGGTAAGCCATTAGGAAATTGGCCAGTAACAGTATTTATATCACGCACCATATAAAGTTGATCTTGAATATTTGTTGTCATCGGATCTGCACGATCTCCACTACCGATTAACACCGCATCAAACGGAATATCCTCACGTATTTGACGCATTTCTCCATTATAAAAAACATTACTAACACGGCTAAATAATGTTCTTGCAATCATAGGTTGATTTAAAAAACGGCGTCTATTAGCTATCCCACTAGCACTGAGTTCGGCTAATTTAAAATGTGTCCACGACTTGCCTTCAGGCATATCTACTCGCCATACATTCCCTCCGGTGTCAGCAGCATAAAGACGGTCTATATAACCATCATAATTAGCATCAAACACCGCAATATCGCCCGCAATACTATCTACTCCTGCAAATCCATTTTCAGGGGTCAATGACCACACTTTTTCGCCACTGCTTGCATCTACAATATATATGCCTCGCCCTTTATCATCACGACTTGGCTGCTCATTATCTTTATTCGCGTCATAACCTGCAGCAAAGATCAATACCGGTTTATTTTCAAAACCGGCCAATTTAATATAGGTTACAATTGGTTTTGACCACGTTTGCCCAAGCTCTTTAAATGATGATACCCCTCCTTGAATTGGAGTGCTCCAAAGTAATTTTGGTGAATCAGGCTCTGAAATATCAAGTCCGTAATAATTACGTCCTCCCCGACGCAAGCCAAAAAATGCCCAGACACGATCATCATCGTTAATTATTCCATTGCTATTTTTATCATCAATAAATAAACTGATAGGGCCGTCAACACCATATACTTTACTATTTGATTGGTCAGCTCTTAATGGTTTGAGAATGCTATAGAGGCTGCGTGGAATAAATGCCCAGCTCTCAGACAAGGTATCGTTTTTATCTTGAAACATATGTAAAAAACCAGCATTTGTGCCAACGAGAATCCTTATATCGCCATTCCCATAATCAATAGCTACGGGTTTAGAGTGCAGTGGATCACCAAAAATATTACTGCGAGTTTCAGTCCGGTTGCTATTGTTATTTTCGTCATCAACATCAACTCCTCGCGCCCAATTTATAGTCGCCTCAATCTCCGATAATGGTTCATTAAACAATTCATCAAGGTCATCTAACTGATTTTCTAAATTAGAATAAGTAAAAGGCATCAACCCCGCGGCTGTATCCGTATAAATATTGCGTTCAGCAAATTCCGACAACCAATAATTAACTCCGCCACTTTGCAACTTGGCGCCATCATTAGGTTCCGCATCAGGAAGCCAAAAAGTACGACTATCTTGGCTTATTGCCCCACTTCCATCCAGTGCAAGATTACCTGTCGCATCAGTAACTTGCGTACCTGAAACCTTTAATTTCTTTAAATTTCCCAACCAACGAGCACCTAAAGCTGGTTGAAACATAGTTAAATAAATACTATCTAAGTGGCGCGTTCTATCGGCACTACTTGCGACAATCGCAGGGGAAGAAAAGCTAGCATCAACAGTGCGTACTGTTTTCATTGTCGTCGCAAATGCTTCATTTAGCTCCTCTAGTGACTCAGCTAAAAAATATTGCCCGCCACCTTGCTTTGCCGTTTCTACCAATACCTGCTCAGCATAAAGAGGCATGCCATGGCCAAACCCGACTGTATATACATTAACATTATCGATAATTGCAGTGTCTGGATAGGCATCAAAATTATTAATTCCTTGCCCATGTAAGAGTCTGGCTACGGTTGGTAAATAGGTATTTTTAAATTTATCGGCGGGATAACCATATAGGTTTTGATGCAACTGCTTTATATCGTTTTCACGGCTATTTTCTAATAATGGCAAGCTTTCTGTTAAGGATATACCATCGGTGATCAATACAACATTCACTTTACTTTCACAGGGGATTTCAGAGCCATCATTCAAACTAAAGGGGGAAATATATTGCCCCTGTTGTTGAATACGAATATCAATGAGATCAAGTAAGTTAAGGTGATCATAACCAACTTGTTGGCCATGTAAATAAAGCATTGCTTCATGTAACATTTCGGTTGCAGGACTTATGTTAACTAATGATAGTAGCCCCCAATCATCAATTGTTTCGATAATATCACTGTGTTCAGCTCCAAACCCATGAGTGACATAACCACCTGTTGAGCCTAATAAGTTACCTAAATCAAGTAAATTATTTAATTTTAAATTTAACGGGCCATTCGATTTTATAAGCGCAAAATCAACATTGGGATTATCATAGATCAATTTTTTCATCGCAGTTTTTGCAGCGGATAGTCGAGTCTCAGGGCATAGCTTAATTACACCAAGCAACCCTTTACACTGTTTATTACTATTTATTGATAAAGCCATACTTAGCGAGTTATCAAATACTAATAATACCTTTGGCTTATCGTCATTTTGTGAATTATATAGTTCAATATCATCAGCCAGAGTCACTTGACTGGTAAAAACAACTAAAAAGCCAAACAGTTTTGTAATCCCATGCGTAAATTGAAACATAGCGACAACCCTATCCATGTGAAAATCTTTTCGTTTAAAACTCACACATAAGACTTCTCTATTTAGTATGAGTAATACTTTAGTACAGCACAGAATTTAGATTTCACAACATAAAACAGTCACTTTTCTGTATAAAAAACACACTAAGCAATCCTTTTTAACTACATCTAATTGATTAGACTAATATAATGAATACATCAGTGAAATCATGTTTTTCGTTAATTTCCTCAGAAAAGAAAAATTACAGAATAGGGTTAGGATTTGGGAAAAGATAAAATATTTTGTAGAGGTATGGAGCTTATTCAGTACAAAAAACTGTAATACAGCCTTATGCGTCTTAATAGGAAGGTTGGTTATTAAGCAAAGTATTTAAACAATCTGACTGTAAAGGGAGTTATACGGTTTTACTACATTAACGATAGTAAAACCGTATAAAAATAACTTTAATCGTTATTTATAGTTATCATTCAACTCGCGTTTATAAATAAATGTTTGTTGGGTTTTAAAACCAAAACCAATTGGTACAGCATCGCTTACTAGTTTAATTTTGCCATCTTCATCAAATGAAATACCAGGCCCTATAATTTCCTTTGGCACAAATGGGTTTTTCGCGCTTGAATCCCCTTGCGTTTCTTGTGTTTGCTTAACTCCAGGCCCTAGCAATAAAAACTGGCTCTGTTCATCACAATTATCAGTCTCACATGTATTTGTTGAACCAAAATACAGTTGTGGTGTATCAGGCACATCATTACTCGTGACATAGCGTAACTGCTCATACACTTTGGTGCCATAATGTAAGTGAAATGCATATAAACCGCCGCTTCCGCCGCTTAAAGAACATTGATTAATGACCGAATCTTCTGAAGCCGGTGTAAAACTCGTAAAGTAAGCAACGCCACCAACTACAGTTGCAGCTGCAAGTGATTTTTCACCACTTCGAGGAAGATCATAATACCAGCCACTTTTTTGACTAAGCTTTAACTCCTCATCAGTAAATTTATCGATATCACTGAGCGCATTCGCAAAAGGGTCATTATTCACATTCATTAAATCACTGATTGTAATGGGGGTTGGAATGTCATCATCCAAAAATGACTTAGTCACAGTATTTATATCACGGATCATAAATAACTGATCTTGCACGTTCGTTAACGTGGGCTTGGGCCTATTACCACTGCCAATTAATACCGCATCAAAAGGTGTATCTTGGCGAGTAATCGTTGTTTTATCATTTTCAGTAGTGTTAGTTACCTTGCTAAACATTGTACGCGCTACAACCGGCTTATAGAAAAAACGTCGATCTTGGCTAGATAATGCTCCTCCTAATTGTGCAAGTTCAAAGTGAGTCCATGGGTTTATGCTATCTTTCGGGTTTGCACCGGGCATATCTACTCGCCAGATACTACCCGCTGTATCGGCTGCATACAGACGGTCTATAAAGCCATCATAGTCAGAATCAAGTATCGATACGGTTGCGGCTATACTATGCTCTCCTTTAAAGCCTGTTTTAGGGGTGAGCTCCCACACCAAACTGCCATCTGATGCATTAACAATATATAACCCCCGTCCTTTACTATCATTACTAAGCTGTATATTGTCTTTATTAGTATCAAAGCCCGCCCCAAAAATTAACACGGGATCTGTTTTACCTTTAATGTATGTTGCGATTGGCGCTGACCAAGTTTGTGCTAGCTCAGAGAAAACACCTGTGCCTCCTTGAATTGTCCACATTAATCGAGGAACATCAGGGTTCGTAATATCTAAACCATAATAATAATTACCGCCTCTACGCATACCAAAAAACGCCCATACACGATCGCCAGTTTCAACAACACCATCACGATCAGCGTCATCGAAAAATACAGTAATAGGTCCATCAACACCATACACTTTAGTATCAGCTTGGTTGTCCCGCAACGGTGTTAAAATTCTATATAAGCTATTAGGAATAAATGACCATGTTTCACCCACTTCGTCCCCTTTATCCTGAAACATATGTAGAAAACCAGCATTAGTACCAATCAGGATACGTATATCATCATTACCATAATCAATTGTGACTGGCTTTGAGTGTAATGGATCACCAAATATATCCTGACGCTGATCCCGACGAGAGCCATCCTTATCCTCATCATCAACGTCAACACCTCTAGCCCAATCAATAGTTGAGGCGACATTGAGTAGGTCAGTCCCAAAACTATTCGCTAAATTTGCAAGCCCACCGAAGGCTGTTTGCAAAAGATTACTTTTAAACTCGATCAGTCCTCCTGCGGCAGAATCGGTGTAAACGGTTCGCTCTGCTAAATTTGTAAGATGTGAATTAACACCACCACTTTCCACTGAATTACCATCTGCAGCTGAATTTTCAGGTAACCAAAAGGTATGTGCTGTTGATTTAATTAACCCATCATCATTAAGTGCAGGGGTACTTTGCGCATCAACAATTTCTGTGCCAGACACTTTTAACTTTTTTAAATTCCCTCGCCAACGGGCACCTGTTTCGGGGTAAAACATAGCATAGTAAATCGATTCTCGGCTTCGAGTCTGATCCACATTGTTACTTGCGATTGAAGGAGATGTAAACGTGTCATTTACTTCTCGAATATTTGTAATGAACTTTTTAAATGCATCGGATAACTCATCTGCCGTATTAGCATGTTCATATTGACCACCACCCAATCTCGCAGTCTCTTCTAATAAATACTTGCCTGAGGCACTCATCCCAGAACCAAACCCAACGGTATATACCCGTCCCGTTTCGTGGATATCAGAGGTTTGTGGGTATAGATCAACAATAACTTCTTCGATACCGGCTTTTTTATTTGCGTCTACACCATGAATTACTTTCGCAAGTTGATGTAAATAATTACTGTAAACATAATCATCATTGGTAAGTGAACGGCCAAAATATTTTTTATATTCGCTACTTATATCAGTATCACTGCCGTTATCACTCCCTGAAGACGGATCACCATCAGTCATATAAATTATATTCACTGAATTATCGCAGCGTATAGCTTCAGCTTTGCTGTCAGCAAAAGGGGAAATATAAGAGTAACTAGAAACAACATCCTCATATACATAGTTACATTCTTTCCTAGTCCGCTTGCGGCCCCACCAGTCGTAATAAGTGACATAATTACATTTTTGAACTCGTTCTTGGGTAATAATTTCAGACTCTACATCAGTATCTCTTTTATCTTTATCTACTTGAAATCCGTAACTTTGCTCTTTCCCTGTTATATATAAATAGGCTTCCCAAAGTGTTTCGGCTAAAGGCGTTCCTCCGTCTGCTGGCAAGTTATTTATTGAACGAGTAATTGTGTCATGAGAGCTACCAATACCATTAACAATATATCCACCATCGGTGCTATGGTAACGCATAAGACCAAAATCAATATCTGAATGTCCTTCGACTAATTGTGTCATTGCATCTTTAGCCACTCCCAACCGGCTATCATTGCACAATACCCAACCTCCATTTTGATACTGTCCGCAGTCATCCCCTGTTCTTGAGGAAAAAGCCATACTTCCAGAGGTATCAAAAATTAATAAAACACGAGGTTTTTCATCGAGTTCAACATTATGATTAACATATAATTCAATATCTTCAGCGTAGCTGTGCATACTTAAAAGCAGTGCAATACAGAGCGAAATACTTATAACTAACTTTTCAAACTTCATCATATTTACTCACTTAACCGCCAGTATTTAAACTAGCCATTTCTTGGGCGATTCCAGTCGTTATTGTAATAGTGTGTTTACTTTTTGAGCCATAGGTTATCGTACTATCAACTTGCACCATGTTGCATGAAATACCTGCGGTAAAACTAAACTTACGGGGGCAGGGCAGATCTAGCGCACCATTATTTAAATTACTCATTGAGTTTACTGTATCGCCCACTTTATCTAATGCGATTGAACCATTCGGTATTTGCGCTCGCGTATATAAAAAGTAACTGTTTCCTCCTTTAGTCGCTTCATCAGCTATCACTTGTTGTACATTACCCATCAAAGCGTTTTCAGCTTCTTCTCGCTCAAATGCGGCATTGGTAATTTTCATATCCACACTACTGCTACTCATAAGCGTCACAGCTATACCTGTGACAGCAACAACCATGATCAGCGCTACAATCAGAACAACACCTTGCTGTTTTGAAGCTAACCTTAAATTCTCCATAGGTTTGCTCCTACATTATTTAAGCGAATCGTTGTTGTAAATAGAGCTCTACGAAACTTATCATCAAACTCAAGTATTCTTTGGTCGACATCTTCGCCTAAGGTATATGTTTGATTAAGCTGTTTTAAGTTAGCATCTTCTTGTAATGCTCGTACCAAAATAAATACTTGCACCGTTAAAATGCCCCGGCGGTTTTCCCAATCAGCTGCGGTCATTTTATTAACACTTCGGTAAGTGTCTACTCGACTGTCATTGTTCGTATCTAAACCGAATAAAAACCGCATATTTTCAACGCCTTCCATAATCGTTTCAGTGACCATTTTTCCACTCGGTGCTAGCCGACGTCGCATCAATACGGGTACTTCTCTATCACGATCATTTATTTTAAAAGTTTGCTCATCAATATAATAAACATGATGACGATAGCGCCAAAGCGTTGCATTACCGCCTATGGTATTTGCAGCAATGGGGCCTTTACGAAACTCGCCTCGCTCTTGCTCTGCAATAAAATAATAGTTATTAGCAGTGCTATCAGTTGGATCAATTTGTAACCCTTCTAAAAATTTTACCTGCAAGATATCAGTGTTTTCTTTTGTCTTATTAAGGCAATTTAGTGCTTCTCCCCCCATTGTTTCAATGGCATACACTGAACGAAAATTAGTGTTTACGTTAAAAACAGGAAAGCTACCATTATTCAAGCCTGCAAAACAATCTGGGGCTGGTTTTTGTCCAGATGTAAGTGACACTTGTGTATTTTCTTCTGAAAAAGAATCTTCATAAAAGGTGCCCCAAAAACCAACTTGCTCTATATCACGCTGCATAATATTAAGCGCTAAGCGACCTGTTTCTTGCAAGTCACCTATTGTCATTGTATCTCTCGTGGTTACTTTCATACTGACATACGTGAACATCACTCCACCAAGCACTAAACCACCAATAAATAATGCCACCATCATTTCGACTAAAGTGAAACCTTGCTGCTTCATATTAGCTCCTTAGGTAAATATAACTTTTCAAAACCATAATACGGCGATTACTATTACTCTCACCACACGTTAATTGCTGGGTTTCTGTCGTGGCGGTAAACTTTTGGCGGCCTTGCCAACTCACCACAACTTGGATATTAAATGCTTTATCATTGCTATTTGGTACGGCAGTATTCTCTATACACACCGTTGCATCATCTAAAGCGCCTGTATTTTCTTTAGCTTGTATTGCACGGATCCATTGCTGCCGATCAAGTGCCGCTATTTGCGCTGAGCTACATGCGCCGCTGTAGCAAGTACGTGACTGTTCAAGCTCGGTATCACTCGTAAATGTGCCATTATATTGAGTAATTACTGCCAAACGATCATTAGCCCGTATCCGTTGAATAATATCATTGCCTAGAGCAACCGCAGCCGCTCGCTGCATTGAATCAAAGCTTGCTTGTTTCGCTTTTGCTTGTAATGCAACGGCACCCAGTAAACCGAAGCTTAGAATCACAAACGCAATTAATACCTCTACTAATGTAAAACCATGCTGTGGTGTATGATTGACTAATTTCATAACGCACCTAATATAAAACTATCTCATTATAAGCATATGCTATCAGTAGGTAGATTCAACTCTGCTCAGGATAAACGGTTATATTTGTTGATAAATGGTTACTCGACCAGCTCTAATAACCTTTGTATCTAAAGTAAGGGGGGACTTAAAGGTGCTCTTTTACGTTCTTATACGCACGTCGACTAACAGGTAATAAACAATCACAACCTTTCAATGCAACAGCATGCGTTCCATTAGCGCCTTTTTTCAGCTCAATTAGACGTGATTGATTAATTAATATCTTGCGATGAATTCGTAATAAGTGCGTGGAAAACTCTTCTTCTAACTGCTTTAAACTGTGATCAAGTAATGCTTCGCCACCATTAAAAACTAAACGTGTGTATTTATCTTCAGCGATCACATAATAGACATCTTCTAGTGCAACACTTCGCGTAACTCCTGCCAGTTGATAGTTGATCATCACTGGGCGTTGTTTTTGCACATGAGCACGAGTGAGGCGACCAAGTTGCTCTATAGCATTGGCCAAGTTTTGCTCTGTAACTGGTTTGACTAAGTAACCTGCTGCACTAAGTTGTAAAGCATCCAAAGCATGTTCAGGATAAGCGGTCACAAATATTATCGCGGGCGGCAGACTAAGTGTATTTAATTGCGCAGCAATTTCTAAACCGTTCATGGCGGGCATATTGACATCTAAAAATACAATATCTGGCGTCAAACATTTTACTTGCTGTATAGCTTCGGTGCCATTACTTGCATGTGCTATATCACTGTAGTCTGGATTTTTCGCAAGTAAGCGATGCAAACGAGCTCGAGCTAATGGCTCATCATCGACAATAAGAACTTTCATTGTTGCTCCTGTGTATAATCAACATCCAAAGGCAGTACCAATTTAACCCGATACATCCCTTCTCTTACTGTCATTGTCAACTTAGCATGCCCCTGATAATAGAGATCTAACCGTTGGCGAATATTATCTAATGCCATGCCATTTCCTGGACGTGTTTGTTGCGATGATGACGACACGGGGTTTTCGACGATAATCACCAACGAGCGTTGACTTACATGTAATTCGACATAAATAACAGCCCCCGTCAATGAAGGCTCAACACCATGACACACGGCATTTTCTAATAGTGGTTGTAATGTTAAACAAGGAATTGTTATGTTTGGGAGTTGATCTGGTAATTGCCAGTCAACTTGTAGCCGCTCTGCAAACCGCCAGCTTTCTAACCTTAAATACTGCCGGGTCAATGTAATTTCATCAGACAATCCGGTTTCTTTTCCGACTTGCATTGCAGCTTGCGATAATGCAGCTAATGCTAAGATCGCTTGCTCCGCAGCATCTGGATCGTAATGAGTCAATTCGGCGGCTGTATTAAGACTATTATATAAAAAGTGTGGCCGAATACGCGCCTGTAGTGCATCAAGCTCAGCTCTTGCTAATGCATTAGTTTGCAGCTGTTTTTCAACGTAAATTGTGAGAAACTGTACAAATAAACACGCAACTAGAACTACAATAAGTAAGTTTCGTAATATAAACACAACAGGATCAGCAACTTCAATCACGCTGCCAGCAAAACAGAGAACCGCGATACTCATTAACAATGTGGTTGATAAAAGAGAGATGAATAAACTAACACTTTGAATGAAGCGCGAATATCTCTGTAGAATAAACCGTAGCAGAAAAAGCCAGGACAGGCTTAATAAAAAGATAAGCTGTAAAAATAAACTAATTACACCTAAACGGATCCAGATGTCTTGAGCTGCACTAGGTGCAAAAGCCAATATAGTAGCAATAACTTGCACCACAACTAATGTAGCTAGCACACCTCGCTCAGTAAAGAGAGCCGCAAAAAGCAAAGTATTGGTTTGCACCGACTTGCTCATTGCACTCTCCTTAAAAATGCCCCATAAATAGATTAAGGTTAGCGTAGCTCAACGGGTACGGCAAATACTATGTTTTCTTCTTCGCCTGGATTTTCAACAACCTGTTTACCACCTAATTCTTTAAGACGGCTAATAACTTGTTGAACAAGTACTTCAGGTGCAGATGCACCGGCGGTTACACCAACAGCTTTTGCATTAGTAAACCAAGCATCTTCAACATTGCTGGCATCATCAATCAAGTACGCAACGGTGCCCATTTTATCAGCAAGCTCTCGTAAACGATTAGAGTTTGAGCTGTTTTTAGCCCCAACAACCAATAACACATCAACTTTATCGGCTAAGTCACGAACTGCATCTTGGCGATTTTGCGTGGCGTAGCAAATATCATCTTTTCGTGGGCCATCAATAACTGGGTATTTAGCGCGCAAAGCATCGATAACATCCGCAGTATCATCAACAGACAATGTCGTTTGGCTACAGTAAAAAAGGTTATTTGGATTTTTTACGTTGAGTTTAGCGACATCTTCTGCCGTTTCAACTAGATAAATACCACCATTACTATTATCGTACTGCCCCATGGTGCCTTCAACTTCAGGGTGACCATGGTGGCCAATCAAAATACACTCAGTGCCCTTTCGGCTTGCTCGGGTAACTTCCATGTGTACTTTAGTAACCAGTGGGCAGGTTGCATCAAATACTTTAAGCTCTCTGCGTTTTGCTTCGCTTCGAACGGCTTGCGATACACCATGAGCACTAAAAATTACAATGCTTTCATCGGGTACTTGATCAAGCTCTTCAACAAACACCGCACCACGGCGTTTTAATCCATCAACCACATAACGATTATGAACAACCTCGTGACGCACATAGATTGGCTTTTCGAATATATCTAACGCACGTTCAACAATACTAATCGCACGGTCAACGCCCGCACAAAAACCGCGAGGGTTGGCTAATAAAATATCCATTAATCATTTACCTTAGGCGTGTTATCAACTTCTAAAATTTCAACTTCAAAGGTTAATTGTTGGCCAGCTAAAGGGTGATTAAAATCAATTGTTACCGACTCGCCTTGCACTTCGCGTACAAGTCCTGGTAATTCAGTACCATCAGGTTGCGTAAACGCAATAATAGAACCAACGGTAGCTGGCGTATCTGGGCCAAACTTACTGCGTTCAACATAATAAATGTTGTCAGGGTTTGGTTGACCAAAGGCATCTTCTGGCTCCAGCTCAAACGATTTGCTATCGCCCGGTGCTAAGCCAAATAAACACTTTTCAAAGTTTGCGGTTAAGCTGCCATCACCCATCACTAATTTAGCAGGTTTATTATGCACCTTCGTCGAATCAGCCGCAGAGCCATCAGATAGCTTTATTGAAAAATGAAAAATCACTTCTGAGTTTTCAGCGATAACTGTTTGGCTCATGCTTTATGCTCCTTTGGACTTTCGCCTGTGAAGGCATCAAATAATAACAATGCTGCACCTATACAAATTGCACTATCAGCGATATTAAACGCAGGAAAATGCCAGTTTTCATAATAGAAGTGCAAAAAGTCGATTACATATCCGTAATACATGCGGTCGTATAGGTTACCTATAGCGCCAGCTAAAACGAGCGAATACGCACCACATAATATTTTATTAGATGCAGGAAGGCGTTTTAACCACCATATCAACAAACCACTTATCGTGATTGCTATTAAACTTAAAAACCAACGTTGCCAGCCACTTTCATCGCTTAAAAAGCTAAAAGCAGCTCCGTAGTTATGTACGTAAGTAAGGTTAAAAAACGGCAATATATCAATCGAATCACGCAAATTCATTGTATTCACCACTAGCGTTTTACTGGCAAAGTCTGCTACTAAAAGTAACAGACTTAACCAAAGCCACACTAAACCACTTTTTTGGGTTAGCTTGCTCACTCACTACTCCTATGCGAATTGGCGTGTTTCGCCTTCGCCATCTACGTTGCTAACACAACGACCACAGATTTCAGGATGTGCAGGGTTCGCCCCTACATCATCACAATAGTGCCAACAACGCTCACATTTTTCTGCATCTGTTGCCGCAACACTAATGTATAAACCATCAATTTCAGTTGTTTGAGTGCCTTCTGGTTGCTCATTAACTGCAGCAACCGTTACTTGAGAGGTCAATAGGACAAAGCGTAACTCATCACCTAATGCTGATAATTTATCCGCGATTTCTGCATTTGCAAAAATACTTACATTAGCCTGTAATGTTGCGCCAATGACTTCTTCTTTACGAGCACCTTCAAGTACGCGGTTTACTTCATCACGCACGGTTAGAATAGTTAACCAATCATCATTGCTAAATTGGCCTTCAGTCACTGCCTTTAAGCCATCATACCAAACTGAGGTAAATACATACTGGTCACGCTCACCTGGTAATGCTTCCCAGATTTCTTGCGCTGTGAAGCTCATTATAGGCGCCATCCAACGCGTCATTGCTTCAGCAATATGGTACAAAGCGGTTTGACATGAGCGACGCGCATGACTGTCACTCTTCGCTGTATACTGACGGTCTTTAATTACATCTAAGTAGAACGAGCCTAACTCTCCTGTACAGAAGTTCATTAGCTTTTGCGTAACTTGTAGCATCTGATAGCTCTCATAGGCTGCCACAATTTCATCTTGTAATTGCGCTGCACGACCTACAATCCAGCGGTCAAGCTCAACCATGTCTTCAATAGCAACTTGGTCTGTTTTAGGATCAAAACCACTTAAGTTAGCCAGTAAGTAACGGCTGGTGTTACGAATACGACGGTAGCGGTCCGCTGAACGTTTAAAGATTTCATCAGAAACCGTCATTTCAGCAGTGTAATCTGTTGAAGCAACCCAAAGGCGTAAAATATCAGCGCCTAGTTTGTTCATTACATTTTGTGGTGAGATTACATTGCCTAATGATTTAGACATTTTACGACCATTCTCGTCCACGGTGAAACCATGAGTAAGTACTTGGCGATAAGGTGCATGACCATTAATAGCAACTGAGGTCATCATTGATGACATAAACCAACCACGGTGCTGATCTGACCCTTCTAGGTATAAATCGGCTGGGCCTGTTAATTCTTCACGAGCATCAACAACACATGCATGCGACACACCAGAGTCAAACCATACATCAAGAGTATCTTGTACTTTCATGTATTGCTGAGCATCTGCTTCGCCTAACAATGTTGCTGGTTCTAAATCATACCAAGCTTGAATACCTGATTTTTCTACCAGTTTTGCCGCTTCTTCAATCAATGATTGCGTATTCGGATGTAACGCGCCGGTGTCTTTATCAACAAATAAAGCTATTGGCACGCCCCACGTACGTTGACGTGAAATACACCAATCAGGACGCCCTTCAACCATATTTGCAATGCGGCTCTCGCCCCACTCAGGTAGCCATTGAGTGTTTTTGATTTCTGATAATGAATCTTGACGCAAATTAGCTTGATCCATGCTAACAAACCACTGCGGTGTTGCACGGAAAATAATTGGCGTTTTATGGCGCCAGCAATGCGGGTAACTATGTGTTAATGCATGGTGGTGCATTAGTGCATTACGCTCAGTTAATACATCAACCACACTGGCGTTTGCTTTAAATACATGCTGACCTGCAAACAGTTCGGTGTCTGGTAGGTAAACGCCATTGGCACCTACAGGATTAGCAACTTCTAAACCGTATTGTAAACCTGCCACGAAATCTTCTTGACCGTGACCTGGTGCTGTGTGAACAATACCTGTACCTGAGTCAGTCGTTACGTGTTCAGCCACAATTACCGGCACGTTAAAGTCATAAAATGGGTGTGCAACTTGAAGGTTTTCAAGTACCGCACCTTTAACATAACCTAAAACGTGGTAATGGTTAAAGCCATAACGGTCCATAGCATCTTTTACAAGCTCAGAACCTAAAATTAAACGTTGCTGCGAGCCTTCGTCATCAACTTGAACAAGGGCATATTCTAAATCAGCGTGAACGGCAACTGCACGGTTAGCTGGAAGTGTCCACGGTGTCGTTGTCCAAATCACGGTGCTTACAGTGCCCGTACCTTCATGATCTGCTTTTAAGTCAAATGCATTAATTACGGCGTTTTGATCTGAAAATTCAAAACGAACATCAATTGCTGGCGATTGCTTATCTTGGTACTCAACTTCTGCTTCAGCCAATGCTGAACCACAATCTGTACACCAGTGAACTGGTTTCGCACCTTTATGTAAATGCCCTTTTTCGATAATACGACCTAATACGCGAATTGCGTTGGCTTCAAAATCAAAGTTCATCGTTAAATAAGGCCTATCCCAATCAGCAAAAACACCTAAGCGTTTAAAGTCTACTTTTTGGCCTTCAACTTGCTTTTTAGCATAAGCACGGCATTTCTCACGAAATTCGGCCGCAGTGACTTTAACACCGGGTTTGCCAACCTTTTTCTCAACCATTAACTCGATTGGTAGACCATGACAGTCCCAACCCGGCACATAAGGGGCATCAAAATCAGATAAAGTTTTTGATTTAACAATGATGTCTTTTAAAATTTTATTTACTGAATGGCCTAAATGGATATCGCCGTTTGCATACGGAGGGCCGTCATGCAAAATAAAGGTTTTTTTACCTTTTTTAGCGTTGCGAATTTGACCGTATAGGTCGTCTTCATACCATGTTTTAAGCATTTTTGGTTCACGTTGTGCCAAATTGCCGCGCATTGGAAACATTGTTTCCGGTAAATTCAAAGTATGTTTGTAGTCGCTCATTAATCCTACTTTCCGTATCGGCTACCTAAATTAAACCAAAACACTGCTTAGCGGCAGCAACATCCGTTGCTATTTGTGCCGTCAATTGTGTTAATGTCTCGAATTTTTGCTCATCGCGAAGTTTTTCAATCAACTCCACATGCATAAACTGTCCGTAAATCTCTTGCGCAAAATCAAATAAGTGCACTTCTAATAATGCGCGTGTTCCATTAAATGTGGGCTTATTGCCAATATTAGCAACCCCATATATTGTTCTACCTTTCAGCATAACTTGCACTGCAAACACCCCGTTAACAGGGCAGACCTGACGTTTCAGTGCAATGTTTGCTGTTCTAAAACCAAGTTCCCGGCCACGTTTCCAACCATGTATAACACGCCCTGATATAGCATAGTTATGACCAAGCATCGCTTTAGCTTGCGCTAGCTGACCATGCGCAAGTGCTTCACGAATCAGTGTGCTGCTTACTCTAGCATTTAATTGGCGAAAACTCGCGGTGCTTTTTACATCCATTTGAGCCGCTTGGCCCATTTGCGTAAGTAATCTAAAGTCACCTTGACGACGCTTACCAAATCGAAAGTCATCACCAACCGTTAGCGCTTTCACACCCAGCTTATTAATCAATATCTCGCTGACAAACTGCTCAGCCTGCATATTAGCAAACTGTTGATTAAAGCTAATGCAAATTACTCGCTCAATGCCTAAATTAGCAAGTAGTTTAAGTTTGTCACGTAATCGCGTTAATCGAGCAGGCGCATTATCTTTGGCAAAAAACTCTTGGGGCTGAGGTTCAAATAACATCACTGTACTTGGCAAATTGTATTTCTTTGCGTCATTAAGTAAGCCTTTAAGCACTTCGCCATGGCCTAAATGAACGCCATCAAAATTGCCAATGGTCAACACACAACCATAATGTTGCGTGCGAATATTGTGAATACCTCTGATTAACTCCATACCACCTAATTGCCTTTGCCAGCTCGGCTGAACATTTTCCAACCGTAGAAGCTGGCGATTATAATCTTTTTTTTAATTTGATTCAGTAGTTGCTACGTTTTTTATCGTATTTAGTCGCACACCGAGCATAAACATGCACAAGAAATAAACAAACCCAGCCAAAATCAATAACCCGCTGAGTAAAATAACTTGTTCACCAAAATGCCAATCTCGCCATAAGAACTGATTTGAGGTATACCAAACAGATAAACCCATTACAGCGCTTGCAACAATACATTTAAATGTAAATTGTCCACTAAAACTTGAAAAATGATATACCTGCTCTTTGTTTAATTGTCTGTATAACAAATAAGCATTGCAACTTGCCGACATTGACGTGGCCAAAGCTAACCCTAAATAACCTATAAATGGCGCTAGCATAATATTAAATACCATATTTAAAACCAAAGTAATAATACCTATACGCACAGGTGTTTTAGTATCTTGGCGTGCATAAAAACCTGGCGCCAGCACCTTGATTAACATAAAGCTGACTAAACCAACGGAGTAAGCCATTACACCTAGGCTTACTGCTTGAACATGGTCAATATTGCCCTCTTTAAATGCGCCATGATCAAACAAAACAGAAATAATTAATGGGCTAATTAGCATTAAGCCAACCATCGCAGGGAGGCCTAAAAATATTACAAAGCGTACACCCCAATCTAATGTATGTTGGAAGTCAGTGCTTTTATCGCTGCTATGTAATTTAGATAGCGCAGGCAAAATAACGGTGGCAATACCGATGCCAAACAATCCTAGTGGAAACTCGATTAATCTATCTGAATAATAAAGCCAAGCGATTGACCCTGTCATCAAAAGTGACGCAATCATGGTATCAAGCAATAAATTAATTTGACTGATGGATACACCAAACAGCGCTGGGATCATCAAAGTGCGGACTTTTTTAACATTTTCATCTTGCCAAGCCCAACGAGGTTTACTGAGCATCTTCGCACGGTATAAAAACGGCAATTGAAACAATAACTGCACAACACCACCCACAAATACTCCTATCGCAAGCGAGTATGCCCCTACTGAAAATTGGTCGTGTAATAAAATAGCGCAGCTGATAATTGAGATATTGAGTAATACGGGTGTAAAAGCGGCTACAGCAAAACGGTTATAAACGTTCATTACCGCACCGCTTAATGCAACTAGGCTAACGAAAAACAAATAGGGAAATGTCCATTTTAGTAATTCACTGGCCAGGACAAACTTTTCTCCATCAGGGTTTCCTTGGTACCACTCAATAAACCAGCCAGTACCAAATAAAGCAGCTATTACAGGAGATGCTATAACGCCAAGCACGGTTACAATTAATAATATAGTGCCTAGCGTACCTGCGGCTTGGGCAACAAAAAAGCGAACTTTATCATCACCTTGTTGCTCTTTAATTTCAGATAAAACAGGCACAAAAGCCTGCGCAAAGGCCCCTTCAGCAAATAATCGACGTAAAAAATTAGGGATACGATTGGCAAACAAAAAAACATCGGCAGCGGCATTGGCACCTAGCAAATTTGCCACCACAGCATCACGCACTAAGCCCAAAATACGCGAGATCATGGTCATTGCACTCACAATCATACCAGAACGAAATAATCCTTTTGCCACACTAAAACCTGCTTAAAAACCAATGAGAAAGTTAATTATGCCACAGACTTTTTTATAAATCGCTCTAAAGCACTAGGCTCAGTGCATGGGCTTTGTTACAATAGCGATATTAACTGCTAAAGCGGCAAATTGATGTTCGTTATAAAGGAGCAGTTTTTCTTGTTATGTCAATTTTTTATTGACATTCATGATTAAAAAAGGCATATTCCACGGCCTTTAAATTAAGCTTATTTTTAAGATTGTTAGGAGCAAACCTTGGCTAACATCAAGTCTGCAAAAAAACGCGCTATCACTAGCGAAAAAAACCGTCAGCATAACGCAAGCCGTCGTTCAATGATGCGTACATACTTCAAAAAAGTAGTTGTTGCTATTGAAGCGGGCGACAAGGAAGCTGCACAGCAAGCTTTCGCAGTTGCTACACCAATTTTAGACCGTTACGCAACTAAAGGTCTAATTCACAAAAACAAAGCTGCTCGTCATAAGAGCCGTTTAGCTGCTAAAATTAAAGCACTATAATTTGTTTTTGTAGAATATAAAAAACCGGCCTAGGCCGGTTTTTTTGTATCTAAAATGCGCTTACCACACTATTCATTAAGCTATTTCTAATTCTGGATAAAACTTTTTCAACATTGCAGCTATTTTCTTAGGTGTAAACGGTTTTACAACAAACCCTTTCGCTCCTTTATCAATCGCATCCTTAACGTTCTCAACGGTTGAATGTGCTGAGACCATAACAACATTTGTCGCTGGGTTTATTTCATTTATTTTGGCAATAATTTCTTTACCATCACCATCGGGCAACTCGATATCTAAAAAGATAATATTGTAGTCTGCTGCTTGGCAGGCACTAATACACTGAGCCGCTGTAGAAGCTTCTTTAACATTTTCGATACCCAAATGCATAAGCGTTTGATTAAGAAAGCTACGTACCGTCCCTACATCATCCACAATTAAAATAGAAAGCTGCGTATTCATACTTGATCCCCATAGGCTATGAGCTAGGTTTAAGTTATTATAGTTAATATATAAACTTATTTAATTCATTGATCTCATTATAGAGACACTTGCTTAAAAGGCCAGATTTGCTTCATGTCTAATAAAATAAAAAAACAGTCGTTACTTGGCAAAGCCCCGCAAAGAAAAAAAACGCAACCAAGTACAAATAAAAGAAATGCCGCAATAAATACAACAAACACAACGATTGAAAATAGTAATTCGACAAATACCACTACACAGAGTAAGCCCAAAAGTAGAGTGTTAATCATTACTTTAGTTATTTTACTATTAATCTTTTTAATTACCCCTAAACCGCAGTTAATTACCTATCAAAAGTTAGGTCTAGTAACACAAAGCGTGTATTGGCCTGGTTTGTTTGGCTACGGCGCTAACTTGTTTGATTCTAGCTTAAAACCAAGAGCGGACTTAGAGCGTAATACCTTATACTTATGCCAAAACCTAAAACAGCCAGCTACCTGTCAAAAATACCGAGTTACCGAGACAAAAGGTTTTTTTGCAGCGATGAGCAAGCTAATTTTGGATTAATAAAACTAATCTGAAAAATATAAAATTACTTGGTTGAAAGGTGTGCAAAAGATCACCATAATGGCGCTCCTTTTTCAACACAAGTACACTGAAACGATCATGTTAAACGAGCTAGATTGGCTTTTAAACTTTACTCTGTTAGCCCTAGGATTAGGGGCGTTATTTATCAATCAATTAACTTTATTGCGTGTTGCCGCGGTTAGCGCCTGCGTATTATTGTTTTTATCGTTTAGCTTAGACTTAATGTCTTCGAGTGTAATCTCAAATATGAGTTTAGTGTTGATCAATACATTTTATCTGTTCAAAGTTTATACTTTCGGTCAATTAAATGTAACAGCTAATTAATATCTCTCCCAAGATAATTTTATACCTCATTGAGTTTGCTCACTGAGGTATTTTTTTGTCTATTATTTAGAACTAAGTTAAAATCTGCTTCGTATTAAACTAATTTGGGGTGAGTATGTCATTATCGGATTTTGATTTATTTTTATCTTCTATGGAAGATGTTGAGCCACTTAGTCACGATACCATAAAGCCACAGCAGTTAAAGCCGCAACCTTCTATATCACAACAAGAAAAACGTAAAGCAGCGGAAGCCGATCTAGCGAACGACGAAAACTATCTTAGAAGCGAGCTTGTTGAACTAATCGCGCCAGACTCTCTACTCAGTTATAAAAATAAAGGTGTACAAGAAGGCGTCTTTAAAAACTTGCGCTTAGCAAAATACCAAATAGATGCGACGTTAGACTTACATGGCCAACCTCTTAAGTCCGCTCGCCTAGCCTTATTTGATTTTATAAATGACTGCCATGTTAAAAACATACGTGTTGTATTGGTGCGTCACGGAATTGGAATCAAAAATAAAAAAACACCCGGCATACTTAAAAGCTACACCAATAAATGGCTGCAAGAGTTATCGAGCGTATTGGCATTTCATACTGCATTGAGGCAGCATGGCGGTATTGGGGCTACATATGTATTAATTAAGAAAAGTGATGAGAAAAAGCATGAAAACCGAGAGCGTCACGCAAAACGCTGAGCTCTCGAATCGCTATAATTAATCTTGTTGTGTAATTTCAGCCTGGTTTGGTTCATCTGCATTAGCTTGATTAAACCAAGCTGATACTCCCATAAGAATAACTGATACTAAAATGAGACTAAATTTAACGCCGCCGTGTTGATTTTTCATAGTTAACCTTATTTTTATTATTATTTTTTTATTACAGTATTAGGTTAGCTAAAATCACATATGTTAACAAGATGTATGAAGCATTAATTGTTCAAATTTTAATAACCTTTTGTTCTATCTACCTGATGATTTAGTTCTAACCTTTTTCCTAGCCGCTGAACATTCTCTGCGACTTGTTGCGCAACGCTCGCTACACTAGATAAAGCTGCGCAGTGTGGGGTAACGGTTACTGCATCATGAGACCAAAATGGGTGCTCCGCTGGCAATGGCTCTTGCCTAAACACATCAAGTGTTGCAGCGCGTATTACTTTGTTATCTAAGGCCCATAGTAAATCATCTTCAACAACATGTTGACCACGAGCAACATTAATTAAAACGCCATGCTGCGGGAGCTGGCTTAATAATGCTTTATCAATAATATTTTCAGTATGGGGCGTTAGCGGTAATAAACACACTAAGTAATCAGCTTGAGGTAATAACCTTGCGAGCTCTTCTTGGGAGTGTACACAGGTAACGTCAGTAAACTGTTTAGGGCTTTGCGAAAATGCTGAGACCTTAAAGTTATTAGCAAGCAAACGTTTTGCACAGTGTTGCCCTAGTTGGCCAAAACCTAAAAATACCACATGGTTAAATTCATGTGCGCGTTTAGGCTGCCAAAGCTGATTTACCTGTTTAATAAAGTACTCTTGTAATTTGAGCTTATGCGCAAGTGTGTGAGCTAAAACATATTCAGCCATATCATCCGCTAATAGCTCGTCAACAATGCGTGTAACCACCACGTTATCAGCGAGTAAGTCTAAATCGATGCTATCAACCCCGGCGCCAAATGATGACACGGCTTTAAGGTTAGGTAACTGCTGCCACATTTGCTCAGGAGCCTGCCAGGCAACCACAAACTCCACAGTGTCTAGGTTGCTACAGCTTGGCCATTGTGAGATCTCTACATCAGGTAAATGCTTTTGTAGTGTATTTATTAACTTAGTACAGTCTCGGTTACTAATTGCGATTAGTAGATGCATGGCATTCCTCAAGTCTATGTGTTTTTTATTATTATATCCGCAAGCGATTAAAAAACGATGATTAAAAATACGCTCTTTAAAAAGTCACACAATTGCAACCTAACTGTCATAGCAAACTTTTACTCTGGCTCTATATTGAGAGCCAAATGACAATGAGGTAATTATGATCAGTGTTGATAAAGTAATCGCTGCAAATCTACCACAATTAGAGAACTCACCTAAAGTAAAAGGGTTGGTGAAAAAAGGATTAGGTTACTTGCTCCACGAGCAGGAGTTTGTGGCGTTTGGCGATGCCTACCCTCATTTACAAGGAATTGAGTTTGTAGAGCAAGTGCTTGATGAGCTAGACTTTGACACTCGGTATAAACCTAAACAAATTGAGAATATTCCCAGTGAAGGAAAGCTTGTCATAGTGGCAAACCACCCTATTGGTTCTTTAGATGCGTTAGCATTAATTAAGGTCTTGTTTAGCTTACGACAGGATTTAAAAGTGGTTGCTAATCGGATGCTCATGTCGGTGACCCCTATGCATTCTTTACTTTTGCCGGTAGATAACCTTTCAGGAACCAGTAAAAAGCAAGAGCTGAGTAATATTCATCAACACTTGAAAAATGAGGGTGCTGTATTAATTTTCCCCGCGGGTGAAGTGTCTCGGCTGGGCCCTACAGGTATCAAAGACTGTAAATGGAATAGCGGTTTTTTACGCATCGCCAAAAAAGCGAATTGTCCAATATTACCCATTTATATAAAAGCGAAGAATAGCCCACTATTTTATGGCACCTCAATGATTTATAAGCCGTTAGCGAGTTTATTGCTAGTCAAAGAGATGTTTAAGCAACGCCAAAAGTCGTTAGAATTTGAAATTGGTGCCTCAATCCCGCCTGAGTCATATTTAATAGAGAATCTAAAAGACAAAGAAGTGGTCAACTTAATTCGCAAACAACTTTATGCGTTAACATCCAAGAAAACATTACCACTTAAAACCCAGACCCCAATCGCCACTTCAGAATGTCGTAAAGAATTGAAAAAAGCCATCGAAAAATGCCAATTACTAGGCACTACGCAAGATGGCATGCAAATATACCTATATCAGTACCAAGGCAGCTCCCCTATTTTTAGAGAGCTTGGGCGTTTACGTGAAATATCATTTCGTACAGTGGGCGAAGGCAGTGGTAAGCGTCGCGATATTGATAAATACGATATGGATTATCAACATCTGGTTTTATGGGACCCCAACCAACTAGAGTTAGTTGGCGCCTACCGCCTCGCATGTGCACAAGAGATCATAGATAAACATGGTCGCAAAGGTTTATACACAGATAGTTTATTTTCCTACAGCGATGAAATGACTCCCTATTTTAAAGCGGGTATCGAACTTGGCCGCAGCTTTGTGCAACCTAAATATTGGGGTCGTAAAAGTCTCGATTATTTATGGTATGGCATAGGCGCATTTGTCAAAAACTATCCGCAATATCGCTATTTATACGGCGCAGTTAGTGTATCGAACGCACTGCCTGATCAAGCCAAAGCAATGCTGGTGCACTACTACCAGTATTATTACGGTGCTAAACACACTATTGCGACTCCAAACAATGAATTTAAAGCCACTGAGCAACAATTAAAACAATGCCAAAGTTTATTCTCAGGCGATGATATAAAAGAAGACTTTGTTGAATTGAAACATGTTCTCGCCAATATGGGTGCCCAAGTACCCACTTTATTTAAGCAATATACTGAATTGTGTGAGCCTGGTGGCGTGCAGTTTTTAAGTTTTAGTGTAGATCCTGAGTTTAATAACTGTATTGATGGGCTCGTGCTGGTTGATCTTGAAAAAGTAAAAGCAGGTAAAGCAAAGCGCTATCTAAGCAAAGAGTAAACACGCATTTTTAGGTAACCTGAACTCTGGTTAAGAGATGTACTAATGTATTGATATTAAATCACAAATATATTTATTAGTCTTCAGCCGGAGACTTTTAGCGATAACAAGGCGAATTTACGCGTCAATAGCTAGCCTATTGCAAGTAAATTCAACGCAGTTAGCGTTGAAAGTAGCCGCTGGAGATAGATTTATTATCCGGAGTTCAGGTTAGGTAGTTTCGTTCTATATTTGATTATAAAATGCTCGTGCTAACAGCGAGCATTTTTATTAAATAAATTAGTAAGTAATTGTGTATAAATTTGCTCTATCATCAGTAAGTCAGCAACTGGAACGTGTTCATTAGCTTGATGAATTGTATTATTGCGTACCCCACATTCGATCACTTGAGTATGACTATTTGCGAAAAACCGGCCATCTGATGTGCCACCACTGGTGCTTAGTAAGGGGTAACTGCCAGTGACCTTGAATACAGCCTGCTCAACGTGGGTTAACAAACAATTATGATTACATTGATGACTTGTATAAAACGATTCACAAGGGCGTTCCCATTCAATAGTGAGGTATTGCGCTAAACCTTCTAAGGCAAATTGAATTTCATTTTTTATATCGGCACTTTTATAACCATGACTATAGCGAATATTAAATGTCATCTCACATTGTGCTGGCACCATATTATCGACTACGTTGGCAATATTAATTCCTGTAATTTGTAAGCTGGTTGTTGAACCCACTTCATCATGCTGCCAACCAATATTAGTTAAGCGTTTTACGATATCAGCACTTAAATGGGCTGCATTTATGGTATTTTCAGGGTATGCAACATGACCCGATTTACCTGTGATCAGTAAGCGCGCAGAGAGCGCACCACGTCGGCCGTTTTTAATAGTATCACCAACCTGTAAGTGGCTCGTCGGCTCACCCACAATACAACCATCAAGTTGAACTCCTTGTTGTGCCAAACGTTCTGCAATCAGCAAAGAGCCGTACTCAGCTTCACCTTCTTCATCTGAAGTAATTAACCAATAAAAGCAGCCTTCTTTTTGCGAAATATCGGCTATCAGTTTACGGGTTGCGCTCAACATTGCAGCCACTCCTCCTTTCATATCTGCAGCTCCGCGCCCATAAACGGCATGGTCTTTAATCTGCCCTGAAAAAGGGTCAACACACCAGTGTTCTGCCGTTGCTGGTACCACGTCTATATGGCCCGAAAAGGCATAAACAGGCCCATCACCGAAGCTGAGCTTAGCAATTAAATTCGTCACGTTATTAAAAGAAAATTGCTCACACTCAAAACCTAGCTCTTTTAACTGAGGCGCTAACCAGTCAATTGCACCCGCTTGCTGTGGCGTAACTGACTTAAATCGGATGAGTTTTTGTAAACAAGTCACCACAGATTCTGCATGGTTTGTGTCACTTGAAGAATGTGTTTGAAGCGCTAACGTCATAATAAGCCTACCTAATCAAAACTTAGTAAGTTCATTACAACGCGAGTTTATGACCGCTTAATGACTGCCCTCTTCGATAAACGCTTCTTGGGTAACTTTTGCTATATCTTTATCATCTTTTGTTAATTGTGTTTGCTGCCAGCGACCGCGACAAAACCATGCATAAGACACCAGTGCAACTAAAACATTGGTAACAGCAAATGAATACCAAATACCGTAATCGCCTAAATTAGTATGTTTAGATAAAATATAGGCAGCAGGGAATTGCACTACACATTGTGAAAATAAAGCCAATATCATCGCATTGAGCATATTACCTGATGCCCGAAAGGCAGCAACAACACATAATTGCACGCCAATTCCGCCCCAGGTTAAGCACATAACACGAATAAACTGTGCACCTTTATTGATCACATCTAAATCATCGGGAATAAAAAACGCCACCTGCACAGGTGCAAATATATACGCCAAAACACCAATCATCGTTAAGCCTATTAATCCCCAAACAACGGCTAATTTTGTTATTTGCTCTGCACGTTTAATATTGCCAGCGCCCATGTTTTGTCCAACCAAAGTAGACACAGCCATCGATAAACCCATCGCCGGGATCATGACCATTTGCAATATATTAGAGCCAACACCATAGGCTGCAATCGTTTGGGTGCCAAAGCTTGCCACTAAAAATGACATAATAATTAAGCCAAATGCGCGTGTAGAGAGCTCGACCGAGCCAGGTGCACCTAAAAAGAAAGCTTGTTTGATATATGAATAATCAGGAATAAAACTTGAGAATTTTAATTGGATACCATGGCGGCCACGCATAAAAATTACGACTCCTGCTATCGCTGCCAAACTTTGCGTAACAAGAGTGGCTAAAGCGGCCCCCATCACACCATAACCAGAAAAACTGCCATAGCCAAAGATAAATAGCGGATCAAGTATAAAGTTCAGCAGTACAGTTGAGCTAACAATGATTAACGGTACTTTTGTTTGCCCAATCCCCCGCATGAGCGCTTGAAACATCGCATAGATGAAGACAAAAATAACACCAATAAATGACACATGCATAAATTTTAGCGCATCGTTATATACCGCTTTATCAACCCCCAGCAAAGCCAAGAAATAGGGCGAGAGAATATACCCTATGCAACCTAACACGCAGGCAGTAATTGTTACCATCAGCATGGTTTGCGCTGCGACATGGTTAACTTTGTCTTGTTGTCCTGCCCCCATGTATTGCGCTGATAAAATAGCGCCCGCCATGGCCAGCCCTGAACCAATAGCGATAACTAAAAATGTGACGGGCATACTCACTGAAACAGCTGCAACTTGTGCTGCACCTAAACGACCTACCCAAAAGGCATCAGTCAATTGATAAGCTGACTGCAAAATATTAATTAATATGATGGGCACGGCAAGTTTCAGTAATGCCTTACTGATTGAGCCATTGAGAAAAAGTGAGTTGGTTGGATTCATAGTACCCCTTAATTTGAGCACATCATTATAGCCTAAAACCATGACCTATTGATGAACAAACAAAATTTGCTCACGAGTCAATACTTTTTAAGTACAACCGAGTAAAACTTTAATCTAAATCAAACAACTTTATAAAGGTGAAATACGCCTTGATAAACCTTGATCTAGAACAGTTTTTTATTTTTTAGTTATCCGATAATAGCTGCAATTAGAAAATAATCCTTCTCGGAGAACAGCATGAAAAAACAACTTAGCGCAGCTTTATTTACTTCTTTATTAATCGCGTCTCCATTTGCTAGTGCAAACTTAAGCGTTAATGTGGGTGCTATTAATGTAAATCCAGATAACAGTAGCTCAGCAATCAACGAAAACTCAGCTTTGGGTTTAAAAGCCGATTCTGACACGCAGTTAGGTATTACTATTGATTATGCATTTAATGACCAATGGGTATTAGAGTTAGTTGCTGCAACACCTTTCTCTCACGACGTTAATGGTACAGGTGGCTTAGCCGGAAACAATATTGCTAACATCAAACATTTACCGCCATCGCTTATTGCCCAGTATCACTTTTTAGAGGGCACATCAGCATTTCGTCCATTCGTCGGTGTAGGTGTTAACTACACTGTATTTTTTGATGAGGAGCCCTCTGCTGCCCTTAAATCAGTCCTTGGTACAGATGACGTAGACGTTAAACTTGATGACTCATTTGGCTTTGTTGCACAAGCGGGTTTTAACTATATGTTTGATCAAAATTGGGGACTACATGCAATGGTATCTGTAATGGATATAGAAACAGACGCAACCGTCTATGCAGATGGTGCTCAAGCACTTACCTCAACAGTAAAAATTGACCCTGTAGTGGCAATGCTTGGTGTTAAATATACGTTTTAAAGTACGCACTCAGATAAAAAGGCCGTAAGGCCTTTTTTATTTAATTATGAAGCAAGATTGGTGACTTTTTTCTGCTCAAGCATTTCTTTCCAATGCATTACTTCGGCAGGTAAAATAGGTGCAACACCATCAAACCCCGCTTCAGTAAGCATCTCTTCAACACTTACCACCCCTGTTTTACGCTTAAAAACACCACGCACATAGGCTATTGCATGTAAGCCGCGCTCAGAGTGAAACTTTTGCTCAATATAAAAGTATTTATGATCCCAACCAACCAAACGCGTGCTAATGGTATAGCGCTGCATTGGTTTTATATCTCGTATGTAAGTAATCGCGGTGGCATTCACAATCGGGAACCAACGTTTTTTCATTATTACGCCAAGTAAGCCCACCCGCTCGGTCATCCACGTTCGTGCTAAATCCATCATGGCTAAATAACGTGAGTTTGTGAGGTGTAAATTAATATCGCAATCAGAAGGTAGTGCTTTATAGTCAATATCAACCGTGTCTAATAATGACTGATAGCTGCGGTTACGTTTAATTTTAAAAAATAATAGTAGGAGACGAAAATAAAGGTTCACAATAAAGGTCTTACCAGTTAACAATAGCCTGAGTGTAGCACAGCTAGTTGCAATGGAGAATATTCTACTCTAATCTCTTGCAAACGATAAAAAATAGTATTTTAAATGATGATTAAACTAATATCTTCTATGAGTATTTTACTCTCACTTTGCTCCTGCCCTGCTTGGGCCGATTTTGATTACCCAGGAGAAGGTAAAGTACGCTATCCAACTGGGGTTGAAAAACCTTTTAAATTTGGTTTTGGTTGGCAAGCAGATAGTAAAAAATTCACCATCGGCGAAAAAAGTTATGACATGCAATTACCTGAATCTTATTCCATTGCCATCACTTTATCTAAGGATGAGCAGCAAATTTGGGTGCAAGAATTCAACAATGGATTTATCGAGAGCTTTAGCTGGCAAATTGGCGAACATACGCTGCAACTTAAAAAACAAAAATTTAAAGACCCAGTAAAAGGCGATTACGTTATAAGCTTAGACAACAAAGATTACTTCTTTGCCCGTAATAATATTAGCATTATGGTTAAATTTAAAGATGAAGGTATTGATAGTGTCGCTATTGATGGAGTAACAAAAAACATGGGCACTAAACAGTAGCGCCCAATATAAATTTAAACCTTAACTGTTTTGCGATTAATACCATAATCGCGAAGCTTATTAGCCACAGCGGTGTGGCTTAAGCCTAAGCGCTTTGCTAACTGCCGAGAGCTTGGATACGCAGGATAGAGTTTACGTAACAAGGTGGCCTCAAAACGTTTAACGGCTTGATCCAGCGAGCCTTCAAAGTCTGATTCTAAATAACCTAAATCATGTGTGAATGTAGGTAATTGTAAATGCTCTACCCTTAACTCATTATCATCAAGCAATGACACCGCTCTATAAATAGCGTTTTCTAACTGGCGAACATTTCCAGGCCAAGGGTAATCTTGTAAAAATGCCAAACACTCTGCCGATAACTCAGGTATTGCGTGGCCATTTTGCTGCGCATATTTTTGAATAAAGTGCTCAGCTAAAGGACCCACATCGGCCTTTCTATCCCTAAGTGGGGCAATCTCTAATGTTAATACATTGACTCGATAATATAAGTCTTCCCTAAATGTACCTTCTTGGACCATCGCAGGTAAATCTTTTTGCGTAGCAGCAATAATACGCACATTAACTTTCACTTCGTTCTCATCGCCGACTTTTCTAAATGTTCCGTCTTGTAAAAAGCGTAGTAATTTAGTTTGTAGCTGAGTCGACATTTCCCCGACTTCATCAAGAAAAACAGTTCCACCATCGGCTTGCTCAAGCACTCCACGTTTTGGCGCAGCGTTATCTTCATATCCGGCGTAACCAAATAGTTCAGATTCAGCAACATCATCGGGTAACGATGCACACGATAACGCTATAAACGGTTTCACTGAACGATTTGAAGCGTAATGACAAGCACGTGCAAGCAATTCTTTACCGGTCCCTGTTTCGCCGGTAATCAAAATAGGTGCCTCAAGTTGAGCCATTTTACGAGCTTCTCGTACAACTCTGCGCATTGCAGTACTAAAGTTATGGATTGTAGCAAAGCTTTCTTGACCATAACGTCTAAATGCACTTACTTGCTGGCCTAAGCGGCTTTGCGATTTAATATTTATTACTGCCCCTGCCAGCACATCACCCTCTGAGCCTTGAGGTACTGCAATTGGCAGAATATCGGCAATAAAATCCTCACCAGCCACTTCTACTCGAGTAGTTTGACCAAGTACTTCTTTGCTTTCTAACCAACGTGTAAAGTTAAAGCCTTTAAGTAGGTTGTTTATATTCGAGCCAATAACTTCTTGTTCTGTTAATTGTAAATCTTTACAAGCAGCATCATTACACAGTCGCACCCATCCTTTAGCATCAATAGAAATAATGCCATCAGGTAATGCTCTTAATAGTGTATTAAGCTCATTATGCTCACGTTCAGAAGGTAAAAAAGCCGTGGTGCGAACATCCATTACTCCGTCTATCAAACGAATCGATGGCATTATTTTTTGAAATTGTTCAAATTCAATAGGCGGAAAACTTACATACATACGACAATTAACAGAATCGACTTCAATCCCTTTTAAATCAACTTGGTAATTAACTAAAATATTAAGTATTTCTTGAGCAATACCGATGCGGTCTGCACAGTGTATATCTAAACGCATTTCACCCTCAAAAAAGAGAAAATCAATATGTCGCGAATAATACGCGAACTAGCTGGTTGTGGATAGTAGATTGTAAAGATTTTTGGACAATTACAATTTAATTTTAAAATTAGCTCCCTTCCTTTAAAATTCATGTAGCTGAGTGAGTATCACACTAACCGTAAACGTTAAATAACACAGGTGAGAATAAAGCAGGCTTTGTCTGATTTTTAACACTATTTGCTACTCTAAAGTTGCCGGGTGAGTACAGCCTCTAGTATTAGTATTGCCCTACATGGTGGTGCGATTTATATATCTAAACCTGAAAGTGCTGAAAAGGCAAAAAAATTAACAACTAGACCCAAATACACCTAATGTAACTTTTGTAATGAAAGACCCTCACATATTAATGATTTAACCTTTGTTGATAGTAACTAATTCAATCAGTACATAGCAGCATAAAACTAAACCTATTAAGCCGGGAGCCCACTTCCCGGCTTTTTTTTATGCCTGTTTACTTAATCGCTTTGCGGGTAGGCTGTCCACTCACCACCATCAAGTTGAATATAGGGCTTATTACCAATATACATCATTATGGTATCTTCATTTTCAGCCACTTTGGGTGCACGAGGTAAGTTATCTAACAATGATTGTATCGAGCTGTCACCTGAAAAAATATCATTACGTAATGCTCTACTTATTAGCTCTGACAACCCAAAATAACTAGTCGAGTCTTTTACTTCAATTAATCCTGAGTGCCTTACATTCGGACCAATAAACTTAATGGCACTAGGTACTGATACAATTTTAGGGCTTGGTATTTCTCTTAGGCCTGAAAATTGAACTTTATCTCCTTCAAGTGCAGCACCGTGCTCTGGTACTATCACGAGTAGGGTATTACGCTGTTGTTGCTCTAACTTTTCTATAAACCGGTTTATATCTGAAAACAGCTGCTGCTGCCTAATGGGGTAACTTTTGGTGCTACTCATTCGATCATAACCTGCGATCTGATTGCCATCATGAAGACTTATAGTATTGTAATAAAGAGAACGTGGGCCACTATTTTTACTCTGAGCATCTAACCAGTTTGTTAGTACGTCTTTATCTGAATATATCGGCTTACCATCAAAGCCATATTGGGCAGGAGAATAACCTGAAAAATCCAACTCGGTCGTATTCATCCCACCGTACTTATTTATTAATCCTTTAAAGTCATCAAAGTGCCCATCATGATTCATCGCCACAGAAGTATCATAACCAAGCTCTTGCAGGTTATTAAATAAATAGCATTGCTCTGGCACAGGTTTAAATAAATCTGTTTGACTTGTTTGCCCACAACTAGCTCTTAAAAGCCTAATAGCCGCGGGGCCACTGTATGAGGTCGCAGAATTGAAATCGCTAAATAAAATATCAAAATTACTAAATAGCTGAGTTTCATCAACACCAATAGCCTCAAGATCAGCGGTAGCAAGTGAGCAGATGTTCAAAATTAAAACATCAAAAGGCTCACCAGTGGCCCGATCAGGAAAAACGCTTTTTAACAAACTTTGTTGCTGATAAAAATATTCTAACTGTTCATCTGGGGTTCGCTCTCGTTTACCTGCCCCAACATTGACAGTGGGTTGAGTTGATGTAATTGACTGATTTCTTTGTTCGGTTAATTGTGCTGTTTGAGAAGAATTAATTACCGATGCGGTAGATAACCAATACGCATAAGCAAAGCCTAATAATGAGATACTAGTATAGCGAAGCCATTTATGCGAAAAACGATACAATACACAAACAATAAAAATACTTAATAGTAAATCGATACTCACTACTCGAGCGCTAATTTCAAAAAAGTAGTCCAGGCTAAAGTCTTGTACATTACCAACTTGTTTTGTTAAACGGGATATTGGAGGCAGCCATGAATCATAATATAGCAAAGCACTAGCAAAAATAGCTGCAAATACGTTTTTCAACCTTTGTTGCCAAGCTTCACTAAACGATAGCGTGAGGAAAGCAAAAAATGCTAAATTTTCTAAAAAGTGAAATGAAATTTCACCATAAGCAAATAATGCAAATTTAATTAAAAAGTATAGATTCCAAACCCCTAAACCTGATATTTTCACTCTTCATCCTTCTTTCTTTTAGCGGGTGTATAAGGCGTCAACAATACATGGCGAAATGTCAGTTTACGGTAATATTTTAGTAATTTTGTAAAAACTGTTTTACTCACGTTACTCAGAATAACACCGATAATTAACGCAATTGAAAATGTGATAAAAAATTGATCTAAACTCATAATTTTGATTCATTCAATGTCATTGGAAAACGTTGAGCATCCGGTCTTTTAACGCGATTAAACTCTGGTGATTCAATATCTAATGAAGATAAGTCTATAGACTCTTGACTATATGTATAACTAGAATTCCCTTTCAATTTATCTGTATAATCAGGAACGTCTCTATCTTTATAATCTTTTTTTAATCGTCTACATTCTTGTTGAATAAAAAAGTGATCGGCAATGACTGTCTTTGAATCAAAAAAATCAGCAATTTCAAGTTTAAATAAATGTCTAATGGCATTATCTACGTCATGCTCTCGACATGCATGAAGATATAGATACACGTACTCATCAACTGTGCTAAAAATGTCTCCTTCACGCTTAACATGAAATAGCTGCAGTGGGTGAATCACATCAATTCTTGGTAACAGCCTTAATGTAACCATTACGCCACTAACGCCCAAATTAGCCGCTGAATCGCTATAGTCTATAACCTGATCCACAAACTCAGATAAAGGTAAAAAACCTTTGCTCAGTGGGCTTTGAGAGTGTTGTAATACCTCATCAATCGAGCTGGGTAACGGCCTTGAAAACTCAAATCCCTGAATAGATTGAATCTGAGATAATAATCGGGATGGCTCAGAGAAACTATATAAAATAAGGTTAACCCCAAGTGTTAAAAATAAACATTCATCTTGATGGCGTATAATACCATCTACATTTTGAATAACGAGTTTCAGTTTTTTGCCACATAACTTTCGCAAATAGAAGCATTGTTTTGCTAAATCAGCCAAATCTGTATAACGTGTTACTGCAAACACTAAAGTGGCTGCTTTCATTTCACTCGCATGCTGGTAAAGAGCTTTGTTGTTTTCAAGCAGTTTATAAGACACGGGAAGTTTGGTGCCTTCTGGCACTGCGCTTTTTACGAGCCAAACATCATTTTCATCAAAGTCTTGATTAAATGAAGATGCTTTGCTTTGATTGATATTCCTCTCGATAACTTTAAATTTATTAGTGCTCGCTTCTAATAGCACAGTTTCTCCAGCTATGATCCCCTCTGAATGGCTCCAGTAATCATACTCTAAGGCCTTAACCGTTGACTCATTTACATACACTATGCCATCAAAGGATTTATTTGCGCCACGGATCAGCATCCGCGCGCGCGCAATTTCAAGCCCAGTAGTTATAAATATAAGGGTCAGTTGATATTTTTTTGTAAAACTTTCGAACAATTTAAACTGATCAATCAATTCACTATGCTTGTAGTGCGTTATTAAATCGGTATTGATATGCAAAATAACGGTAGAGCCAAATAGTTCATCATAAATTTTTAATTCTGCCAGTAAGCTACGGATGAAATGTAATTTCTTTTTCAAGGCAGAATCGCTATTAAATGTAAATGGATGTACTTTGCCTTTGTTAAATAAATCGCTTACATCATCCGAGTATGGAGTCTCGAAGAAAATCTCTATTTGCGAAGATAAAATAAACACATCTTGCTTTGATTCTTCTGAAATTGCCTGCAAAGCAAACTCGACTCCTTGGTTATCCAACGGAGAGAGCAGTATATATATGGCATCACTTTTCAGTTCTGCAAGTGCAGTGGGTAACCCCTCTATTTTCAAGCTAGGCACATGAACATCCTATAAAAAAAGTACTTTTTCACTAGTTTTGTTTCTTATTCTATATATAATGTAAATTAAGTCCACAATTTCAAAACTTATTATTTAACATGAGTAAGTACATGCATAATATTTACAAAGATCAGTCAAATATTTTAACTCAATATGATATTGAATGTTTGTTAAGCCGTTTCGGTGGTAAAGATCAGAGTTATATTGAAATTGTTGATGTGCAAAAAAATCAACAAATCTTTGCAAAATACCCGCTATTAAAAGAAATATCGCATGCAAAATCGATAAGTACTTTCAAAAATAAGTAGGAAGCAATGAAGAGAGTTTTTCTTAAAGGTATTAAAGGGGGTACTGGTTCAACATCTGTTGCGGCTAATCTTGCATGTGCATTAAGAAAATCCGATGAAAATGTTATACTCATTGATCTTGACCCTAAAAGTGATGTTGGGCTTCATCTTGGTCTTCCTTGGGAGCATGATTCTGGGTGGAGTAATTTCCTAAATTTCGATAGTGCAATAGAAGAGTTTTTTACTGATGATGATGGCGTGATATTTCTTCCGTTTGGCAGTGATTCATCAGGAATTGATCGTTTACAAGAAATTATACTAGGTACAAGCAACTTAAAAACAAGTCAAAATGCATGGGTTATATTTGACTGTCCAAGTTATGCCGAACTCAATAATCTTCCTCTCACTGAACAAGATATCGTTTTAGAAGTTATAAATTGTGATGCTATTTGCCACAGTTTAGTCTATAAGCGGTTAGTTTCATTAAACCAAGCAACAAAAGATTGGCAACATTATTTTTTAGTAAATAAATATAACTCAGCCAGTGAACTTGAGTCTGACCTATTACAGGTATGGCAATCTGAAACCCCACTATTAGCCACTATCCATATAAATAAAGATGAAGTGATAAAAGAATCTACTGCATTTAAAAATGTCGCTGTAAATTGCGCACCTTACAGTGTTGCTTATGATGATTTTGAAACACTTGCTGGGTGGCTCGTGAGCAAGGCGAGTAAGAATGACTAAGCATCATTATGCCTCAGGCGCTCTTCAGCAGTTCTTTGCTCTCATACTCAGTATTTTATTTACTGAAAAGCTCGTTCGCTTCATATTTTATAAGTTTCATTGTTATTTTAATCAACATAAGATGAGTGCCTTAGCGGCATTTATAATGCCGTTCTTTTTGCTGTTTGCAGCTATATTCGTCAAGCTTAATAATAAGAATAAGAGACGTTTAGAAACCAAGTTATCACTGCTCTACCCACATATCACATCGCCATTTGGCACATTAGCAAACTTTATACGGATATTATTACAAAGTATTTATTTGATTCTTTTTAACGTTACAACAAAAAATGTACCCGCGCGAAATAAATACACAAAAACAACAACACGATTAATAAACAGAGTCTTTAGAATTATTCGTTACATAGATAGTAAACTAACGCGACGATGCAAAAAATTATGGTTACAACTACAAATCAGAACAAATGTAAAACCATTACAACGTGTTAATAATTTCAACTTATGGCAAAACCGTATATTAAAATTTGTATTATATTTTATGCTAGCGTTTACTGTACTACTTTTTGTTACAGTCCCATTCAGTCTTGAAGCACAAGCAATATTTATTAGTTTGATTCTAATTGTTGCCTACTCATTGAGACGCGTTGATGGTCAAATGGCCACAATTACCATGATAACTCTTGCTGTGACGACTTCAACACGTTATTTATGGTGGCGTTACACTGACACCTTAAATTGGGGTGATCCACTGGCATTAACTTTAGGTATTGGTTTATTACTCGCAGAAACCTATGCATGGCTAGTACTAATTTTAGGCTTTTTTCAAACGATTAACCCATTACATAGAAAACCGATCCCAATGGATGGTGATACATCAAAATGGCCAACTGTCGATATATATATTCCTACCTATAACGAGCCACTAAATGTTGTTAAACCTACTGCAATTGCAGCACAAAGCATAGACTGGCCAGCAGATAAACTAAACATCTACATTTTAGATGATGGTAAGCGACCTGAGTTTGCAGAAATGGCAAAAGAAATTGGCGTGGGTTACCTTGATAGACCAGATAATAACCATGCCAAAGCAGGTAATATGAATCACGCGATGAAGTATACCGATGGCGAGTACATTGCTATTTTTGATTGCGACCATATACCTGCCCGTTCATTTTTACAAATGACCATGGGGCAATTTATTAAAGACGAAAAAGTATGCTTAGTGCAAACTCCACATCACTTTTTCTCAGCTGATCCATTTGAACGTAACCTTGATAATCATCGCCAAATACCCAATGAAAACATGTTGTTTTACGGGCTTATTCAAGATGGTAATGATATGTGGGACGCGACCTTCTTTTGCGGCTCTTGTGCAGTTTTAAAGCGCAAAGCGCTGGATGATATTGGCGGTTTTGCAGTCGAAACTGTCACAGAAGATGCACACACTGCACTGCGAATGCAACGCGCGGGCTATAAAACAGCATATATCAACATTCCTCAAGCTGCAGGCCTTGCTACAGATAGTCTATCTGCACATGTTGGCCAACGTATTCGTTGGGCTCGAGGCATGGCGCAAATATTCAGACTCGATAACCCACTACTAGGAAAGGGACTCAGTTTGGTACAACGTTTATGCTATATAAATGCCATGCTGCACTTTTTATCTGGTATTCCTCGAATTGTATTTTTAACTGCCCCACTGGCATTAATTTACTTAGATGCCTATATAATCTACGCACCTTTCATCGCTATATTTTTATATATAGTGCCAACCTTGATGCAAGTCAAAATTACAAATTCACGTATTCAAGGTAAGTACCGTTACTCATTTTGGGGAGAGGTTTATGAATCGGTTCTTGCTTGGTATATTTTAAAACCCACCACTGTCGCCCTATTTAACCCTAATAAAGGTAAGTTTAACGTAACAGAAAAAGGCGGTTTAAATGATGTTGCTCGATATGATTGGCTTATCTCGAAGCCATATATAGTACTGTTACTATTAAACGTACTTGGTATGTGTTACGCCATCTTTAGGTTAATCTTTGGGGATGTGTCCCAAATTGGTGTGCTATTAATCAGCATGCTGTGGGTTAGCTATAATATGATGATCTTAGGTGCCGCTGTTGCCGTAGCTGCTGAAGCTAAGCAGGTGAGAAGTTCTCATAGAATAAAAGCTAACTTTCCTGCAGCCATTAGACTTGCAAACGGACGCACAATAAAAGTAAAAATTACAGATTATTCTGACAGTGGTGTTGGTATTGAAACCGTACATGAACATTCTTGTCGAGAAAATGATAAAGTTGAACTGCTCATGAGCCGAGGGAAAAAACAGTTTTCCTTTGCGACCTTTATTTGCAATACAAGAAAAAGGCAAATTGGCTTAACGTTAAGAGACCTTAGCTTAGACAAACAAAAAGCATTCATTCAATGCACATTTTCTCGCGCAGATGCTTGGCTCGATTGGCAAGATAACTTTAAACATGATAAACCATCGTACAGTTTCAAGCGGGTATTTTATACAAGTATTCGTGGCTATAGTAACTTGATTTTCCATGCGCCTAAACCATTTAGGCCATTCATTATTTTTATGACTAACGTAATTGAAGTCATGATTTCGCTATTACCAAAAAAACCAAAAAAGTATTCTAAATTATATGATTAAACAATTAGCTACCTCTGCCCTAATAATGCTCGCTTTGGCCAATAGTCAATTTACAAAAGCAGCAACCCCTCTTATAGATAAGTCTATATTTGACGATGGCTACCCTGAACAAGCACCTACAGAAAGTCTAACACTCAGCTTTAAACGTCTGGGGGTTAATAAATTCAAACTAGACGGAGTTGACACCACAACCTATGTCGATTTTACCAATAGGCTAGATAAAATAGGTAAACAACTTAAGTTAAACTTCTCCTATAGTCATTCGCCAGCGCTAATCAGCCGCGTATCACACTTAAAAGTCTATTTTAATGACAACTTGATCACTGTTATGCCAATCAAAGATCAAGAGACACAAATTAGCCAGTTAAAAAGTCACAGCCTTGATCTCAATCCAAAGTTAATTAAAGACTTTAACCAAATACGTTTTGAGCTCGTTGGTTATTATGACTTAATCTGTCAAGATGACTTTAGTAAAACTATTTGGACTGAGTTAAGCCAGAACAGCTCAATTACTTTGGAACAGCAATCATTAGCCTTGGAAAGCTTGCTTGAGTATTTTCCTGCACCATTTTTTGATGAGCGAGATTATACACAACTAAGTTTGCCTTTTATCTTTGCGAACAACCCTGATGAAAATACACTTGAAGCCGCTGCGACTCTATCAAGCTGGTTTGGGGCGCAAGCCGATTGGCGTAAAGCAACGTTCCCAGTACAGTTTAATCAAACACCGACAACACATAGTGTGGTATTTGCGACCAATACCAATAAGCCTGACTTTTTGCTCGATTATCCAGATGTATCAAAACCGACTGTTGAAATCATTTCAAGCCCAACTCAACGTTATGCAAAAGTACTACTGATACTAGGTAAGGATACCAAGCAGCTAAAAGATGCCGTCGTAGGTCTAGCATTTGGCCACAAAGTAATGACGGGGCGAACAGCAAGTATTAATGAAATTAATCATTTACCCTTAAGAGATGCTTATGATGCGCCTCGTTGGGTAAGATCTGATAGAGCCGTTACATTTGATGAGTTTATTGAGTATCCAACCCAATTACAAACACAAGGATTAAAAGGACAACCAGTTGATCTTAATCTTCGTTTTGCCCCTGACTTATTTACTTGGCGTAAAGAAGGTATACCTATCGACTTACATTATCGTAATGCACCAGCCGAAGATGCTCTACTCTCACGTTTGAATATGCTCATTAATGATAAGTTTATCAATGGTTTTGAACTTAAGAGTCATGATGAAAAAACAGTTGAAAACGAAAGTTTTGCCCCTTTAGTTTCACGCCAAGGTACAGCGCACAACGAACAAGACTTTGATATAACAGGGTTGGATTTAAGTAAAAAGAACAAGCTTACCTATGACTTTAAATTTGGCGTAATTAAAGTGGGCGAATGCAGTGCGGTACCAGCCGGTGGTGAATATGGAGTAATAGACGGCAGCTCCACCATTGATGTAAGTGGTTTTGAACATTACATCGCCTTGCCTGATTTAAATGTGTTTGCAAACAGTGGATTCCCGTTTACGAAATTTGCTGATTTAGATCAGACGACACTTATTATGCAAAAAGAAAGCTCTGCGCAAGCGATACAATTACTGCTAAATTTTACGGGGCATTTAGGAGAGATTACGGGGTATCCAACTCATAGACTTGATATTGAGTTCCCAGATCCCACTCTTGTTCTTGATGATAAAGATTTGATCGTCATTGCAAAACCGGAGGCATTAACGACAGAGTTACCTCAAGATGCTGCAATCAGTGTTTTGTTAGAAACGAATCAACGGATCGTTGAACAAGCTATTTATAATGGCGCTTACGATAATAACGATGCTCAAAAAGTAAAAGTGAGTATTGAAAGCCAAGGTAAACTAGGAATTATTGCTGGTTTCCAATCACCCTTTAACTCTGAGCGTTCTGTAGTATCGATGACAGCAACGACTGATAATGCATTTACATTACTAAGTGACGCGCTGATAAAGGATGAATCAACAGCTTTAATCAAGGGCAGCGCAGCAATAATTAATAGTGCAGGCATAAAGACGATTAATACTGATGATCAATATTTTGTCGGCTACGTACCTATTCATACATTAATATGGTTCCACTTTTCTGATCATCCATTTATCTTAGCGCTACTTTCGATTTTAGTCTTATTGCTTATCTCCTTTTTATTATGGCGGTTACTAGGTGTGTTAACTCAAAAGCGTTTATCTGAAGGAGATGAGTAACTATGAATATTTATTTTAAAACCTGTTTAATACTCACTGTATTTTTATTTTCAGCAAATGGCTTCTCACAAAATATGTGCACGCCTTGGCCACAATGGGACACATTTAAAACGAATTTTATCAGCCCAGAGGGTCGAGTAATCGATATTGGTAGTCGCCAATCAATTACCACCTCAGAAGGTCAATCTTACGCTTTATTTTTTGCACTCATTGCAAATGATCAAGCTACATTCGACAAAGTATTGAACTGGACACAAATCAATCTTGCCGAAGGTGATTTAAGTACACGCTTACCAGCCTGGCAGTGGGGCATAAACAAACAAGGCCAAGAAACTATTTTGGATTCTAACCCTGCTTCTGACTCAGATTTATGGATAGCATATGCATTATCGCAAGCAGCGCAACTATGGCAAGATAGACGTTACAGTGTACTTGCAGCTGTTATGGCAAAACGTATCATTCGTGAAGAAACGGCTTATCTTCCTAACTTAGGTTTATCATTATTACCCGGACCACATGGCTTTGAATTTGATAAGACACGTTGGAAGCTAAATCCAAGTTATGTACCCTTGTTTATTTTAAAGCAATTTAGTCAACTATATCCTAATTCCCCATGGCAACAACTTCATGATGCATCGGCTAAAATGATCATAGAATCAAGCCCCAAAGGTCTTAGCCCTGACTGGGTAATGTACCAAGCAGATAAAGGTTTTTATCATGATAAAACGACTACCGATATCGGCAGTTATAATGCAATTAGGGTTTATTTGTGGGCAGGTATGATGGCAGATGATGCGCCTTTTAGAGATGAGTTAATTACACATTTTAAGCCCATGAGCAATCACGTTGCTAATAGAGTAAAGACACCATTGAATGTTTTTTCGAAAACAGGTAAAGCACAAAAGAATGGACCTCTTGGCTTTGATGCAGCTATGCTTCCTCTACTTGAAATCCATAATGAAATACAAGCAAAGACGGCATTACAGCAACAATTAATGGTTGATACTACATTTACCAAAAACCGCTATTATGACAGCGTATTATATTTATTTAGCCTAAGTACAATTAATAAATTGTATGAAATCGATACGTTAGGCAAGCTAGAACCTAAATGGAGCAATAAATGCCACTAAAATGGCTAATTGGCGCGACTATTTTAAGTGCTTGCTGTTATATCTCTGATGTAACATCTCAAACATCTTCTGATCTTGATACAGACTCCATTAAGTGGTTAGTTAGCCAAATTGAGCTTGGTGAAATTCAGCAGAATCAATTATTAATGACTGATAGCCTTGATAAGCTGTTAAGCATAGCACCTAATAATATTCTCGCTAAATGTGCCCGAGCTCGAGTATTACTGACACAAAATAAATTGGATCAAGCAAAAGCTATTATCAACCAATTTAATGCTTTAGATAATAAACAAGCATGTGTGAAGCAATTAAAGTTGCTCGTACGGGTAAATACTTCTGATAAACAACAAATTCAACAGGCTAAATTGCTTGCTCGTGCAGGTCAGTACCCTGCAGCGATAAAAATTTACAGTAAATTATTTTCTAGTGCTTACCCTAGCATTGAGTATGAATTTGAACATATTAACTGGATTGCCAATGATGCAAGTAACTGGCAACAAGCATATAGAGGCTATCAATCCTTACGTGCTCGCTACCCTAACGTAGGTCGTTTTGATATAGCCTACGCCAGACATGTTTTAAAACAGAAACCTCATGATAAAGATGCCTTAGCAATTTACCGACATTACGCGCAAAGTAATCAATACAGTGTAGAAACTGAATTTGCTTGGTTAGCGGCGCTCAATAATATGCCCATAAATCAACAAACAGATAAAGCATATAGAGAATATTTAAATAGTTACCCTAATAGTAGCAAAGGGCAATTACAATATACTGACTTTCAAAAAGCATTAAAGCAGGAGCTAATAAAGCAATCTGATCCTGCTTATAAGTTATGGAAAAGAGGTGCTGTTGCGCTTGAAAAACAACAATACAGTAAAGCTGAAAGACTGTTACTACAAGCCTATAAAGGGCGCCCTTCAGATCATGATGTGCTCAATAGTTTGGGCTTGCTGTATTTAAGACAAGGTATAAATGCAAAAGCATACACTTATTTTAAAAAGGCACAACGCAGTACTGATAATATAGATTTAGTTGCTGTCTATCGCGGTTTGGCTAATACAGCTAAATTTTGGCAGTATATTGATGAAACAAAAAAAGCGATAGCTTCTAAGCATTTCAAAAAAGCCAAACTAAAAATAGACCTTGCTGATACCCTTTCTGAAAGCCCAGAAACCGTGAACTACTATCGTGGTGAACTTTTGCGTACGCAAGGGAAATTCAAGCAAGCAATAGATTATTATAATAAAGTACTCCAAAGCGATCCAACTAACGCATCAGCACTGAGCGCGATATTAGAAATTTTGAGTTTAGATAATAACTTTGAACGTTCAAACCAATTTTATTATCAATTAACTCAAGCACAACAGATAGCAATTGCACAACAATACTCTCAGTTACAAAGTCAACAATTGCGGCTACGAGCAACAAATTTAGCCGAACAAGGTCGACTTGATGAAGCTGTAAATTTATTACTACTGGCGATAAAACAAACCCCAAGGCAAAGTTGGTTGTATTACGATTTGGCTAATTTATATCAACAGCAAGGTTTATTAGATCACGCTAAAGCACTTTATAAAAAAACATTATGGCAATTCCCTCTTGATGCGGAGCTAAGATATAGCCATGCAGTTTTTCTTCGCTCTCTTAATGACTATCAAGGTGCTTTAGAAACCCTTTCTTATGTTCCAAACAATGCACGTGATGAAAATGTTGCTCAGCTAATGCAACAGCTCAATATCAATGCAAAAATGAATAAACTTGCCAGTAATGTGACGGATAATAGAGCGACTATAATTTATAATTTAACTGAACTTGGGGCGCAACCATTAACCCCGCTAATGCAAGCGGAGCTCGCTACACAGTGGATGCAAATCAATGAATATAATTACGCAATTAAACAGTTAAAAATAGCTTTAGAGCGAGATTCTACTTTGAATGCATACTGGCATATGACCTATGGGCAGTGGCTTTTAGAAGGTAATAACGAACAAGAAACGAAGCAATGGTTTGCTAACTATCAATTGCCCCAACCTGCAACTGAAGAACAGCAAACTAATTGGGTTATTTTACAGGCTGATTATATAAACAAATTTAACCAAGGCGAAGATCGCCTTGGGTTGTTAAATCAACTTACGCAGTCCTACCCCAATAACTCTGCTGTATACGATGCTTTGATTAACGCAAATATCCAGTTGGGCTACTCTAATGAAGCCATTGAATTATACAAACAGCAATATCAGCAAGGTGTCGCCTTAGCTCAAGAAACAGAGCTTGCTGTGGCAAGAGTTAGCCGTGAATTAGGTGAAGATGCTTTATCTGACCGAATCATCGCTGGGTTAATAAATGACGTTGATAAAGAACAGACTTATCAACAACAATTACTAATGACCGCACTTACAGACTTCAAAGACGAAGCGAATGTGATACGCCTTGCAAATGACTTGCTTGTAAAATCAAACTATAGTCAAGAGTTGTATTATCAAGCAGCGCAAGTTGCACAAAGTCATGAACAAGCAGATTTTGCTAAAAACTGGTATAAAGAAGCGATTGAGCCGCACAGTAGTATTAGGTCGAAAAACAACCACTCTCTAAATTACCAACTTTACAGCATAGATGAAAATGCCCCGTGGTATGTCAATAATGCTAAACGAGAACTTGCAAGAATGCAGCAACAAAACCAAGCCTATATCACCGCAGGTATTAATTTAAGTAGTCAAACAAGTACGCAAAGCGATGCGACCTTAGGTGCAAATTCTTTTCCTATAGAAGCTGGTTTTTCGTTATGGGACGGGATGGCTATTATTAAGCTCGATCCAATGTCGGTATCGAGTCAAGAAACCCGTTTTGACGAAACATTCTCAGGCAGTCGTTATGGCAAAGGTGCATTATGTATTTTAGATTGTCCATTGAATAGTATTACACCAAAACAGCAAGGTCTTGATATTGGTTTAGCATGGGAAAATGAGACTTGGCGATTTGACTTAGGGACGACCCCACTTGGCTTTTTAGTTGAAGATGTTGTTTGGGGAGTTGATTATAATAGCAGTTTTGGTGACTTCGGCTATAGCGTAACATTGAATAAACGCCCAGTGACTAGCTCAGTATTATCGTATGCAGGCTTGGAAGATGTATTTACTAATGAAATATGGGGCGGTGTAAGAGCAACCAGTTTACGCTTTAACCTATCTCATGATCTAGGTCTCGACTGGGGCTTTTGGGGCTCGACTGATTTTCAAATATTGCAAGGTAAAAACGTTAAAGACAACCAACGCTATAGTATTATGGGTGGGGCATATCATCGCTACATTCGCGAAAAAAATACCGAGTTAACTCTGGGGGCTAACTTATTGCATTGGTCTTATCAGTACAATTTAAGTGAAGAAACCTTTGGCCATGGGGGTTATTATAGCCCACAAAGCTATATAGGCGTTTCTCTACCGGTTACCTTTGACCAACGGGTAAATAACGACTTTATATATCGATTGCGGGCGGGGCTATCATGGTCAACGACCACCAATGACGGGAGCGATTTTTTCCCCAATGACTCACAACTCCAACAACAAGCTAAAGTATGGGGGTCTATAACGGGTGTTAACCCTTACTTTGAAGGGGATTCAAGCTCAGGGATATCTTACAACCTCGGAGGCAGTTTTGAGTACCGCTTTACTCCGCATTGGTTTTTCGGTGGTTTCTTTAATTTAGACCGTGCTGATTTTTACGAGCCAAACTACGCACAGTTATACTTTAGGTATTATTTCAATCCGGTGTACAGCGAAATGATATTCCCAGGAACACCTGTAGTACCTTACGCTGACTATTAAAATATGCCAAACAATCTCAATAAGACTCTCAAAATGAGATTGTTTGGCAGTACCCACTATTTATACCAACTGTCGCAAGCACTTCCCCTAACCATAAGGTCTATGTATACTTAGCCGCAATTGTAGCTAGGATAAGGGTGTGACTCTTACCACTAAGTAACATCTTAGTAAGCAAACCATTACCTTAGCTGCATTAAAAAACATTCATGGCCGCCCGTTCAGTTAGTGTATTACTTACACGAGCAATAAAAGCAAAAATATAAGGCCGCAATAATAATATAAGTTAGGAAGTAAATATGAGTTCATCTTCAACTGGGGGGTTTTTCGGCCACCCAAAAGGACTTTCAACACTGTTCTTCACTGAAATGTGGGAGCGAATGAGCTATTATGGCATGCGTGCCTTACTAGTACTCTTCATGACTGCTAGTTTGCAAGAAGAAGGTCTTGGTTTCACTGTCGCGTCAGCAGCGGCTATCTATGGTTTATACACAGGTGCGGTTTACTTTTTAGGCTTACCAGGTGGTTGGCTCGCTGACCGTTTATTTGGTGGCCAAAAGGCGGTCTGGTACGGTGGTATCATCATCATGATTGGTCATATTATTTTGGCTGTACCGCATGAGTATTCGTTTTTTATTGGCTTAGTATTTGTAGCCTCTGGTACTGGTTTATTAAAGCCAAATATCAGCGCAATGGTGGGTCAACTTTACTCGAGCGAAGATGAGCGTCGTGATAGTGGATATGCCATCTACTACATGGGTATCAACTTAGGTTCAATTATTGGTTACTACGTGTGTGGTTACTTTATGGAAAATGTAGGCTGGCACTGGGCATTTGGTGCAGCTGCTGTTGGTATGGGTATTGGTCTAATTCAATATCATTTAACCACTAAGCATTTACCTAGTCATAGTTCAGCTCCAGCTAATCCTTTAAGCCCTCGCGGTATCACTCGCACTTGGTTTGCTATTGTGGCATTTGTCATTATTGTTGCATCAGTGGTTGTTGCTGCAATGACTGGTAATTTAGTTATTGACCCTGTGATTATTGCCGGTTATGTAGCGATTGTGTTTTCACTAATTTTCTTCGCATACTTTGGGATTATCTATTTTAAAGGCAAGTTAACCGAAGCTGAAAAACGACGCATGTGGGCATTGTTTCTAGTTTGTGTAGCTTCAGCCTGTTTTTGGTCAGGCTTTGAACAAGCTGGCTCTTCACTAAATTTATTTGCTCGTGACTACACTGATCGTCTTGTTGGTAGCTTTGAAATACCTACCGCTTGGTTTCAGTCATTAAATGCTATCTTTATTATTGTATTATCTCCATTTTTTGCAGCCCTTTGGATTAACCTATCTAAAAAAATGATTTCACCGTCATACAGTGTCAAATGTGCATTTGGTCTTATCATTATGGCGAGTGGTTTTTTAGTTATGTTTATGGCAGCTCATTACGCCGCTGAAGGCTTAAAAGTTGCGCCTTATTGGTTAGTAACAACCTACTTCTTACATACAGTGGGTGAACTTTGTTTAAGCCCTGTAGCATTAAGTGCTGTTAGCCGTTTATCTCCACAACGCTTCTCTGGTCAAATGATGGGGATATTCGTACTTACTTACTCTATTGGTAACATTATTGCGGGTATCCTTGCTGGTGGTTTTGATCCTAATAATATGGAAGAAATTCCTTACCTATATCTACAAATCGCATTATTTAGTATAGGTGTAGGCATTGTATTAGTACTGATGAGCTTTAAAGCCAGAATATGGGAAAAACAAGGTTTATCTGAGACTGGTGCTCAGTAGTTCATAAACTTGATGCGTTAGCATCAATGCACTTTCCTGAAAGGCAAGATAGCAATATCTTGCCTTATCATTTTCAAAACATCACTGTTTAAATTTACTCATTTTTAGTCACTAAAAACAATGTTTAATACAAACAATTAAGCATTATGGAGTATTAATCAACAAACTAATTTAATGCATTTTCGAATCGTTGATGAATGATTTTTCTACAAGCTTATTTCTATAACTGATATGATTAAGCTATTCAATTAATTGGTAGTACAGGTATATGTCTTTCTCTTTATTAATTAAACTCCCTATTTTTATAACTACTTTAGTTTTACTAAACGGTTGTGGCGGTGACGATACGAAAAAAGATACTAACTTTGAAGTTGAAGAAACAGGCTTAGTAATTTCAGTAAGTAATGGGTTAGTTAAAAATTTTGATAACAATTTAGTTCAACTAAGCGCCCCCGCTAATTCCGTTACAACTGACAAAATTTTTATTTTTAGTAAAGCCGAGTTAGATATCTCTAATAAGGAACTCGATATTGTTTCTCCTCTGTATACATTTAGCCCCCAAGACTTAGAATTCAAAAAGTCTATTACCATAAAAATTGATGTTACAAGTACTGAACCACAGCAAATGTTGACTATAGTGCAATTGGTCGATGGTCTCTGGCAGCCTTTAACAACTATAACCAGTAGCTCAAACAGTGTTAGTGCATTAATGACTAGCTTTGGTACTTTTGCCGTTCAGGCAAGAACAGTACCTACAATAACAAAAAATATAGGCCCAACCTGTACAGATAACCAAACTGAGCAAACTCTACGCTTTATCCACGTTGCTGACTTGCACGCCCGCTTTGGCTTTAAAGAGCAGTATTTTAGCCGTATTAAAAGTTACTATAACAACGCATTAACTGAGCAACCCTACACCTTATTTACTAATGGCGGTGATGATTATGAAAAAGGCACCGTGGCTGAACAAACCTCATTGGGCGTAGCAACCGTTGAAGCTATAAAAGCAATGAAATTTGATGTCCGTGTTGTTGGCAACCACGATTATGCTTGGGGACCGCAGCAGTTATTAGAGTATGCTAATGATGATCATGCAATTGTACTAGCCAGTAATACCCATTACGCTGGAAATAGTGAACAAACCTTTGATGGTGTGGAGTTTTCTATCGTACAAGTCGGCTGTCTAAAAGTAGGCTTTTTTGGCATGACATCTGTGCCCTGGAATGAATTAGATCAACCAATAGAAACCGCACCGATCCCAGACTTCATCGCAAACTTTAAAATGAACTGGGAATGGCAAGAAATAGCTGAAGAAATAGTCGGTAAATATAGCCAAGATGTAGACTTCATGGTGATGCTAAGCCACCTAGGTGAAGGCACTGATACCCGTATAGCACAAAATGTTCCGGGGATAGATTTAGTACTTGGCGGACATACCCATGGTGGCGAAAATTATCAACTACTAGAAAATGGCAGTATTGTTATACAACCTAACTTCTTTGCCCAAGGGCTGACGGATTTAACACTTACTTTCGATTCAAATTCGAAAGAGCTCACGAATATTGATTACGAAACTATAGCAACATCTACCATCTCAACGACTGATGAACAGCTGCAGAGTGAAATAGATTCAATAATGGGTAAATATGCACCAGATGCAAATACTGAAATAGCAATTTCAGAAAACTACCCTACAGCAGAACAAGTCATGGAAATTACCGCGCTAAGCGCACAGCATCAGTATCAAGTCGATTCTGTATTTTTTGACTCCGCTCAAGTACAAACTCGCTGGACACCGGGCACACTAACACAAGAAGATTTTCATAATGCCTTTAAAGTCGAAAGACAGCCTTCTAACACGCCAGGTTTTAGCGCTATCTATCAGGTAACAGTGTCAGGCTCGCAATTAAAAACCATTGTTTCTAGTCAACCTGACTGGATATCGCTTCTTCCTAAGTCTATTAATGATGACAGTAATTACACTTTAGCTTTACAAAAAGGGCCCGCATTTAATGGTGAACTATTCTTTAACGGTATAAGTTTCACTGAACCTGCTTTATTAGCTGAAACCTGGGAACTACTTGATAAATATGCCCGCTATCGTACCAGTCAGTGTTTACATATAGATACAGATAAACCTCTAAATGCGTGCCAAAGTATTGATAATATAACTATTTGGAACTTTAACGATGCAAGTAATCCATTCAAAGCAGACTATGGACCGTCAACACTAAACTACTATGATCCAAATACTACAAATTGGGGACCAAGAGAAAGTGCATTCGATACCACCACCTCTCTAGAAATAGATGATTTAATTGATGGCCCATCTGGCGTCATGGCTTTTAGCGATCATGCACCAAATGAAGGCTTAATTATTAATTTAAATACTCCAGCTAATGGCGATTTTGCAGAGCAAGGATTAGTATCAGATTACACAATAGTCATGGATATATATTGGCCATTTGCCGCTAAGGATATCTACCGTGCACTGATCCAAACAAACATAGAAAATACTCCCGAAGACGATGCCGATATTTTTATTAACCCCGAAGGGGCATTAGGCAAATCAACAAGTAAGAGTGGGTATTTTGGTGCAACTCAACCTGATACTTGGCATCGCATCGCATTTGTCTTTTATACCGCACCAAGCAATGGTGTATTTGAAGTGTATGTAGATGGTGAGTTAGCAGGAGTGAAAACTGAAGGTGAAATAAACAGTCGCTGGGCACTTAATAAAGCCGTACTACTTTTAACTGACGATGATTATGAAACAGAACCCGGTTATTTAAATGCGCTGTTATACGCTGGGCGAAGTATGACTCGAGATGAAATAAAGACAATGAGTGGTGCGCAGCAACAACTGCAATTTATACCGAGCACTCGTGAACTAAATCAAACTGTGGAACGCCATTATCAAAACGCCCCCACTATCATGCCTAATCTCTGGCTTGAACAACGTAGCAAGTTTTTTAACAATCGCGCTAAAAACGTAAACAAATAATTACAACCGCAGGGTGAGATATAGAGAGAAACGGTCCTATTATTTACCCTGCGACTTTCCTAAAAGTCTTATAAATACTATATAAATCAATATCAAAAAATATATTAGTATTATTTTTAAAGTGAAAAATCTCAAGCTTATATAACGGTATTCCAGAACCTGCAATTCAGTTTTGACTCACCGTCCCATTTAATTTACAAACCTCCTCTGAGCTAAATAATTGCCCCCTCTTCCCCTCATGCAATTTATGGTTAATCATCTGCGCTATTAAATACAACAAAACGCAGTGCTTAAAAATTGCGGGAGAATTAAAATGAGTGAAGTAAAAAACCCTTTAGGTTTAGTTGGTATCGAATTTACTGAGTACGCAACCCCAGACGCTGACTACATGGACAAAGTATTTACCGATTTTGGTTTTTCTAAATTAAAAACATTTAAAGGTAAAGATATCGTTTACTATAATCAAAACGATATTCACTTTTTACTGAATAACGAGCGCGGCGGTTTTTCTGCTGAATTTGCAAAAAGCCATGGCCCAGCTATTTGTTCGATGGGTTGGCGTGTTGAGAATGCACAAAAAGCATTCGAAACAGCTGTAGAGCGTGGGGCAAAACCAGCGACTGACTCAACCCATAAAGACCTACCATACCCAGCAATTTACGGTATTGGCGACAGCTTAATCTATTTCATTGAACAATTTGGTGATAATGGTTCTATCTATGAAAATGATTTTGAAGATTTAAGCGAACAAAATATTGTTGCTGACAAGGGCTTCTTGCGCATCGACCACTTAACAAACAACGTTTATAAAGGCACTATGGAAACATGGGCTAACTTCTATAAAGACGTGTTTGGTTTTACCGAAGTGCGTTACTTTGACATTAAAGGTCAAAAAACAGCGCTACTTTCTTATGCACTTAAATCACCGTGCGGTACCTTCTCTATTCCAATTAACGAAGGTAAAGGCAACGATAATAACCAAATTGATGAATACTTAGGTGAGTACAATGGCCCAGGTGTTCAACATTTAGCATTCTTAACAGATGACTTAGTTAGCTCGTTAGATAAGTTAGATAAATCAACAATTGCCACACTTGATATTATTCCTGAGTACTATGACACGATTTTTGACCGTGTACCTTGGGTTGCTGAAGACAAAGAAAAAATCCGTGAGCACCAAATTTTAGTCGATAGCCAAAGCGAAAACTGCTACCTACTACAGATTTTCTCTAAAAACTTATTTGGCCCTATCTTTATCGAAATGATCCAACGTGTTGATGACGGCGGTTTTGGTGAAGGTAACTTCCAAGCGCTGTTTGAATCGATTGAGCGTGATCAAGAGCGTCGCGGCGTTTTATAAGTTTTAAAAAAGAAATTAAAAAGCAGCGAAATCGCTGCTTTTTGTCGTTTAAATTTGTGCTGATTGCCTCCATATACTAGTGTATCCAATCAGCGCGAACCATAAGGAAAGAATATGAGCCTCATTAACGAAACCCATGATATTAATTTAACTAGCTGGGTTGAATCAGCCAACGCAGAGAATTGCGACTTCCCAATTCAAAACCTTCCTTTTGCAGAAGTTCGCCGTAAAAATAGCAATGAAGCCTTTCGCGGTGCCGTTGCCATTGGCGATCACGTTATTGATCTTGCAAAAGTAAACGAGCTCGCTATTTTTTCTGGTGACGCCCAAACAGCGGTTGCTGCTGCAAGCCAACCTACCTTGAACGAATTTATGGGCCTAGGTCAGCAATACTGGTCAGCACTGCGTTTAGCTTTATCTAAAGCACTACGTGAAGGTGCACCCGAGCAAACAAAACTAACTGATACATTAATCGCTCAAGCTGATATTGAATTTGCCCTGCCGTGTCGCATCGGTGATTACACTGACTTTTATACTTCAATTTATCATGCAACAGCCGTAGGCAGTTTATTCCGTCCAGATAACCCATTACTACCTAACTACAAGTGGGTGCCAATTGGTTACCACGGCCGTTCATCATCAATTGATGTATCAGGACAAACTTTCCATCGTCCTAGCGGCCAAACTAAAGCGCCAGATGCCGATGTCCCATCACTTGGCCCATGTAAACGCTTAGATTATGAATTAGAGTTAGGTATTTACTTAGGTAAAAGTAACGGATTAGGGGACGCCATTGCTATTGAAAATGCAGAAAATCACGTATTTGGTTTCTGTGTTTTCAATGACTGGTCAGCACGTGATTTACAAGCATGGGAATACCAACCGTTAGGTCCATTTCTTGCGAAAAACTTTGCTTCAACAGTATCGCCATGGATTATCACTACCGAAGCGTTGGCTCCATACAGAACCTCATGGACCCGTGATAAAAATGACCCACAACCATTAGATTATTTAGAGTCAACGCATAACCGTGAGCACGGTGCTTTTGATATTAAAATGGATGTACAGATTGAAACGCAGAAAATGCGTGACGAAGGCCATACACCAGCACAAGTGTCTAAATCAAGCTTTAAGCATTCATACTGGACGGTGGCCCAAATGGTTACTCACCATACCGTCAATGGTTGTAACTTTATGCCAGGTGACATGCTAGGTTCAGGCACGCAATCGGGTCCTACTCACGAAGAAGCAGGCTCTTTACTCGAGCTATCTCGTGGTGGCAAAGAGAAGATCACGCTAAGCAATGGAGAGCAACGTAGCTTTTTAGAAGATGGTGATAATGTAATCATGCGCGGCTGGTGTGAAAAAGACGGCTTTGCTCGAATTGGCTTTGGCTCTGTTGAAGGCACAGTTCTACCTGCTAAGTGATTAAACAACCTAACTTTTTAACTACGTGTTAAAAAAATGAAAGCGCCCAGTTGGGCGCTTTTTACACACTAAATTGTAAAGGTTACAATTTTTTTCTGGCTTTTTTATATCAAATTGCTATCTTAATCTAGTTAATAGCCAGTATTTATAAGCCATGTCAGTATTTATTAAGTCTTTTTATCACAAATTATTCCCAGTTAGACAGCTTTTGATCCGTCAAAATGGTGAAGTGAAGCATGTGATCTTAGCCCCTTGGCTACAAATTTTTGCCGTATTTTGTATTTTAACAGCAATAACTTGGTTAACAGTTTCTACTTTGCAGGTTTATAGCCAAACCAATATAATTTCTGATATTGAGCAAAGCCAAATAACAAAACAACAAAAATGGCAACAGCAGCAACAAGCGCAACAGCGCCTGCATGAACAACAGTTAGAACAATTAGCCACACTCGAACAAAAGCATGCATTACTACAAAGCATGATTGAATCACTACCCGACTCTCTAAGTAAAACTGAAGATAGTACGACACTTGAACTTGAAGAAAAACAGCAACAAAGCGACTTACATGAGCCGTTAATAGATGAAAGTAAAGGAAGTCATATACCACGACAGCAAAGCAGTTCGTTTGAGCAACGCCTAGCTGCACTCAGTACGCAATATAAGCAAAGCTTTAATAAGCTAGAAACGCATATTGATCAGCGCCAACAAAACATTTTAACAATGCTCAAAGGTGCAGGCCTTGATACAGCGCTTGCAAATCAATTAAATTATCCAGTTAATGATTCAGCCCAAGGTGGTCCGTTGAACTTATTTGATGAATCAAGGATCCCCAGCGAATTTTTAGCCACTGCCGATAAACTATTATCTCTGAACAACCTAGAGAGTTTACTCAGCGAACTTCCACAGTCACTACCCGCTGCTGACTATTATATTTCGAGCAGCTATGGTTTACGTAAAGATCCAATGAATGGTCGTCGTGCTTTTCATAAAGGTGTTGATTTAGCTGGGTGGCATAAAACTGAAATTTTTGCCCCTGCCGATGGCACCGTACTACGAGCCGGACGCAATGGCGGCTATGGTAACTTTATTGAACTTGAGCATAAAAATGGCTTTGTAACACGCTTTGGCCACCTTAATAAAATTAAAGTTAAAAAAGGACAATCGGTTACTAAAAATGATGTCATTGGCTTGATGGGCAGTACTGGCAGAAGTACGAGCACTCACCTACACTATGAAGTGTTACTTAACGACAAACATGTTAATCCAGTTAAAATTACAAAGGCGCTCTCTCGTGTTCGGTAAAAAAAAGCAAACTAATACTAGCTCAGTTGGTAACCAACTTAAAAGAACTAACCATGCTCCTTCGATCATCTCTGAAGATGTGCGCTTAACAGGCTCTCTTGTGAGCCAAGGCGAAGTACAACTAGATGGCAGAATTGATGGTGATGTAAGAGTTAGTCATCTTGTAATTGGTACCACAGGTACTGTTGAAGGTAGTGTTGTCGCAGATAGCGTTATTGTCAAAGGCAAAATTATTGGCTCACTCAACGCGAGTAAAGTCACGATTGAACAGACTGCCGAAGTACACGGCGATGTTTATCAAGATACGTTAAGCATTGAAGCTGGTGCTGTTATTGAGGGTAACTTAAAACAGCGGCATGAGGCCGAAACTGTTGAGTTGATCAGTCAATCAATTGAGTCAAAACCTGAGCTAACATCGGTTTTAAACGAAGGTGATAACGACTTGTCTTTTTTCAACAAACAAGCCGTAGAAAAAGAATAAGGTTATTTTTTCTTAGTAATGTACATTGTAATATCTGCGGTGAATACAAGCTCATTGCGGGTATTATACAGTTTGACCGGAACCACTAAGTCTTCTTTATCAATCCATGGTCTTGGTAACTGAATCTCAGCAATAGCTGTCACATCTGTATCCACTTTTGCTAAATAATTAACCGTCATTCCTTTTGGGATCCAGCGATGGGTTTTATATGGCACAGTGGCGTCAACCATAACCCCAGCACATAATTCAGCCAAATTACATTGCGCAATTGCATGTATGGTACCTATGTGATTATGGACACTACGACGATTTTTAACGACTGCACTACAATAGCCATCTTTAACATCGAGAATATAGGGCTTCATAGAGCCGAAATATGGGGCTTTAAAGCAGACTGCTTTGGTAAATAGCCAATTCCCTAACGGTAATTTTTTTAATTTTAGCCATGTTTTTAAAGTAGCGGATTTATCACTCATTATTTTTCTCAAGCAAATTTTTATTATTCACAAAACTAACACATCAGACCAGTTAACAGAAGTGCATTTAAACGACCTTGTTAGCTATATTTGTCTAGAGGGGCCAAATAGCCTTTCTTTTTTATCCTTGCAGACCTAAAATACGCGGCAAAAGGAGTATTCATGCCCACAACCAATCGCCATAGTCATCTTAGTGTTATTTTAATTCTCGCCCTGCTGATCATCTTCTGCCCTTTGGCAATTGATATTTACCTCCCAGCTTTCCCTGATATTGCACAGGCATTGCAAGTGGGTGAACAAAAAGTACAACTCACCGTCGCGATTTTTATGCTCACTGTTGGTTTGGGTCAGCTTATTGCTGGGCCCTTAGCTGATAAATTTGGTCGTAAACCCATCGCCATTACAGGAATAAGCCTTTATGGCATCGCTGGCTTACTAGCCTACCTAGCACCCAACTTTAGTGTTTTAATGATTGCTAGAGCACTACAAGGATTTGGCGCTTGTGCGACTTTTGTGGTGGCATTTTCGATTGTACGAGACATTTACGGTAGTGCTAAGAGTGGCCAAATGATCACTTACTTAAATGGAATTGTCTGTTTTGTGCCTGCACTCGCACCAATTTTAGGCGCTTGGTTAACGGTACAATTTGGCTGGCGAATGAACTTCTTATTTTTAGCAGGCTTCGCCTGCCTAGGCCTTATAATTACCCTACTGTTTTTTAAAGAAACAAGACCAAGTGATAGTCATTATCAAGGGCATATACTAGACTTACGTCGATTTACGCCGATTATTACCACTAAGGTGTTCTTTTTTAATAGCCTATTATGCATGATAGCAATGTCAGCAATTTTAGCATTTGTTACCCTTGCTCCTGGCTGGATCATGACTGAGCTGGGCGGCACTGTGGGTGACTTTACCTTTTGGTTTACCCTTAATGCTATTATCAGTATTGTTGCTAGCTTTATTGCCCCTTTGTATATCAAAAGACACAGCCAAAGAGCATTAAAACTCGGAGTCAGTTTATTAATATTCTCCGGTATTCTTATACTCTTTTTAAGCCAGTTTAAAACTGCATTTACTTTTATGTTGCCCATTTTGATTGCTGCACTTGGCTTTGCACTGAGTTTAGGCTCCGCAGCGGGCATGGCCTTGTCACATTTTCCAAAGCAAGCAGGTACGGCATCGGCACTGATTGGCTTAATGCAAATGAGTGGTGCAGGTGTATTAGTCATACTAACCCAAGTGCTGCCCTTTAATGCACCACAATTTATTGCCTTTCATTTATTGCTATTGTTACCACTGTGGCTAATTTTAATCACGCGCAAAGCAAACATTTATCACCCAACAACTGAGGTGACAAAGTAATGCTCGTCAACCCTGAGTTTGTATTATCATTTTTAGCGGCGAGTTTTTTAATAGCAGTCGCACCTGGGCCATCGAATGCATTTTTAATGGCACAAACATTTGCTAACGGCCGCGCTGCGGGTTTACAAAGCGCTTTTGGTTTTGCCCTTGGTGGCGTAGTACATACTTTATTTGCCGTCGTTGGTTTAACAGCTATCTTAAAAGCCTCTGAGACAGCTTATGCAACAGTGCAGTACGCTGGCGCTGCCTACCTTTGTTACTTAGGCGCTGCTATGCTTAAAAGCACGTTTATGCAACCACAATGCAATAGCGAAGATAAGCCTCACGTAAGCACTAAGAAGAAATCCAATGTAATGTTACAAGCGATGATGACAGAAGTGCTTAACCCAAAAGTGGCGCTGTTCTTTATTGCTTTTATACCACAATTTGTTGATCCGACGTTGTCGGGTTCAACCACGTTTCAACTGGCATTTTTTGGTTTACTCTACCCTCTTTTTGCTTTTCCTATCGACTGCACTTATATTTACTTTGGCGATAAAATTGCAAACTATTTTAGAGCACATCCACAAAGCCAGATTTGGATTGATCGTATAACTGGCGTAGTATTTATAGCACTGGCCATTAATTTACTGATTTAATAAAAATAAGAGTCAACATGGAACAAAAATTACAGTCACTCCCAGCACAGAAAAATATCGCTCTAGTTGCCCATGATGGTAAAAAAGCAGCCCTTCAAGCTTGGTGTAAGAAACACCATGCTAGCCTTAGCCAGCATACATTGTATGGCACGGGCACCACCGGACATTTAATCGAACGCACCACCGGGTTAAACGTTGTAAAGCTATTGAGTGGCCCTATGGGTGGCGATCAACAACTCGGCGCAAAGATTGCGGAGCACGAAGTCCATATGCTTATATTTTTTTGGGATCCACTTGCATCACAACCCCATGACCCTGATGTCAAAGCGTTACTAAGGTTGGCTGCAGTATGGAATATTCCCGTTGCCTGTAATGAAGTCAGTGCAGATATGTTATTAAGCTCAACGTTAATGAATAGTGAGCTTGAGCGTACCTTGCCGGATTACGAAAAATACCTCGCAACTCGGCAAGTAGATTTATAAGTAAGCACCTGCTTACTTATAAAGCATATTTGCCCACTTAGTTAAACCGGCGGTAACACTACCAAAGTGATCGCCGTTCACCATATTAATATCACCTAAATGTTGCTTAAGTGCGGCTTTTATTAAAGGTGACTGAGCACTGCCACCAGTTAGATAAATAACATCAGGTGCAACACCAGCCTCTTTAATTGCTTCTTTAGCCAAGGTCACTATTTGACTTATAGAGTCATCAACAGCTAACGCTAGATCACTTAAATTCAATATTTTAGATAAATCCTTTGCTAAGAAGTCTAAATTGCAGTTATGGCTTTGCTCAGACGATAAGGCAATTTTGGCGGCTTCCCCTTGTTGCACTAACTGATGCCCTTGCTTATTTTGCTGTAAATTAATTAACCGTTGATACAGCTCAGGTTCACTTACTTCACGAAGTTGAGTCATTAGCTCGCGTGTATGTGTTTGCGCATAAAATTGGCTTTGCAAATTCACATCGTTAATTTTACATGCCTGCCAAAAAGGTTGATTAGGTAATGGTAAACCCGATTTAAACGAACTCCCAAGACCTAATAATGGCATTAAACCGTGATAACTCAGTGCAATATCAAGGTCGTTTCCACCGATACGTTTACCGCTGTGGGCTAAGAAGTCATTATCACGCTCGCTATGACCACGAAAAACAGGGCCCATTTGCACAAATGAGCAATCACTCGTACCACCACCAATATCAACTACGAGTACTTTTTGGTTTTGAGTCAAATTACTTTCATAATCAATCCCTGCGGCTAAAGGCTCATATAAAAATGCAACCTCTTTAAAACCTGCACGTTTAGCGGCGCGTTCCAAAATACCAATGGCTTGCTGATTTGACTCTTCGCCACCCACAGCCTGAAAGTTGACTGGGCGGCCAATCACTGTATGTGTTAAGGATTGTTGTAAAGACGCTTCAGCGCGTTGTTTTATTTTTAAAATCATTGCTGTTGCAATGTCTTCAAAAAAGTTGATTTGCCCTTGTTTTAAGCCCGTTGCGCCAAAAAATGATTTCGGCGATTTAACAAAGTAACCTTCTTCAGGAAATTGCACATACTCGTTAATTGCTTCACGGCCAATAAATAAGCTTTGTTCATTAACCGCTAAATCAAGGTCAGACTTTATACGTGGCAATGTATTTAACAAGGCTTGGCGCTGGCTTTTATAATCGTGTTCGAATGAAGTGCCAGTTAGGTGCTTAGCAACAAAATCAACGACTAATGCACTATGGTGAGTGTATAGAGTCGATGGCAAGTAATGCTTACCTTGCTCCAGAGGTACAAGTTCCACAAGATTATTCTCGCCGATGATACCCATTGCACAATTAGAGCTACCATAATCAAAACCTACTACCATTGCTTCACCACATTGACGACAAAAAGGCCGCGCAATTTAGCACATTTAACGCCGCTTTAAAATGTTATTCCTGCACACGCTCACGTAAAAAGCTGGCAAAGCGAGGTAATCCATTTTTTGTATAGCCATGATAACGGTACGTTATCTTTGCACCAATAGCGGGGGGATTTTGCCTTTGTAAATCACTAAAGCCGGTGCCGATAGTAAATTCAATGCCGGCTTCATTTTTAACTCGCATTGCACCAAGCATACCTAAGTACTTACCTTTACCTGGTAAATAGCCAAGTATAATGGCTTCGTCATCAAAGTAAGGCTTGAGTTTTAATAGTGCTGATGTACGGCCATTTTGATGTTTTGCGCTTGCAAGGTGCAGCATAACCCCTTCTCCACCGCGTTTAGTTATACGTTCAAAAAAGGCGGTAAGCGCTTGGTTTGATGAAAACTGGTGTTGCTCTACAGCAATGATATGTGGTTTATTAATGACTTGAACCAGTTGCTGATAATTCTTATAACGAATGCTGAAAGGGTTTGTCTGATCGGGCATATCAAACACACGAAAAGTCACCTTCTGCCAATCACTGTCTACCGGTGTGGCTGTGCGCACAATTCCACTTATAGCTGCAAAGTCATTATGCTGTGTCCAAAGCTCCCCATCGAGCCATACATTAGGCAACACACTGCTAAACCAAGCTGGAGGGTTAATAGGATTGCCATTTCGCGTGACAAATTCAGCACCTGTCCAAATAGCTCTCACGCCGTCAAACTTTTCACTAACTAAGTATTCAGACACATCAACTTTGTTGCTTTGCTCATACACTTTCGCAAGTTGTACGTGTGGTGAAATACTTGCTTCATCAACGCTTTGGGATAAACAAGGTAAGTTTAGTAAAATTAGCCAAGAATATAATAAAGTATAGAGTCCTTTTTTCATGGTCGTATCCTTACAAAATAGATACTTAAACTATAGTTTATTTTGTACCCATTGCAAAAACTCCTGCAAATTAACTAACTGTGCCGTCGCTTTGCTTAGATCATGATTTAAAGTATGTTTATTAGGCACCGCTACCACAGCAAGCGCTGCGTTAAAAGCAGCTGTCACACCAGTATTGGTATCTTCAACCGCGACGGCATTTTCAGGGCTAATCGACAGTGTTTGCAGTGCTAATAAGTACGGGTCGCCTGCAGGTTTTGGGTTAACCACATCATCTTTTGTTACTACACAGTCAAACAGTTCATAAAAACCATACCCTTTAAGGATAGGTAAGGCTTCATCTCGTGCACTGCCTGTCACTAACGCCATCTTTAGACCCGTTTGTTTCACCGCGAGTAAGGTTTCTTTTGCAAATGGCATAAGTGGTGGCAAGTGAGTTGTGACAAACTCACTAAAGTAATCATACTTTCTTTGAGCAAGCGCTTGCGGAGTAATTGCCAAGTTATAAAGAGCAACGACTTCTTTTGCGGCTTCTACGGTCGCTTTACCTGAAAAACGCTGACAAAACTCATCTTCTTCATAACGAATACCGTACTCGGCTAAAATGTCATTCCAGCAATTAAAATGCACACTTTCGGAGTCAACCAAGGTACCGTCCATATCAAATAAAATTGCCTGTAAAGTCATCGTCACTCCTTATTTAAAGCGTTAAAAAAGGTGCACTTGGCACCTTTTCATTTTACATTATTGCGTTAAGCCTGCTGGTGGCTCGGCAAAGGCCTCTTCACCGGTTTCAACGTCAACAAGTTCATAACCACGTTCTTTACGAACCACTTTTAGTACCGGCTTATCAAATGCCGTTTTTAGGCGTTCACTATCTGCTTGTAGTTCTTCAACCGTGTTACCAAATGGTGCAGCACCGGTTTCAGACCAGTTAGATACTTTACCATTTAGGTTATATTCAACTTCATGAATTTGATATTGTGCTGCTTCATCTTTGGTAGCTTCACAAAAAATTACGCGGTAATTCCAAAATCCAGCCATGGGCATTCTCTTTAAATTATAATTAATGCTACTTTAGCAGTAACAGATAGTAATATAAACGAAAAAACCCGCTTTAAAAGCGGGTTTTATATGTATTTAATTAACTTTAAAAGAAGTTAACTTTAAACTCTGCGCCAATAAAGCGTGGCTCATTCACGATGGCTGAATTATTACTAAAATCAACACCGCCAATAAATACTTGCTCATCAGTTATATTACGCGCAAATGCAGCAACTTCGTATTCATAGTCACCTGAGAACCACTTATAACCAGTGCGCACGCCACCTTCAAGTAGAGCCTCACCAGTAAATTCAACTGACTCATATAAGAAGAAGTCAATTTCGCTACGATAAGACCAATCAGTGTAAGCGTAAAACTCACCATCACCTACTTCTTTTGTATAGCGTAAAATAAAGTTAGCAATCCACTCTGGCGCATGCGGTAAGCTATTACCGTCTAAGCTATAACCTTGACCTGTAAGCGGATCTGTTATAGTACAAGCAAAACAACCTTGTGAGTATAAACCATCATCTTGTAACTCAGTATTGTTATAACTAAAGTTAAATGTCGCATCAAAGTTGTCTGATAATACCCACTGAGTATCTAGTTCAAAACCATAACCAACTGTTTTATCTGCATTGAGCAGACGAGCTGTATTTCCTGCATCACCACCAACAGCCGTTAGCTGCTGATCATCCATTTGATAGTAAAAAACGGTTGCATTAATACGGCCGCTACCATCAAGTACGTCTGACTTGATACCTGCTTCGATTGAGTTAATTGTTTCAGAATCGGCAACGGTTACATCATCACTGAATAAAATACGACCTTGAACGCTCGGTGCACGGAAACCATTAGCAGCACGAACAAATAAATTTACGTCATCTGAGTATTTATAAGCAGCAGCTAAATCCCATGATACATGGCTATCTTCTGGTGCCACTGATTTAGTTAAGTTAGCGGTAGTTGACTCTGGTGATGCATAACGTGATGCAGTAAAGTCTCGCTTATCATCTGAATAACGTAAACCAGCAGTGATTTCTAACTTATCAGTTAACTGATATTCACTTGACGCGAATACAGCCCATGCAGTCGTTTCCTGATCTTGGCGTACATAACCCGTTAAGAAATTTGCACCTAAACCGTCATAACCATAAGTCTCAATGACCTGCTCTTCATTATAATAAAAAGCACCCACTTGATAGTTAAAATCACCAGCAAAGTCACTCGATAAACGTAATTCTTGCGTGTATTGATTATGATCTGGTAGTGCATCTGCCGTTTCAGATGCTAAGAATATGAAACCTGGTCCCATCTCAGGTGTAGGGCAGCCAGGAACAAATGTATTACCACAACCGTAACCACCATCAACATCCGCGCGTGAGTAAATCTCTGCACTTTCCCAACCTGTGATTGACGTTAAAGTGTAGTCATTAAAGTCATATTCAACTTTTAAGCTTGCACCTTGAGATTCTACATTTTGCGTCGCAAACTGTACTGAATCTTGATAAATAACTTCTGGGTCAAAATCAGCGCGAGGATTATTAGTACCCGCTTCAATAGCATTTGCATGGAATACAATTGGTTTACCATTTAAATCACGAGTGTGGTAATTAAATAGTGCACTTAAATCATCTTTCTCATATAAAAACTGCACACGCGCCGCAGTTTCTTGATAGCCGCCCGTAGCGTCATCAATTTCGTTGCCTGCTAAACGGTTATCAATATAATCATCACGCTCTTGGCGTAATAAAGATACACGAGCAGATAAGTTATCAGTTAATCCACCACTTACAGCACCCTCAAAATCGATTGAATTGAATGAACCATAAGATAAAGCAGCATAACCTTCAAAATCTTGCGTTGGGCGCGCAGAATCAATTTTAACTAAGCCAGCCGGTGTATTACGACCAAACAGCGTTCCTTGAGGTCCACGAAGAACTTCAACTCGCCCCGTATCAAATACAGGGAAGCCTTTTAAAATAGGGCTTTCTTGAACGATTTCATCTACCACTAAAGATACTGGTTGCGATGAGTTCAAATCGAAATCTGAGTTACCAAGACCACGAACATAAAAGCGTGGGAATGAACGACCAAATGAAGATTCAACAGTTAAACTTGGGATTTTCGCATTTAAAAAGCGAATATCCATACCAGCAGAGCTTGCTGCCTCTAACCCATCACCTTGTAAAGCAGATGCCGCTACAGGAACTTCCTGTGCGTTTTCTACACGTTTACGTGCGGTGATTTGAATAACTTCTAATTGATTGCTTTTTTCTGCAGCGGGGGCGTCTTCTGCTGCGCTTGAAAATGAAGTACCTGCTACTGCAGAGAACAACGTTGCATTAATAAGGGTTGCTAACGTAGATCTTTTCATTGCTTTCATGTTGGGGTTTAGCCTTTTGTGTGCACTCTTGTTCAACGGTGTATGTGTTGCGCTAGTTCACTTAGCGGGCTCGGCCAATTTTTCGCGCCTTATATTAAGCTGCGCGGACCTCACTGTCGAGAGTGCAAAACGAAGTAGTGAGGCTGAACGAACGATGAAGATTATAACACTTCATGACATTATTACTGCATAAATATGTACATTTAAATAATCTTTTTACAACAATTAACGACACAATCAGCGAACTTAGACCATTTTATGCAATTATTTTCAACTTTAGCGGACATATGTCCTGTATCAAGCAACTGCAAAATTGTAGCCAAACCATGTAAATGATAATAAGTATCTCTTACATGGTTAAATCGTTTATTTCGTATTTAGGCACTTACTCTGGCAAATTCAGGATTTGCCAGCTCACAGTTATGTTCATTTAGTAAACCAAGTATTGCCATATTTAGCTCTTCAATTACTTCCATATAAACAGCAAAATCGATGGTGTTAACATAGCTTAGTACATCAATTTGTAATGCCCAAGGTGTGAACCCTTTGAATTTAACACGGCAAGGATCATCTGCTATTTTTTCATGGTCATCCAATGCTGCTTGCAAGCTGACATAAAGGCAAAACGTCTTGTGGAGTTTGAATTCTCACACAGTGTAAAAGTGCTGCAAAGCTTTCGCGTCCTGCTTACGCCTTTATCTACATCCATGTAAGCAACAAAGAGTTAATCGCATTTATAATAAAACCTAAGGATAGCACCACAACAGGCTTTGCCTTGCCTAAATACCAAACACACTCCTGCTAATTGAACCTCAAAAGATAAACACGCGCTAGCCTTCATAATCCTAATAAATCCGTTTTTAGTTAAAAAGAACAAAGTTTGACCTAAATAACCTCACAGACTAACGTATAGTGTATTCGAAATTCGTAAACTTATGCTTATCATTAAGGAACAAGATGAATCTAACAACAACACTTGCAAAAAACTGGTCCGTGCTTTTTATACGTGGACTAATAGCAATCGTATTAGGGGTACTAACTTGGTTAGCCCCCGAAGCATCGTTAAGTATTATGTTATTGTTTTTTGCTGGTTACTTTTTATTTGACGGTATACTACGCAGTTGGGTTGCATGGAATTCCAAACAACATAATCCTTATTGGCAATGGTTATTAGTGGGCGGTGTGTTATCTATTATTGCTGGATTGGTTACCTTGCTTGCGCCAAACGTAACAACTATTTTATTACTTTATTATGTAGCTGCTTGGGCAATTGCTATTGGCGCTGTTGAGATACTCGTTGCGGTCAAGTTAAGGGCAGAAATATCAGGTGAATGGCTATTGATTATTACTGGTGTATTGTCGGTAACATTTGGTTTATACCTTGTGTTTAACCCAAGTGCGGGTATTCATACCCTGCTGTGGTTAGTTGCAACATACGCCGTTATTTTTGGTACCTTAATTGTTGGCTTTTCTTTGAAGCTTAAAAAACTTGGTACTTTACAATAATAAGTAAGCCTTGGAGCATTACTGTTTCAAGGCATTTATACCTATTCAATAATCCCCAGCGATTAAATCAATTTAGCTTTGATAGTCCTTACGCGACATCACAATCTCACCACCTAAGTCGATATCGCACCGCGGGAATCAAATAACAACATTATATTACTCAAACACTTTGTAAATACTGAAGTGAATATCGCTGCGCCTTAAACTAGATTACAAAAAAAATGAACGACCTGTTCTAAGTTCATAACCATCCGCAGAAAAAAGTTTAGCTATTCAGGGTTAAGTAAGTTTGACACGCCATAATACCCTTTAAGTGCAGAACGATTAAGTTCACTATGCTCTTTATGAACAAAATATTAACAATTATTTACAACCGCTGCTATACCTATATTGTAAGGTCAATACAGCACGAGGAGAACGCGATGTCACAATTAACCTTAAATCAAAAATTAGCCAGCTTACAGCCATTGGTTGATCTAGCGCTATTCGAATCAAGCTTAGCTTACCGTAACAAAATTTTATGTGTATTGGCTGAGCAAGAGCAAACGCTGAATTCAATTAATAAAGAATTTGGTCATGCACAACCGGAAGGTTTTGGTAGCGAAAAGAAGTTTGTACTCGGCTACAACTAATTTTGCCTAGCATGATTAACTATTTTCTAAATTACCCATTAGGTAATATGACAACAACCCAAAAGTAGCTTTTTTATAGCGTTTATAATTAAGCTACTTTTTAATTTTTACCGATAACTTATCTGCTTTTCTTATTTTTTGCGCTCAATCCCCCCAATAAACCGATAAACTTTGTTGTATATAATCCAAAATTTGCTAAGTTAGGATGCTAATGCCTTACTTGTTTTTAAAGGCTAATTTTTTTATTGGAGCTCTTATGCGCAAATCTCTCATCGCTAGCACTATCGCCAGCGCTTTATTACTCTCAGCTTGTAGTTCACAACAAGTTGAAGATTCAACTGAACAAGCAACGCAAGTACAAACAATGAATGTTGATAACGTTTTAATGAAGCCAAGCCCACTGCAATATATGGCGCCAGAGTTTGATAAATTTGGAACAAAAGATTATGAACCTGTTTTCGATGCAGGTATTGCACAGCAAAAGGCTGAAATTGCTGCTATCGCTAATAATCCAGCACCTGCAACATTCGAGAATACGTTAGTTGAAATGGAATTCTCTGGTGAGCTTCTTGATCGTGTCTCAACTGCATTTTATAACTTATCGGGTTTAATTTCTGATTCAGAATACCAACGTATTGCCGCTAAAATGGCACCTGTATTGTCAGCCCATTCTGATGATATCTTCCTAAATAAAGCACTATTTAACCGTGTTGAAAGTGTGTATAACGATAAAGACAGCTTAAACGCTGAAGATCAACGTTTAGTTGAGTTTTACTACACTAAGTTTATTAATGCCGGTGCAAAGCTAAACGAAACACAAAAAACAAAAATGCGTGAAATTAACGCTGAGCTTGCTAAGCTATCAACTGCATTTTCGCAAAACGTATTAAAGTCATTTAAAGAAGACGTTGTACTAGTGACAGATAAAAGCGAGTTAGCTGGTTTGTCTGAAGGCGAAATTGAAAACCTAGCCGCTGCTGCGAAAAAAGCAGGTAAAGAAGGCTACATGATCACGCTTGTGAACACGACACAACAGCCTATCTTAAGCAGCCTTGAAAACCGCAAACTTCGTGAGCGTATTTTTAAAGCTTCTGCAACACGTGCACAAGACACTAACGGCCCTATTATCATTAAAGAGACCAACTTACGTGCACAAAAAGCGGAGTTACTCGGTTATAAAGATTGGGCGTCATATGTAATGACCACGCGTATGGCTAAAACTACCGAGAACGTTTACGGTATTTTAGATGATTTAGCACCAAAGGCCGTGAATAAAGCCAAAGCAGAAGCTGCTGAGATTCAAAAAGTAATTGATGCATCAGGCGAAACATTTGCAGTACAACCGTGGGATTGGGCGTTCTACTCAGAAAAAGTACGCCAAGCTAAATATGACCTAGATCCAGCTTTAGTTAAGCCATACTTTGAAATGCAATCGGTGATCCACGATGGCATGTTCTTCGCAATGGAAAAACTTTACGGTATTACGTTTAAAGAGCGTAAAGACCTACCGCTTTACCACGAAGATGTAATGGCGTTTGAAGTATTTAACGCTGATGGCAGCGCAATTGGTTTATTCTATATGGACCCATACGCACGTGAAGGTAAACGTGGTGGTGCATGGATGAGCTCATACGTTGGCCAAAGTGGCTTAAAAGGCACCCAACCTGTTATTTATAATGCGCAAAATATTCCTAAGCCTGCAGAAGGTCAGCCAACCTTAATGACCTTCTCTGAAGTAACCACTATGTTCCATGAGTTTGGTCATGCAGCACACGGTTTATTCTCAGATGTTAAATACCCAAGCCTTGCCGGTACTGCAACAGCACGTGACTTTGTTGAGTTTCCTTCTCAAGCACATGAAGATTGGAATATTGAACCAACAGTCCTTGCTAACTACGCTAAGCACTATAAAACGGGTGAGCCAATTCCAAAAGAGCTACTTGATAAAGTTTTAGAGTCACAAAACTTTAACCAAGGGTTTGGTACAACTGAGTATTTAGCCGCGGCATTACTAGATATGGAATGGCACTCATTTGGTTCTGACATGAATATCACCGACGTGCAAAAGTTTGAGCACGAAGCACTAGAAAAACACGGAATCGCCTATTACCCAGTACCACCACGCTATAAGTCTTGCTACTTTAGCCATACTTTTGCCGGTGGTTACTCAGCGGGTTACTACGCTTACCTTTGGACTGAAGTGTTTGCAGCCGATGCATTTGCTCACATGACAGAGCAAGGTGGTCTTACTCGTGAAAACGGTGATAACTTCCGTAAAGAAATTCTATCAAAAGGTAACAGCCGTGACTTAATGCAAAGCTACATTGAGTTCCGTGGTCAAAAGCCAACTACTGACGCATTACTTAAGCGCCGTGGTTTAGTTGAATAACAAAAGCTAATTTTAATGAGAGCCTACAACAGGCTCTCATTTTTCTAACAATCATCCTGTATTATTGACCTTCTAACTCAAATTAACTCCCTCTCATTTTCCCTGTGCTAGTCTGAATAAAAAATTCAAGGCTAAAAAATGAAACATACACTGCTATTCTCAACTTGCTTAGTATTAGCTGCATGTGTAGCTAAACCCACTGAACATGCCGATATTGTTATCGCTAATGCAACCATTATAGATGTGAAAACGGGCTTACTAACTCAAAAGCAATCTCTCGCCATACGCGATGGTGTGATCATAAAACGTAGCAACCAATCACTTAAAAGTAACTATATTGTTGAAAACTACATTGATGCAAATGATCAATACCTAATGCCTGGCCTTTGGGATATGCATGTGCACTTTGGTGGTGGAGAAGCGCTTATTGAAGAAAACAAGCAACTCTTACCGCTATATTTAGCATACGGTATTACAACGGTGCGTGATGCCGCTGCTGATTTAAGTGAATCAGTTTTGCATTGGCGATCGCAAATAAATAACAACCAATTAGCTGGCCCAACAATTTATACATCGGGACCAAAACTAGAAGGTAAAGATTCAATTTGGCCTGGCGATTTAGAAGTTGAAACAGTCGCAGAAATGAACGCCGCGATAGATACCCTTGATGATATGAATGTCGATTTTATCAAAATCACCGACAGCGCATTAACCCCTGAACTTTATTTAAAAGCTGTAAAAGAAGTAAAAAAGCGTGGCTATCAAATATCAGGGCATATTCCTTTTTCACTGTCGGTTACAGACGTATCTAATGCGGGATTAGATGCTATCGAACACATGACCTACTTATTAAAAGCCGCTGCAAGCAATGAGCCTGAGATTTCGGCTAAAGTGGCTTCCGGTGAACTTAAATACAGTAGTGCCTTACCTATTATCACCGCCAATATTGATACCCAAACCGCTTTAAATAAATACGCAGTATTGGCTGAGAATAATACAGCAGTTGTACCCACTTTAATTGGCGGGCAAATTACCGCCTATATTGATGAAGATAACCATCGAGATGATGAGTTTTTAAATTATATTGGCAAAGGCCTTAAAGCCACGTATCAATGGCGTGTAGATAGAGCTAATAAAGATACAGAGGTGCAAATAGAACAACGTAAAGATCGCTTTGTTAAAACAGCCCAACTACTCCCATTAGCTCAACAAGCTGGAGTATCAATTATTGCCGGAACCGATGCGGGTTTTTTAAATTCATTTATTTATCCTGGCATATCACTACATCAAGAGCTGGCTATTTTTAGTGACTACGGTTTAACACCTTTACAAACACTGCAATCAGCAACCCTTGCTGGGCCTGAGTTTTTAGGTAAGAGTGAGCAATTTGGTGAACTAACAGAAGGTAAAATCGCCGATATCATTTTCTTAACTGCTAACCCATTAGTTGATGTACGCAACACGCAAAAACTCACAGGGGTTATTTCGCATAGTCGTTATTACAACAAAGCGGCACTAGAGCAACTAAAAGCCGATGCAAAACAGTTTGTAGCACAACAATAAAAACTACAGGCTCCGCAGCTTTAGCGGAGCTTTTTATTATACGATTATTATTTTATCGCTCACTGGTATAGAATCGTATTTTTTGCAAAGATAACTCAACCATGACCTACCTGTTAGCTACCACCCTACTTTGGGCTTTTTCATTTAGTTTAATCGGCGTGTACTTGGCAGGCCAAGTTGATGCATGGTTTAGCGTGCTAATACGTGTAGCTCTAGCGACATTAGTGTTTTTACCATTTTTAAAATTTAAAACCGTCCCCAAAGTTGTCATTGCTAAGCTGATGCTTATTGGTGCAATACAACTGGGTGCCATGTATAGCTTTTATTACCATTCGTTTTTATACCTTAGCGTACCCGAAGTATTACTCTTTACTGTAATGACACCTTTATACATCGCACTGTTGAACGATGTAATTGAACGCCGATTTAATCCCCAATATTTGCTGGTTGCATTAATTGCTATAGCAGGAGCAATTGCGATTCGTTACGAAGGTGTTGATGAAAACTTTATTTTAGGCTTATTGCTGGTTCAAGCTGCAAACTTATGTTTTGCCACCGGGCAAGTCACCTACAAACGCTTAATGGCTGGTAGTGAGCTACCACAACGTACCGTGTTTGGCTGGTTTTTCGTTGGCGCACTGATTGTTGCATGTGTATGTTTTGCTTTATTTGGTGATACCAATAAGCTTCCCACCACCAGCACTCAATGGGGAATTCTTATTTACTTAGGGACAATTGCCTCTGGCTTTGGTTATTTTGCATGGAATAAGGGCGCAACTCAGGTTAACGTCGGTGGCTTAGCTGTGATGAATAATTTACTCATTCCCGCCGGTATTTTGGTTAACGTGGTAATTTGGAATCGCGAAGCTGACCTTGTAAAGCTCAGTATTGGCGGTGCGATTATTATCTCAGCTCTATTATTGAATCAATACCTTAATAGAAATGCCATAAATAAAGCCTAGACTGTCATTAATGAGTTGTGAGGGTTTTATGAAATTACTGATTTGTACATCATTGATAGTATTGCTGAGTGCTTGTAGCCAAACGCCCCAAAGTAAAAATATTCAAGTGGGCTCTCGGCCTTATTATCTCATTAACGATATGCCAGCCAGTGAGCTAAAAACACAACTGCAGGCATGTAGCGAAGGCCCTTTTTACAAAACAGACTTTTCCATTGGTCACCGTGGTGCGCCAATGCAATATCCTGAGCATACTAAAGAGTCTTATATCGCAGCAGCGCGAATGGGCGCGGGTGTTTTGGAGTGCGATGTAGCCTTTACCAAAGATAAAGAGCTTGTGTGTCGCCATTCTCAATGTGATTTACATACCACCACCAATATTTTAGCCGTACCTGAACTTGCCGCAAAATGTACCGTGCCATTTAAGCCTGCTCAAAACGGCCAACCGGCTCAAGCAAAATGCTGCACCAGCGATATTACTCTCGCTGAGTTCTTAACGTTAAAAGGTAAAATGGACGGCGCCGATAGCGAAGCCACCACCGTCGCTGAATATTTAAATGGTACGCCGAGTTGGCGCACTGATTTATACGCGAGTAATGGCACATTAATGAGCCATAAACAAAGCATTACCCTATTCAAGCAGCTGGATGTAAAAATGATCCCAGAGCTTAAGTCGCCGCAAGTAACCATGCCATTTAATGGCTTTACTCAAGCCCATTATGCACAGAAGATGCTTGATGAATACTCAGCGCAAAACGTGCCGAGTGACCACGTTTTTCCACAATCATTTAACCTCGATGACGTAAAATATTGGATAAACAATAACCCTGAGTTTGCAAACAACAGTGTGTACTTAGATGGTCGCGACGAAACAACTAATTTTAACCCAAACAACCCTGCGACGTGGCAACCAAGTATGGCAGAGCTTTATGATGACGGCATACGTATTCTTGCGCCACCTATTTGGATGCTGTTAGCGCTTGATGACAACAAACAGATTGTGCCGTCCTCTTACGCTACTTCCGCTAAAGCCGCAGGGCTTAAACTTATAGCATGGAGCCTTGAACGCTCTGGCCCGCTAAATAGCGGTGGTGGTTATTACTATCAATCGATTAAACAAGCAATTGATCGCGATGGCGACATGATGAAAGTGGTTGATGTGCTCGCCCAAAAAGTTGGCGTAATGGCCATATTTTCAGACTGGCCTGCAACGGTAAGTTATTATGCCAGTTGCATGAATATGGCAAACAGTGAGTAATCCTTTTTGCTTTGTTATGATAGGCCATATTCTTTAGTATAAGGCTCACTATGATTATTCAGCACCAAAGCCATGATATCGAAACGGCAACGGGTACTATGCGTACCAGTGTTTATCGCCCTCAAGCGGATGGACAGTTTCCGGCTATAATTTTTTACTCTGAGATTTTCCAACAAACCGCTCCCATTGCACGCAGCGCAGCTATTTTAGCCGGTCACGGTTTTGTAGTATTGGTACCAGAAGTGTTTCATGAGTTAAATCCTATAGGGACTGTGCTTGCTTACGACGACGAAGGTAAAGACAAAGGCAATGCGGATAAATGGGCAAAACCACTTGAATCCCATGACAGCGATACTCAAGCATTAATCGATTTTGCACAAACACAACACTATTGTACTGGCTCAGTGGGTGCGATGGGTGTCTGTATTGGTGGGCATTTAGCTTACAGAGCGGCACTAAACCCAGCAATTAAAGCGGCATTTTGTTTATATGCTACAGACATTCACAGTGATACTTTACCAGCAAGAACTGGCAATAATTCGTTCGAACGTATGGCTGATATCCAAGGTGAAATTCACTTTATTTGGGGGAAGCAAGACCCGCATGTACCACAAGAAGGCCGCGCTAAAATCTATCAGCAAGCTGTAACAACGGGCATTAACTACCAATGGCAAGAAGTAAATGCACAGCATGCGTTTATGCGAGACGAAGGCGAACGCTACGACCCTGCATTAGCGATTGCCATGTATCAGCAAGCAGTGGCGTTATTCAGTCGTACTTTATAAGCTTATTTTAAGCAACTGGCTGCTGTGTTAGTTACTTTTAAGCATACCCAAAGCGGTGTGCTTTTTTACAAAGTAATTTTTAAGGTAATCAATAAATAGACGCAACTTCTTCGACCCAGCACCGCCAGGCGGAAATACGCCATAGAGCTCGATGTCTTTACTTTTGTAATCATCCAATACAATTTCTAGCAAACCGGCTTGCACTTTAGGCCACGCATCATAAAGAGGAATGCGTCCGATACCGTGCCCTGCTTCAACAAACGCAGTACGTGCTGCGGCGTTATTAGTGCTTAACCCGCCTTGCATAATCAAACCGTATTTTTTGCCCTCTTTTTGCAATGTTAGTGTTTTACTCCCTAACTGATACACCACCCATTTATGCGCTTTAAGTTGCTCTGGCGTTTTAGGCTTACCAAAGTGAGCAAAGTAATCTGGCGAGCCACAAATACAAGTACTCATCACTGTTAGCTTAGTTGCTTGTAAATTGGAATCATTAAGAGCTACACCACGAATCGCAAAATCAAACCCATGTTTTATAATATCAACAACTTCATCACTTAACTGTAAGTCGATATCGATTTTCGGGTATTGGCGTTTAAAGTCGTTAATGGCCGGTACTATCAATTGCATACCAACATTTACAGGGCAGCTTATTTTTAATAACCCCTGAGGCTCATTTTTAATGTTTTCTATCTGTTGGTTTGCAGCATTTGCTTGCTCTGTAATAACCCTACAACGTTCATAGTAGGCAATACCCGCCTCTGTTAACGCCATGGTCCGTGTAGAGCGATTTAGTAAACTCACTTCAAGCTGGGTTTCTAATTTTTTTAAGTGATAGCTCGCCACAGCACGGGTTAAACCTAACTGTTTTGCAGCTGCTGTTAAGCTACCTTGCTCAACAATTTGTGCAAACACCACCATACTTTTTAATTGTTCAAATGAAACTTTCATGGTCACTCCAACTTTAAACTCATTTATACCCAAACTACCTCAAGATGCGAGTTTCAGTTGGAATTAAAAGCGATTTAGGCAAGGCATTGATTGCAAGTAATAGTGGTTCTATTGTTAAAATCAATAACGCAGTATAAATCGCTTTTAAACCAACCCTTTGGGCGTTCCACAGAGACTTACTCTCATCGTTGTTACTTCTTAAAAGGGACTGCCATTCTTGCAAAGTAACGCCTTGATATTAAGCCCCTGTGAAACGCTGAATTCTGCATCTTGAGGTGGTTTGGGTATACTGTATCAATTTTTAAATCAATAAAGTTAAATTTATCATCGTTGTTTAAACTCAGCTTGACGCATATAGTAATTAACAGATTAAAATTCATTTCATCAGAAGGAATATCGTCATGGCTAAAAAAATACTTATGGTTCTTACTTCACATGCTGATTTAGGCAACACAGGTGAAAAAACAGGTTTTTGGGTAGAAGAATTCGCAGCCCCTTATTATGCTTTCATCGATGCGGGTGCAGAAGTAACCTTAGCATCACCTGAAGGTGGTCAGCCACCTATTGATCCGACAAGTACACTAGCCGACTTTGAAACGGATGCCACTAAACGTTATGACAACGACAGTGCAGCAAAAACATTGATGGCTAATACCAAAATTTTAAGCGAAGTAAACGCCAGCGATTTTGATGCCGTATTTTACCCAGGCGGCCATGGCCCACTATGGGATTTAGTTGATAACGCTGACTCTATAAACTTAATTGAAAACTTTATTCAGCAACAAAAACCCGTTGCCGCGGTTTGTCATGCGAGCGCTGCATTTTTAAATATTAAAGACACAGAGGGAAATGCATTAGTTGCAGGTAAAAAAGTAACAGGCTTTAGTAATACAGAGGAAGCCGCAGTACAACTTACTGACATTGTGCCATTTCTAGTTGAAGACGAGCTAATCAAAAAAGGTGGCGATTACCAAAAAACCGATGACTGGGGCGTACTTGCACTAGAAGACGGGCTTGTGATCACCGGTCAAAATCCAGCAAGTTCTGAGCTTGCCGCTAAAAAGCTACTAACCAAATTAGGTTAACTTTTGATTTTAAAGCCTTGCCTACTGGGTAGGGCTTTTCATTTAAGCATCAAGATAGGTATACTCACCCAAACCCATTTTCAATTAAGCTAAGTATGCCAACCAAAAAAATCTCTTTGAGCGTCCCTCCTTTATCCAGTAAGCGCTTTACACTTATTGGCATCATTTTACTATGTACTGCATTACAAGTTTTTAATAGCTTACCGGGTGTTAATTTAAATGGCTTAGGTATATACCCGCGCAGCCTTAGTGGTTTAACTGGAATTTTTTTCGCACCGTTTTTACATGGCGGTTGGGCACACTTAATAAGTAATTTAATTCCCTTTGCTGTGCTTGGTTGGTTGGTTTGCCAATACAGTGTTAAGCGGTTTTGGTTGGTGTTTATTTTCACAGCCCTCGCTGGTGGGTTGTTAGTTTGGTTATTTGGCCGTAGCAATATTCATGTTGGACTTAGTGGCGTATTGTATGGTTTGTGGGGCTTTTTAATTTGCTACGGCTTCATGCATCGCTCATTTAAAGCCATAGCAATAAGCGTTGTAGTGGTATTTTTATATAGTGGTTTAATCTGGGGCGTATTACCTCAACGACCTCATGTATCTTTTGAGAGTCATTTTTTTGGGGCTATTGCCGGTATAGTGATTGGTTATTATCTAGCAAAAAAAGATAAGAACACTAGGCTCTAGCGAGTTGGCGAGTTGGCGAGTTGGCGAGTTGGCGAGTTGGCGAGTTGGCGAGTTGGCGAGTTGGCGAGTTGAAAATAAAGTATCAATTCGCATCGTCAACTTTAAGTTTTTCTATCTGTGCTTTTTCATTATCAGTTAACGCTTGATACCAGCGTGGGTAAGACCAACCATAACCCCATCTAAATGATGTTGGTAAATAAGGACTGCCACCTACTCTAACACCTGCGAGCATAAGTTGGGCTATTTGCGGTTCGCCGACGGCATGTACACATTCTCGTAGCTCTTTATCTGCTTCAAGTCTTTCATTATATGTACCGCCTTGCCAATAACTATAGTCATGATCAGTACAGCACCCTAGCCAAAGCTCATTCTGTTTAAATGTACCATCAGGAAAAGAACTACAGCCATCTGATGTAAAAGGCTTAATGTTTTCAGCATTTACTTTCATACACGCTAGGCATGTCACCACTAATAACAATACATGTATCGATTTACTCAATTTTAAGATCTCAAGGTTAATGTAATAAGTACCACTGCATGGTCCGTGCTTTGGTCATCTCGCTCAAACACGGGGTTAACCAAATGCCTATCGTAGGTATAATAATCACTTACTGAAAAGAAGCTATCGTCGTAACTTGCATCAAACTCACAAGATAACAATATATAATCAAGTACCGAGCTGCTTGCACCAAAATAATGTGTGGGAGTGCGTTTAAGCACAGTTGTAGCTTCTTGCTTTGCTTGTTCAGTACAGTCGGTTTGCGCCTTTACAAATAGCTGCCACGCATCATTTAAACAATATTTTTCAAGGTAGGTTTTGCTATCAAATGCAGGGGCAAAGCGCAGTGAGCTGGTGACTAAGTGAGTAAGCACGCCATCGGTTAGATTATTATTAAAATCCCCCATTAGCAGCATTGGGTTTTGAGTGGCCTCGCGGCGCTTGATCATTTCAAGCATTAATAAGGTGGCTTCACTCCCTCGCTGGACGGTTGATGCCCAACCACCTGCGATATCCGCCTTCAACTGTTCAATAATATTCTTTTCAGGTGTTGTAACTTTGCACTCTGCAGCTTCTATCATCGAACGTTTAGATTTAAAGTGTACGACATAACAATCACTTAAACCTATATGTGGCAGCTCAATTGTCGCTCTAAGCACTTGGCGGCTAAATGTAAATGAATCACTCAAGCCAAGGCCTTTCGCAAGTTCAGTATCATGTTCTACGGCCGCCACAGCAACAATTGGATATCGTGAGGCAATCGCAACTACTGGACGTTTATATATAAAATCATCTATCACCTCTGGCTCATCAACTACTGCGAAATATTCATAGCCAAGGCCACTTAGTAATAGTTTGAGGGACTCAATACTAAACACTTCTTGAAAGCCAATTACATCTGGTCGATTTTCAGTTAAATAATCCGTTATCCAACGCTGCTTTTTGGTCCACTGCTGCGCACTATAAATACGCTCAAATTCATAAAATGCATTAGGCGGCTCAAGGTAGTTAAACAGATTAAAGGTAGCAATTTTAAGTTGCGTGTTTTTTATCAAAATTTGCTCAGTTGAGTATTAAGGATTGGTTTTTCATGATCAAACATAACTTTACTTCCCTTGGTCTTAATGATCAACTAGGATGGAGTATTCGTAATAGCATCTATACCTTGATTTAAGTAACCAACGTTTGAGGAGTTTTGATGAGTAACAACGACGACTATACGCCCCCAGCAGTTTGGCAATGGGATGCAGAAAGTGGCGGTGAATGGGCTAAAATAAATAGGCCAATCGCAGGTGCAACCCACCAGCAAGACTTACCCATTGGTGAGCATCCGCTTCAGCTGTATTCTTTAGCGACTCCCAATGGCCAAAAAGTCACTATTATGCTCGAAGAGCTGTTAGAGCTTGGTATTAGTGAAGCTGAGTATGATGCATTTTTAATTAAAATTAGTGATGGTGATCAGTTCGGATCTGGCTTTGTCGGTGTTAATCCTAATTCTAAAATACCCGCCTTAATGGATCACTCCACTAATCCAGTTACACGTGTGTTTGAGTCGGGTGCGATTTTACAATACTTAGCTGAAAAATTTGATGTCTTGATCCCAAGCGATCACACCAGTAAAACTGCATGTCGTAATTGGTTGTTTTGGCAAATGGGTTCTGCCCCCTATTTAGGCGGTGGATTTGGCCACTTTTACGCTTATGCGCCGGTCAAAATGCAATACCCTATTGACCGTTTTACCATGGAGGTTAAGCGTCAACTAGATGTTCTTAATCGTCATTTAAGTGACCATGATTATATGGCAGGTAGTGAGTATTCAATTGCCGATATTGCTATTTGGCCGTGGTACGGCAATTTAGTGATAAACAACTCATATGAAGCTGCTGAATTTTTAGATGTTGAGTCTTATACCCATGTGGTTCGCTGGGCTAAACAAATTGAGCGACGCCCAGCGGTAAAACGCGGCAAAAGAGTTAATCGCGTCTGGGGCCCTGAAGAAGAGCAATTAGCAGAACGCCATAACACTAATGACTTTGGTGAACCAACCTAAACCTTTCTATTTGAAGGCTTAACTAAGGTTAAAAAGGCGATTTGAGTCGCCTTTTTCTTATTTTAAGTGCTTATCAAAAAAATCTAAAAATGCTTGCAGCGTTTTAACTCTGTGCGGTTGATACGATAGATAATGATCGCCGTATTCAAGCTCGATATACGTCACATCTTTATCTTCATCTTCTAATTCATCATGCATTTCTCTACTATGATAAACAGGCACAACATTATCATCAGTACCATGTATGAGCAGCACTGGGCGATTTATTTGTTTAGCATAATTAACCGGTGAACTTTTTTCTAATACATCACCGTCTGTACCGAACTGTTTTCTAACGATGTCCTTATTTGTAAAGTGCCGCGCTTTACTCACTACACGTACTAAATCACTAAGGCCAGCAAAGCTTGCTGCACATTTAAAAGTTTCAGGATGCTTAACAACAGCCATTAACGCTGCATAACCACCATAACTTGCACCACCAATACAAATTTTATCTTTATTCGCTATCCCTTGCTCTACAAGCCAAAGTGCACTATCTTGCAAATCATCCTGCATTGCTTGACCATACCCTTGAATTGATTTCATTAAAAATTCATAACCGTAACCGCTTGAACCGCGAAAGTTTGGTTGGAGTACAGCATAACCGTGATAGGCCAACAGCGCAGTCCAGTAATCAAAGCCAGCATAGTCACGAGCCATTGGCCCACCATGAGGAAATATAATTGTCGGTAATTTGTTACCCTTCTTATAAGTGACAGGCAAGGTTAAATATCCCTCAATTTGTAATCCATCACGCGCTTTAAAACGTATACGCTCTTTACCACGGTATACCATTTCATCTATGTCCGGGTAGTCAGTAGCAAATATAGACAAAGTATTCTTCTTTCGGTCACCGAGTAAGTACTGACCAGAAGTTGAATCTGAGCTCATAAATAATACGTACTTTTGTTGATCGTCACTCGTATTTAAAATATTTACATAATATTCATCAGCGGGTAGTACACTTCTTACTGCTGTATGTAATGAGATTAACTCGGGATCCCAATACTGGACTCCATCTGATAGGTGTGAATGAGTAAACCCTGCAACTTCACCCGTTTTAGGAGAATAAAAAATATTACCATCAACATCGTACTTATCATCACTATAAATTAGCTCGCGGTTTTTAGTAATAAGATCAATTTTAAAAATTGCATCACGGCCATTGTGAGCTGCTTTTATATATATATAATTGGGGTTTTTATCAAAACCTAAAATAGCCACACTTTTTCTACTAAACGCTCTATGACTAAATAAAGGCTCCCAATTACCTGACTCTAGATTCAAAAATTCATAGTCAAACTTATCTTCTTCCATTTTTTTTGCAATACGAACTTTTCCCTGTCGATCAGCTACCCAGTTAATAACATTACTTCGTGCACGTTGTACTTTCTTTTTTTTCTGACTATTTAAGTCAAGTTCATAAACAGCTGGCATATTTGGGATATCGTAATCGGCTTGAATTAGAATAGTGTCATTTTTCTGCGGCAGTAAACTGAGTAATTGGTCTTCAAATTGTGGCTGGCGCTCATCGTGATGAAAATTAGGTTTAGTCGCCACTTTAATTGATTCATTACTCTTTATATTGTAACTGAGCAGCCGCGTGGAAGCATATTTAAGCCCCCCACGTTGACGTTCAATATAACGAGCACCCAATAATAAAACATCATCATTAGCCCACTTATACCAGTCAAAGAAAATAGTCTGATTATTTGATTTTAAGATTGACTTGAAACTAGATTTTTCAATGTTATAGATCATCAGCACAAGATCCCCGTTGGCATTTCTGACGAAAGCAAGATTTTCACCATTAGGAGAAAGCTGTAACCGACTAAAGGATTTTAATGAAGCAAAAGATTCGATAGGTAAAGATGCATTCTTCGCAGAAAAAGAGCTAAAGCTCATTAATAGTAAAAGGGATAAAGTTAAATACTTCATTTAAATTCCATTTAAGTTTTTATTTTAATCAGAAATCTTAGCACACCTTTTATCGTCACTTAAAAGAGTTTACTACTTACTTCAAAATTACACTTGCTTACAAAACTAAGATTGTAAAACCCACTTAATTGTTAATAATATATTTACAAAATTTATCGATGATTAAATTTAAATGGAACTTACAATGCTCAAGCCTTTATTAGCCACAACAGTATTACTTCTAGCGCCGCTCACTTTTGCCAGCCAGCAATTGACTATAAAAACCACAAAAGGATTAATTACAACAGAATCACCAATTGTGTTTGCTTATAACGACGAGCTGCAACAGCTTGCGAAGGTTGATTTAGCAAATAACCAAAACCAGATGCTTACTTTACCTAAAAATTTAATTGGCTTTGACACTGCCACGCTGGCAAATACTTTAAACCCTCAAGCGCTTGTTTTAACCACTGATGGTGTCTATCTGAGCGAGCAGAGTAAAAGCACGCCGCTATTTAAATTTGAATCTGTATTAAATCAATTAGAAGTCAGCAAATTTACTAAAGTTAACTTTGTCATTGACGCGAACAATGATGGCCTAAGTGACATTTTATTACCTGATATTGAAACCAATACACTCTACGTTCAAGATCAACAAGGGCAGTTCCACCCTCACGTATTTGCCAAACAAGCACAATTTAAGGGCGACTTTAGATCCAAACGCTTTAAATTAGATATTGATATAAGTATTACTCCACAAGTAATTGATGTAAACCAAGATGGCCGCACTGACTTGGTGTTTAGCAATGATAAACAAGCCCAAGTATTGCTAACAAAAGATACAACTTTTGCCGATAAGGTGACTAACATTACCTTTCCTGTAAAATTTGGAAAAATAGAAAACGACAATTTCCACTATATAGATTTAATACGTGATATTAATAATGATGGTTTTGTCGATCTTATCACCAAAATTATGCCTGACGCTGATGGGATGGATGCCATGAGTGCGACAGTGCACCGCAACCTTTATATGGGCCTTGCAGGCGGTGGGTTTTCAACACAAGCGGTCGCTCTGCCACAAACAAGTATGATAGGTAACTTAAAGTTTGATGAGGACTTTAATAACGATGGCTTAATGGAATTACAACGATTTAATATCGACTTTGGCTTTGGCACCATAGCGTCCATGGCCATGGGGGGCGGTGATACTGATGTTGATGTTGAGTTCTCTGTTCATAAGCAGCTTGCAGATGGTACATTTAGCGAAGAACCTAATGCAGACTTTGAGGTGGAAACCCCACTTTCTATGTCTAACGATTCATCATTAAAACCCTTATTTTTAGCTGATATCAACGGTGATAGCAAACTCGACGCCATTTATAAAAGTGGCAGTAAAACACTGTCTGTATACTATGGTAATGATAATTTACTCAGCTCAAAGCGCAAAAAAATCAAACATAAACTCCCTGATAACAACAGCGATATACTTTTAGTCGATATTAACAATGACGACAAGAAAGACTTTGTATTTAAATTCACCGAAGAAGACGGCACTAGCAGCATTAAAACCGTTATTAATTAACTTAAGTTTTGGTTAACTAAAAATAGCCAGATACATAAATGTGTATCTGGCTTAACAACTAAAAGTTAATATTGAGCTTTAAATAACCTCGTCTACCGAGTAAGTCGTAGGTCATTACATCCGTATTGGCATCATTCCATGATGTTAAAAACGGCGCTTTTTTATCAAAAACATTATCAATTCCGATCGATAATGAAGTGTTTTGACTAATAAAGTAACGCCCTTGAATGTCGTTATAAATAATGCTCGGTACTGCACTGCCAATTGGACCACCACCATTAACATCGTCTGCGGTACCAATATAACGCATCGCATAATGTGCCGACCACGTATCAGCTTTGACACTCACGCCTAAGTTAGCGCGCCATTTGGTATAACTGCCCTGATCTTCGGTGATATACCCTAATAGACTTTGCGTATCTTGACCTGCAAACGGGGTTGTTTCGTGCTTTAACAAGCGTGAGGCATCTAATTCAAACTGACTAGTTAAACCAAACAATTCTGTATTGTAGCGCGTGTTGAAATCTATCCCGCTGACCTTTTCAAATGCTGCATTTACCGGGCGTTGACTTAAGGAGTTAACTTGACCTGTCACAGGGTGGCGGGTAAATGTATCGCAGTAAGCGCTATAAACATCAGGATCGGTATAACATAATTTGAGCGCATCTGAGCCATTGACTGAGGTAATGGCATCTTCAACTTCGATATCAAAGTAATCGACCGTAGTCGATAAGCCTTCAATAGCACTCGACTGCCAAACCATACCTAGGGTAAGTGTGTCTGCTGATTCTGGATTTACCTGTGGATTTCCACCAACTGAGGTACGCACCGTTGTACCATCTTGCACAAAATTAGCAGGTAAACCAGCTGCTAAGCAGTTTGCTGCAATATCACCCACCGCGTTCTCACAGGGATCAATAGTGCGCAGGTTTTCAGCATTTGTACCACCAAAAAGCTCAGTGATCATTGGTGTCCTAAACGCCGTAGATTTAACCCCTCGTAGCATTAAACTATCGACAACTTGCCATGTTAGACCTAATTTATAAGTCAACTTACTACCAAACGTACTGTAATCTGAATACCGCGTTGCAACTTGCGCCTCAACGCTCTCAAGTACTGGGATAGCAAGCTCTATAAAACCCTCTATTACTGAGTAACTGCCATCAATGGCATCTTCACCGCCATTGGCAAGTACTGTTGAATCTGGGTTACGCCAGCCGCTTTCATCACGTTTTTCAAGCCCTGAAGCAAAAGCAAGTGCTCCTGCTGGCAGCTCAATTAAATCGCCCGATAAGTTAAAGGTTAGTGAACGTAGTTCATTGCCTCCATTGCCCTCTCGGCGATATTTTACATAATCAATCACCTCTGGGCTTAATTCATCAACACCAAACCAATCCCCACAGGGAATAACAGCGCCACTTTCATAGCTGCAAATACTGTCATCGAGCGTATTGGCCACTTTGCTAATATCTTGATCAAACGTCCAACCATCGGTGCCTGTATTACGGCCATAGTTATAGGCAAGCTGCCAAGTCCAATCATTATTTAATACCCCATCAAGGCCAACAACAATACGTGTGGTATTGGTTTCTTGGAAAAAATACGGGGCGCCAAGCTCAACATTACGCCGCCTTGTTATTTCTAAATCTTGCCCTGTCGGATTATAAGCGAAGTCTTTTGACACCATAATGCCACTGACACTACGCGGTGTTACAATCTGCTCAGATTGACGATTACTGTACTGTGCTTCGGTAAATAAATTTATGTTGTCGCTCAGCTCAAAGGTAAAATTGGTCGATACATTTATCCGTTCACTTGGGTTAACCGCATTTAAATAACTGATATAATTAAACCCATGTTTAGCAGAGTCATAAGCTTCATAGCTATTACCATCACCATTTGGGTCTTGATTAAACTGCACGCTACTACCATCTGCTAATAAAGCGCGCCCACCAGCGGTTGTTGCACTGCCAAAACAATCTAACTGGCTACTGCCATCGTCATTAATCGTTTCACTTTTAGCGCAATCGATTCGGTCTGACTGCCTAACTGCTTCGGTATTTATATAGCTTGCACTAAAAACAAAATGGCCTCGTTCAAACTCACCGCCTATATTAAAACTCAGCTCTTGGCTTTGCCCTTCACCATCATCGGCAGCGCCTATTTTAGCGATAAACTCTGCGCCATCTAGTTGTGTTTTAGTGATGATATTAACCACCCCAGCAACTGCATCAGCGCCATAAATAGCAGATGCACCATCTTTAAGCACTTCAACTCGCTCTATAATCGATGTGGGGATCACATTTAAATCGACAGAACTATTAGCCCCTGTTCCTCCGTTTACTACACGTCGGCCATTAAGTAGTACAAGAGTACGTTTAATGCCCATTCCCCTTAAGTTTACTTGAGCTGTACCGTAACCCCCACTGGTCCAATAGGCGTTAGTGGCATTACCTGCAACCCCCGCAGAAAAAGACATACGCTGTAGTAAGTCTTCCACATTTACTATGCCTGTTTGAGCAATTTGCGCTGCATCAATAACCGTTACCGGGCTGGCACTTTCAAAATCAGTACGTTTAATATGAGAGCCCGTCACATGAATGCGCTCAATATTTTCATTTTGGTTATTAGCAAAGGCTTGGCTTTGGATTAAAGCTAAAGAGATGGCAGAAAGTGCCAAGAGGTTGTTCATAATACGGCCATTAAGTTTTTTTATTTTAAAAATAGGCGCTTATGATAAATGTTTTAGGAACATTGAAAATGTGACAAATTGTCGCAGGATAAAAAATTAATCAGCTACGGACTCCCCCTAACTGATTAATTTGATAGTTTATTAAGCTTTTACAGAAAGCAAAGAATCGCTTTGGGCTAAGCCAAATTGCTGTTGTACAGACGATAAAATAGATTCTTTATCATCATCAGATAACTGCTCTGAATAATCAGCGAGTAACTCATCTAAATAGCTAACAACATCTTCGGTATTAACTTGCTCTACACCGCCTTGTGGTGGTGGACCTGGTGGGCGGCCACCTTCTGGACGCCCCATTTCACCCACTTGCGCTGCATCAAAGCCAGCTTCGGCCATTAGCTCTTGCATTTCTTGGCCAGGCTGAATGCCTGCATCTTGAAATGCGGCTACGATAGATTGTGCATCTTCGGCGGTTAAATTCTCAGGATCAAATTGCGATAACGTTTCGCTCATTAACTCTGTCTGTTCACTTGTTAAAGGCTGTGCTTTTGGACGCTGCATTTGCTCAAAGTTAGCACCAGATGAAATACTATTTATCATGGTTATTCCTTATCTTTGACGACGTGGTGGTTTATGATCTTTAAACTCTTGCTCTGAAATTTCACCATCTTTATCAGCGTCTATTTCATCAAAAATAATTTGGATATCATCTACGCCTGGTGGTAATTCTTGCTCACTAAATTCAGCAAAACTAATAGCACCACTTGAATCAATATCAATACTTGAAAAATCTGGACGGGCCGGTTTTTCACGACCTTTGGCATCGACATGAGCCGCAAAGCCGACACATAACGCAGTTAATAGGGCAATAGCTGTTAACGATTTCATAATTCAACCTCTTGTGAGATAGCAGTAAGTAACTACCTAAAGAATAAAATTAAAATGCGCAAACAATGTGCAAAAAATGTGGAATTTAAAGTAATACTTCGCTTTATTTGTGTTAAGGCTTTACAAACCGATAGCCCACGCCATAAACCGATTGAATAACACTGTCTTGCTCACATACCTCATCTAATTTCTTACGCAGCTTTTTAATATGACTATCTATAGTACGGAAACTCACAATCCGCTGATCTTCGTACATATTATTCATTAAACTTTCACGGTTAAAAATACGGTTTGGCTTTTCAAATAGTGGCTTGAAAAGCTGAAACTCAACACTGGTTAACTCAACTGAACGCCCTTTGAATTGAACGCTAAACGTACTCTCATCTAAATGCATATCTGTACTTAGTTCGGGTTTAGCAAGCTCACTTCGCCTAATAAGAGACTTTACCCGGGCAACAACTTCAGCATAACTAAATGGTTTGCAAACATAATCATCAGCCCCAAGTTCAAGGCCTAGTAGCCTATCAATTTCCTCTACCTTTGCTGATACCATCATTATTGGTACCGTTGAAAATTGCCTTATTGCTTTGCACAGCTCTATACCACTGACACCTGGAAGCATAACATCAAGTAAAATAACACTCGGATGATTTTCTTTCAGCCAAGGTAAAACGTCATCTCCATGATGGATTTGATGAGTTTCAAAGTGTTGGCTTAACAAAAAGTCACTCATTAAATTGGCCAATTTTACTTCATCTTCAACAATGAGTATTTTAGCGGGTGCTGTCATTTTAATGCTCCATAGGTATTTTGATTATGATAGCCAAACCGCCCAATTCAGATTTCTGAGCAGTAATTTTTCCTTTATGGGCCTGCACAATATGCTGACAAAGCGATAGACCAAGTCCTGAGCCACCTTGCTGCCGATTACGAGCGTCATCCACTCGGTACAAATATTCAAACAAATGGGGTAAGTGCTGTTTTCCAACACCTACGCCATTATCTTCGATGACAATATGTAAATAGCGCTGTTGCTCTTCAACGAAGGTATTGACTAGCACCTGTAAGGTTGAACACTGTGCATAATGAATTGCATTCATTAATATATTGCCAAATAACTGCATTAGTCGAGTTTTGTCAGCATTTAAATTTATATCAACCGATAATTGAGCAACATTAAATTGAATATTATGTTGCTCAAAAATTGGCATGTACTTTTGACTTACAGCAGTTAATAGCTCACCAAGCATCAGTGGCTGCATGGTAAAGTGCATGCCACCTAATTCAGCACTATTTAGCATATGCAAGTCATCGATCAGTCGTTTTAAATGGTTTGCTTCATCATGGGCTGAGCGAATATTATCGATTGTAAGAGGTCTTACGCCTAATTGCATCGCCTCAAGCTCTCCCATTAAAATGGCAATAGGCGTTCGTAATTCATGGGATGTATTTGCAAGCCAGCGCTTTCTAACTTGCTCATTATGAGATAACGATAATGCTAATGTATTAAAGTCTTCGCTTAATTGGCCTAACTCATCTTGACGCTCAAGCTTGAGTTTATATTCAAAATCGCCCTGACTAAGCTGTTGCATTCCTTTAGCTATTTGCTTTACTGGGCCTACTAAGTTACGTGCTAAGAAAAACGAAATAAGCAGTGTAAATAGTACTGCCGCTATCCCAATCAACCATAAGTAGCTGGTTTGCTGCTCTAAAAAGTCAAGTTCATAGCCATCAATTAAACCTTTGCGTTTTGATACCGCTAGATACCCAATTACGAGATTATTTAATTCGATTGGTATATTTGTATATCTAAGATCACCTTTGTAGCGACCTGCTACTAAATTTTTATTACTATCAAGCAATGCGTAATCGGCTTCATGGCCTGGGGGTAGCCTATGCTCTGGCGGTTCACGTTCATGCATCCGATCTCGAATAGGATCAGAAGGCTTTGGCATTCTGTCTCGCATAGGCCTGCTAGGTACAAATTGACTATCTCGTAGTTGCTTTTGTACTAGCCTAAAAAACTGCCGATTATCTCCTCGCATACTTTGCCACGAGTGCTCAGTTTCATATTTCTGAGCGAAACTAATTGTCAAAGGCTTTAACGCTTTTACTTCTTTGGCATTGACATAATCGATCATACCTTGCCCAATACTCCACTGCATTAACAGTACTAACGCAGTAATCAAGCCAAAGCTAAAACTAAATAAAATCAAAAATAATTTGTTGTGTATTTTCATGTGTCACTTATTTTAAAAAGGTGTCCATACCTTTTATTTATTGATTAGCCATCAATTGGAAAGCTTTCAAAGCGGTATGTTATTAATGTATCGACTTGGTCGTTAATATACAAAGTAGCCACAATTTTTTTATTACTCGCAGTCCAATACATGTGCCCATGATTATTGAGTGTTACAGAAATAGTATTCAATCCTGCACTAAATAAATTAGCAGGTAAGTGAACATATTTACCATAAACCCGCTGGATTTTAACTCCATTTATATATAGATGGGCATGCCCTTTGAGCTGATTTGTCGACTCATCTAGATCGGCAGACATTAATTGCATCATATCAAGCTGCGCTGGTGGCGGTGTAAATATATACCCCTTAGTATTAACAGTTAAGTTATAGCCAGACATTACGTCTGGCTCAAGTGTTAAACTAAGTGACGGTACTGGTGAGTTTTCAGGCACCGCAATTGGCATATGAGAATGATCCATTTGCATATTTTGCATTTGTGCCATCGCGATATTGAGCTTTAATAGTAACACTAAACCCATACTTATCATTGTCACTTTCATTTGACATCCCTCCTAGCGCGGTGGTGGGCCCATAGCATCACCGGTACTACAACTACCGATTGAGTTCTCTGGTAATGTACCTTTAAAGCGAGGTCCAATCTGATAAGGAAATGAAGGCTGTAACTTATCATCAGAGTCTTTTACTAACGTAATATGATAGTGATAGCCTTTACCGTCATTCGTATCGTGCCCGTTATGCTCATCTAATTGTGCACCCGTCACTTCTTTTTGCGCGTAATAATAATCCTCAAAGTAGTAACCATCATCAGCAGCGAGTGTATTACCTGACAACGTAGAGACTGACTCACCGATAGCGGGGCCACTTTGTGCTGACTCTACACCTTTGCTGATATCATATGGGTCAACTAAGATACAACTACGCTGGCCTTCGGTCTCACAACCTCCTTCACTGGTAGATGCGCCATAATTACGCATTTCCCAACCGCTTAAAGCAAGTTGATCTTCACTTTCGTAAGGTCCATAAAGCGGGTAACCATCTGCCGAAAAACCATAAATAGGTGAATGTGCTGAGCCATCGTCATCAAGCATATCTGCTAAACAGCTTGTGTAAAAGTGATGGTGATATTCGCCATTAGCAGCATGTCCGCCACATACATCTACATCGTATTGCTCAGCAATTGGTGCTAAGTTATACCACACACCTTGGCCATAACTCATACCGTCACCCCAATTAAATATGCTGGTGCCGTTAACCATTAAACCAATAGTCCCTAATCCGGTTTCGCATTCAGTATCATTTTCAGCAGGTTCAAGCGTAAAATAAGCATCCACTGTTTGCTCTGTTGGACAGCCAGGGCCTGGCGGCCAATAGCCGCTGCCGCCGGTATCATTACAGTTCTCAGAGCTACTGTTGTAGCCAATGTCTTCGCCAAATAATACCGTTTGCCCAGCCTCTGCAGTGGTAACTCCATTTGCAAAGTCAGTAGCCGCGCGAGGACGGTTATTTAACCAATCAATTTGTTCCTGAGTCAATGTTACGTCATAGCGAGGTACACCTGTTGTATTAACATGCATGTATTCAACATCTGATAAATTAACTATTTCAGCACTTTGCACATTCTCAGTTACACCAGTGCTGCCATTATTGATGTAAGTCGAGGCCGTTTCATTATTAAGAATCCAACTCGTGATATGTGTATCATCAGTATTTTGAGTAACCGATACTGTGACTTCAACATTATCGCTTACGGCATCATTCACACCATCATCAATTGTTAAGGTAAATACCAAGGTTTCTGTTTGTGATAATGTTGGAATACTGATTTGTGTCGCAATGTCACTTGGATCACTAAAACTAACGGCTGTACCTGCTTGCTGCGTCCATAAAATAGTAACGTAGGCATCATCATCGTCATAACTGCCTTGCAAGTAAACAGGATCATTATTGCTTACCTGTTGATCCTCACCTGCATTAACTACTGGCACAGTATTTATAATTTCATTATCAGTTTCTGAGCTACTATTACACGCAGCTAAGCTTGCGCATAACACACTCAACGCAAACATTTTCGAGATAGGTTTTATTAAAGACATTGCACGCCCCTGTTTTGATATTATCAACAAAGGTATACAAAAAAAGTGTAAACATTGTGCAAAAAATGAGAATTTTCAAAGTTATGTTATTTTACAACTGGCCGTTTTAAACTAAAAACGTTGGCGGTTTTGGTAAAGTCATCACCACCCATCTTACCCACTGTGGCCAGTAATTGGCCGTCAATATGCTCATCAATAAGCACACTATCATCAATAAATATCCCTCTAACATCCAATAACATTATTTGCCCACCACCAGGCTTTTCGCTGAGTGTTATAACCTCGCGCAAGGTACATTCATAGCGCACTTTAGACCCCTTAACAGCCAGAGGTGTGACAAACTCACTCGTGACGGAATCAATACCTACAGCTGCAAATTCACTAACCAATGAAGAATAATTTGCGCAGCTTTGATTCATCTGCTCAACTTGCTGTTCACTCACGATATTAACTACGCACTCCTTATTAGCGAGTAAGTTAGTTAACGTATCTTTGTTCTGTTTATCTCGTGGGTTTACCTGAGTAACACTTAATACAGGCGGGTTAACACTTGCCACAGTAAAAAATGAATAAGGCGCTATATTATCCACGCCATCAACACTAACAGTACTTATCCACGCAATTGGACGAGGAGTAATGCCGCCTACTAGTAGGTTATAAATACTTGGTTTTTCGTGGTGCTGGGTTAAATCTAAAAACACGTATCGCTCGCTTTAATGATGAAGAAATAAAAAGTCACACGTATTAAACGTGTTCAGTGTTTGTCACGTATTGAAACACAATGGATTAGTAAAACCCTAATGACAAGTTTATTATATGACACAATCTGTATATTGGTTCACCAAAGACTTACGGTTATCAGACAACACGCTTTTAAGGCGTGCATGCGAACAAAGCTCATCAATCAGCTTTATTTATTGTATTGACCCTGAGTGGTTTAAAAGCAACCGTTTTAACTGTCAAACATTAGGCGCACAACGATGGGCGTTTTTGGTTAAATCGCTGCACGAATTGAACAACCAGCTAAATGCACGCGGCCAGCACTTAGTTGTTTATTTTAAAGCGCCGCTGGAAGTGATTGATCATTATTACTCTCATCACAATACCCGTGTGATTTACTGCAGTGACCAAATTGGCTTATACGAACGGCAATCTCTCACTGCTATCACCAATAAATACAGCGAGATTACACTTAAACAAAGTAATACATTTACCTTGTATGACATGCATCAACTGCCCTTTGAGCTAAGTGAACTGCCGTCAACATTCAGTAAATTTCGTAAAAAGGTAGAATCATCAAACCTCTCTATAAAATCGCCGGTACAGAGACCAAGCCATTTCCCTGCGCCGTTAATTGCCCCTGTACCTTGGCCTAAATCTTTACCTAAGGTTGAACAGGTAAACTGTGATTTTGATGCTGGCGAAGTGGCCGCTAAAAACCACGTTGAACAGTACTTTTCAAGTTCAGCCCCGAGCGAATATAAACTGACTCGCAATGCCCTTGATGGCATGGCAAATTCAACAAAATTCTCGCCTTGGCTTGCCAACGGCAATGTGTCGGTGCGACAGATAATGCACGCACTGCAAAAGTATGAACAACAACACGGCGCGAATGATTCAACTTACTGGATTTACTTTGAGCTACTTTGGCGTGAATATTTTCAGCTTTATAGTTTGCGCTATGGTCATCAAATATTCGCATTTAGCGGCATAAGCTCAAACAAACCACTCACCAGTTTTTATTCAGGGCGCTTTAAACAATGGTGCATGGGCACAACTCCCTACCCCATTGTTAATGCGTGTATGAAACAACTTAATCAAACGGGTTATGTGTCTAATCGTGGCCGTCAACTTGTTGCCAGCTGTTTAGTCAACGAGCTCAAATTAGATTGGCGTTTTGGTGCGGCTTATTTTGAGCAACAACTCATTGATTACGACGTAGCCGCAAATTGGGGCAACTGGCAATACCTTGCTGGGGTTGGTGCGGACCCTCGTTCTGGTAGGCATTTTAATTTAGTTAAACAAACTCACACTTATGACCCTGAAAATACCTTTATTAAGCGCTGGCGAGGTGATGATGTTTATAGCATAGACTCAGCCGATGCTGCAGATTGGCCAATAAGCAGTTACTAATGCGCGAAAAAGTTAATATAGTCTGGTTTAAACGAGATTTACGTTTATCTGATCATCAGCCACTTAAGTACGCGTTTGACAGCGCACTGCCGACCCTGCTTATTTATAATTTTGAACCACTACTACTCAATGATGCTCACTATAGTGAACGTCATTGGCGCTTTGTATATCAATCGTTAGTTGAAATGAATAGACAGCTCGCGCGCTTTAATGCCCGCGTTTATCTGTTCAGCAGCCCTATGGATGAGCTACTCAATTCATTAAATAACCAGTTTGAAATTGCCAGCTTATTGAGCCACCAAGAAATTGGCTTAAATAATACGTTTGAGCGCGACAAAGCAGTAAAAAAATGGTGTAAACACCATGCAATAAACTGGCTTGAGTTTCCTACCGGTGGGGTTATACGCGGGGCTAAAAATCGTAAAGGCTGGAACGAACATTGGCATCAATACATGAATAGCCCTATTGCTATTCCAAACTGGAAAAACGTCAGTACGGTAACATTAAACGATTACCAAGCCCCTACATTACCTAATGCCTACACAGAGCAAAACCCACACTTTCAAATTGGCGGTGCGTTGAAAGCCCAGCAAGTCATGCAAAGCTTTTTTGAGGTTAGAGGCAAAGGCTATCAAAAAGGCATTTCAAGCCCCAGTTTAAGCCAAATCCATTGCTCTAGGCTCTCGCCTTACTTAGCGTGGGGCAACATTAGCCTTAGGCAAGTGTACCAAAAAGCAATGGCAGCATACGACTCAAAACACCCTGACAAAAGAGGCTGGAAGCGCCCGCTTGCGGCGTTTGTCTCACGCTTGCATTGGCATTGCCATTTTATGCAAAAATTTGAAAGCGAATGTTCAATGGAGTTTAAAGCGCTTAACGCAGGGTATCATCAGTTTCCCTACCGCGATGATGATAAGGTCGCAGGCGATATAAAGCGTTGGTCTGAGGGGCAAACAGGTGTGCCGATTATTGACGCCTGCATGCGCTGCTTAAAACACACCGGCTACATTAATTTTAGAATGCGCGCCATGTTGGTCAGCTTTGTGACCCACCACTTAAACATTAGCTGGCAGCAAGCGAGCCTCCCCTTAGCTAACTACTTTTTAGACTTTGAACCGGGCATTCATTATCCGCAAATTCAAATGCAAGCCTCGGTAACTGGCATTAATACTATTCGCCATTACAACCCGATTAAGCAATCTGAGGATCAAGATCCAAACGGAGAGTTTATTAAAAAGTGGTGCCCAGAACTTGAAAAACTGCCAATTGAATACTTACACGAACCATGGCAGCAAACCCCGATGGAAGCGTTATTTAACGACTTTAAAATAGGCGAAGACTACCCAGAATCCATGGTGGATTTAACAAAAGCCTCAAAAGAAGCGCGCGATAGGCTGTGGCAATACCGTGAACGGGTTGATGTACAGCGAGCCATACCTGCAATACTCAAAGCTCATGTAAGCATTACACCGCGACCAAAAAACATTAAAAAGAAGCGTAAACATGGCGCATAAGAAATTACATTTACCGAAAAAGACCTGTCCCGTTTGCAACCGTGATTTTACCTGGCGCAAAAAATGGCAACGAGACTGGGACAACGTTGTTTACTGCTCGAAGCGGTGCCGGCGAAACGCAAAATAAACCTTGGTGTCAATATTGCAAAACCCTAGTCGATTAACGTGTAAATACCGATTAGCCGGTAAAAGCATGAAGAGCTTGCAATGTTATTGCAAACTTTACACAACAAACCCAAGGAGACATTATGACGATTAAAAAATCAGCATCAGCCAATTGGTCAGGGGATATTAAATCAGGTAAGGGATCAATAAGTAGCGAAAGTGGCGCCCTTGAGAGTCAGCCATATGGGTTCAATACTCGCTTTGAAGACAAAGCAGGCACTAACCCTGAGGAGCTGGTTGCAGCAGCCCACAGTGCTTGTTACAGCATGGCGTTATCACTAGCACTTACTGAAGCGGATTATGTAGCCGATGATATCAAAACCACTGCAACCGTTAGCCTAGACGAGGTAGATGATGGCTTTGAAGTGAGCCACATTGCGCTCAATGTAGAGGCTAATATTGAGGGTATTTCACAATTGAAATTCGATGAACTATGCGTACAAACTAAAGACGGTTGCCCTATCTCAAAACTGATGAATACTGAGATATCACTGTCGACGCAGTTAAATTAATACGCAAGTTAGCTAATGTATTAATTTAAGCCAAGCTACTTTGCTTGGCTTTTTAATGTCTATGGCAAATACGCTACTTAGTAGCTTACTCCACTCTCCACGTATTACAAAATGGCAAGTGATGGTTATACGTTATGAGCGCTGATGCTTGCCCAATGAAAATTAACCAGCTGATGTTAATTGCTGCTCTGCTAGCAGTTTTTTGAGTCGCTCGTTTTCTCCTCTTAATAACGCGAGCTCTTCTTCCATCGGTAATTTTTTATCTGCGGTGTGCTCGCCGTTGCGCTTTTCGCGTAGGTACATAATCACTTGTTCTGAGCTTACAATGTCACCTACTTTTGCCTTAAAGTTATGAATAACGCCTGCTTGTGGTGTCACAACCTCTAACACGGCTTTTTCAAGTTCTACATCAAACAGTGCTTGATTAGCAATGACTTCTTGACCGTCATTCACATAAATAGCGGCTATCTTTGCCTCACCCATTGAGTCGTACAATTCTGGTGCGTTGATTTCCATCTCTTTTTCTCCTTTAAATTCACAAACAACTGATGTTTTTTATAACAGTGTTGGCATAGAACCATCTTGCTGAACTTTTTCGCTTACCTGCGTAACCACTTGTCTTGGCTGATTTTTTATCGCACTTATTAGTGTCTCTAAGGCCTGTTTTTGTTCGCTGTGTTGCAAAGCGTTTTGTTGCGTATTATCTACGCCTTGCTGTGCAATAAGCTCAAGCACATCACGATTATTCGCAGCCTTTAGTTCACTCAGTAGCTGACTAATTAAGTGTTGAGTTTGCTCGTTGCTATTAGTACTTTTTAGCGCAGTTAATATCTGGGCTAATTTTTCACTGTGATCTAGTGTAGTCAATGCGCTTAGCAATTGCTCACTCAAGGCGTTTATTTGTACCTCATTACCAGCAAACAATGCCTGCTGTAATGCTAAGATGGCACTGTTAGGGTTAGCGTTGGTTATCGCTTGGGTAAGCTCTGCGAGCTCAGCTTTTGTATTTAGTTGCTCAGTTTGGCTATTTAACGCAGCAATAAGCTGTTGCACACCGTGTTGCATATTATTATTTTTAATGGAATTTTGGAGCTGCTCACTTAATGCATCAATATGCGAAGATGTATTATTACTTGCTATGGTCTCTATCAAGGTTTGAAGCTGCTCTTTATTATCTAAAGGGGCTAAATACTCTACTAACTGTTGCCCCAGCATAGCTAGTGTTTGGTTCGTGTTATTTGCAGCAATGCCTTTCGTTAACTCGGTAATTTCACTCTTATTGTTAATTGAACCAATACTTTCACCTAGCTGTGCAGCTAAAGTATTTAACGTGTGATTAGTATTATTTTCAGTTGTTGCTTTAACTAACGCGTTTAGTTGTGCTTGAGTGTTATTTTCAGCCGTGTTGTCTGCTAGCTGTTTAAGCACGTCTTTGTAAGGCGTTTGCCCTAGGCCACTTTCAACAGCTTGCGCAAGCGCTTGTATTGCATGGTTGTTGTCTGTCCCTTGCACATTGAGCCCCAGCGTTTGTAATAATTCGCTGTAATCGTGACTGAGGTTAGTTTTGCTCAATTTGCTGGCAATACTTTGCAGTGATTCATGCAAGTAACTCATTTGCTCAACTGCCATCATTACCGGGCTGCCCGCGCCATCGAGCTTATTGAGTCTTACAAAATCATCTTTAATTTGTGCAAAACGCTGGTTTTCTTCATCACTGAGAGTACCGCGCAACTCACCTAATTTTAGTAAGTTTTCTTCTGAGCCTTTACTCAAAGTTTGCGCTTCGCCGCGGTAGTGATCGCGTATTAAGTTTTCAAGCTCTTCATAGTTCATGGCAGCGACGACCTTCTCTGCCATTTTGTTCATATTACGGTAGCTACCTTGCAGTTTAAAAGGCGGCTCGGTACGGTAATTATTATCTTGCGCGGCTGAAGCGATGTACTGAGCATTTACTTTTAACACTGTGTTACGAATGGTCATCAAGCGGGTTAACACCGCTTTAATTTCATTTGCCTCTGCTTGTGAGTAGCCATGTTCAAGCTCATTTAATGAAATATCTTCTCCCTCGCAAATACGCACAAGTTTGTATAAATCTTCCATATTGCGGTTAGCAAGTGGCGCAAGTACTGAGTTTGAGGTCAGCGCATTTTCAATAAAGCTCATTGCAAACTCTTGTTCGCACCCTGCTAAGGTATCACCTAAGTTATATATGTCGGCTCGGTTAGCTAGCATGTCAGGGATTTTAAAGCTCTCGCCCGACTCAGTGTACGGGTTACCTGCCATAACCACGGCAAACTTTTTACCGCGTAAATCGTAGGTTTTACTTTTGCCATTCCACACCCCATCAATTCGGCGTGAGCCATCACACAATGAAATAAACTTTTGTAAAAACTCAGGGTTGGTGTGCTGTATATCATCCAAATAGAGCATTACATTATTGCCCATTTCAAAGCTTTGGTTGATTTTAGCAATCTCTTTTTCAGCGGTTGCATTAATTGCTTGCGCTGGGTCAAGTGAGACTTGAGCGTGGCCTATTGATGGGCAGTTTACTTTTACAAAGGTCAGCCCCAGTCGGTTTGCTACATACTCAACAAGCGTTGTTTTACCGTAACCCGGTGGTGATATTAGCAATAACATACCCATTAAATCACTGCGTTTATTTTTACCCGCAGAGCCAATTTGTTTAGCTAAGTTATCGCCAATAATTGGGAAGTAAACTTTATTAATAAGCTGATTACGCACAAATGAACTTAAAGGCCGGGCTTTAAATTCATCGAGTTGTAGGCGCTCTTTTTGCTCTGTAAGTATGTCAGTACGCAGACGATGATATCGCTCAAATGCAGGCACTTGCTCAGTGATGTAGTCGCGTGTACGGGCATAAAATTCAGCGTAATCAAGATTAAGAACCTGCTCTTTTACCCGCTTATGTTGCCCCATTAGATTTTCAACTTGCGTTGCAGGGGTTACATCTAGCACTTGGTAAGTTAACCCTGTACTGGCACTTAAATGTAAATAATTAGCGGCCTCTGCCTGCACAACAGGGCTTACCTCTGGATAATGTAAGCAATACGCGTTTAGCCAGCTTAAATACAACAAAGCACGCTCATCGGTGCTGTTTACATTTTTACGCGCGCTTTCTAATTCACTACTAAAGCCTTTTACCTTTGCCTCATTTGTGAATTGTTTTGCAAGCTTTTTAGCCTGTTGCGACACTACAAAGCAAAGCTTATCAGGTGCTTTTTGTTGTGCTAGTTGTTGTATCAAATATCCGGCGGTTAAATCGCATGAAAAATCAGTGAAGCGTTGGCACAATAACGCAACTTGCGGTAAGAAATGACTGACTTGCTTACTTATTTGATCAGTTAAATTAGTGATAAATTGTGTTGCTGCAAAGTGTTTATCCATCAATATGGCATTACTTGCCTGATGATAAAAATTGCTTAACTGCTCTGTACTTAATTGCGCACAAAACAACTGCGCAATAATACGGCAACTGGCAGGGTAAATAAGTAAGTCTAGGGTACTTTTTTGCGTTAGTAAGGTGCTTAAAATAGCGCATGCATCGTGATCATGTATGCCTTTTTCATAGCCTTCTTGATAACGTGGCTCAGCAAATTTTTGTACTAACGTTAATAGGCTGCCATCCGCTTGCGCATCGTGCAACTGGCTAAAAGTAAGCGAGTACTCGCTATTCTCACACGCCAATAATAGCTGAGCCGCAAGGTACTCACCGCGATAAACTGCGTCATTTTCAGATACCAAGGCTTGTTGCCATAAATGCTTACTTTGCTCAAGTGTGGCAAGGCTTTGCTCATCTTCAATAGCTTCAAAATAATCAGTGCCTGTTAGGTGCAACAGTAATTGTTCATCGCGCGGCAACAGCGTTAAATCAAGCAGTTGCTTGTTTACACTAAATGCATGCTTGCCAATGCTGACCGTATTACCGCCATCGGTGTAAATATCTTGCTTGTCACGCAGTGAACGAATGCCCTGATCTTTACTGGCTTTGAGTTTAGATTGAATATCATCAGCGCGTATTTCATCGCCTAGCTCTTTAAGCTCGTCAGTTAATGCGCGCAATTTGCTGATCATCGGATCGGCGGCAAAGTAGGTATTGAGTTTATCAAGCTCACTAAAGCTTTGGGCGCGACGATTTACACCTTGTAAAATACGCTCAGCGGCATTAGCTAAATTAAGAGCGCGACGCTGGCGAGCATCAATCAGGCTTTGTTTGTGCGCTTCAAAGCTTTCGTAAACGTCATCACGCTTGGCAATAATTTCGCTTAGGTATTCATCAAACTCACTAAATTGAGACTCAAGCTCTTCAAGCTGTATCAGCAGCCTTGATAATTGGTCGTCACAGGCCTCTGGGGTTTTTGCGTTATTTAGCGCATTGGTAATACTTTGCGAAAATAGCTTAAAACGCGCTGCAAACTCCGCTTTCGCTTCAACGCTGCCTAAGCTTTTTTGACGTATTTCAATACTGGCTTTTGCACGATTAACTAGTGCATACACCGCGCTGATATCTTCTAATATTTGCGTGCGCACACGGCTATCATCAATATCTAAATCAAGCATGGTGTGGTTAAGCAAATCAAGCTCTACACTTTGCTCATCTAATGCCGCTATGTAGGTTTTTAGCTCGCTGACACTTTCGCTTTTTGTGCTAAGCGCTTCAAGTTCGCCTAACTTATCATGGTAAGGTTGCAAGGCACTGTCTTGCTGTAAAAATGCCGCTGTAACTTGGCTTACTTCGCTGAGCTTTTCATCAACGTGTTGTTGAAGCTCGTTAAGGGCATCGAGATCAATGTACTTAATATCTTCAAGGCTGATTATTTGCCCTTTTAATATTTTGAGTGCATCAATGGCTTGCACAAACTCAGGGGCGGTTTTAAAGCTATCAGGGCGCACTTCACGGGTGACCTCCGTGTACTGCTTATTAATATCAACCAGTGATTGTTTAGCTTTGTTTTGAATTTCAGTGACTTTTTCAAACTCGTCAAGCACTTGTTCGGCGGTTTCAAATATACTGTGCAGGCTTGTTGCAATCTCTGCAAATTCGCTCTCGTTAAGCCAATGGTAGCGGTCAAAAATGTTACGGCTTAACGCTATCATATCTTCATAGTGATTAAGGCTTGGGCTTTGCTCGCTAATGGCTTTGCACACACTGTATAAATCAGAGATACCGCGCACTAAATCAGGGTTGCCTATTTTGCCAAAAAAGCTGGTAAGTACTGGAGCATTGGCAGCAAATTCACTGGAGACAAACGGGCTTTGCCAAATTTGTATTGGGTGTACTCGTTCAGCTTCGTCTTTGTCTGCTTTGAAGGTCAGTGTTAAACCATCGTTGTAAATAGCGTAGCCGTGGCAGTAGATTGGGTTTTGCAGGTTTTTATCAATAATGTTGTAGGCAAACAGCGCATAGCGCCCTTCACTTGGCTCGTAAAACACATACAAAACGTCTTCACCGTTCGGTGATTTAACATGACGGTGAAACTCTAAATCATCTATTTGCTCTTCAAATGAACGGGCTTGGCCTGATTGTAAATAATAACCGCCAGGAAAAATAATCCCGTGATCTTCAGGCAAGGTAACACATGCACTGCCAATGGCGTCTTGGCGCATAACCTGTTGCGTGCGGGTGTTATAAATAAAATAACGCCATGTTTTTTCGCGGTATGGCAGTATTTTAAGGAGTATCAAATCACCCACCAGCGCATAATCAACATCACTGTCAGCAAGGGATTGATTTTTATCATCCACCGCTTCTTGGTAAATACCTTCGCCTGTGTCTGTGCTGTTTTCGATTTTAATGGTCAGTGTGCCACCGGTGGTTTCAACAAACAATTGGTCGGCAATGTTTATGTGGGCAAAACGCCCTTCAATGTGATCGTTGCGATCGGTATTGAGCCATTCAAAATCGTAGTCATGAGCGTGTTGAATATCTCGCTCACCGCGGTTATCAATGTAATTAATGGTGTTATCTGGGTGAATTTCCCAGCGAAACACGCGTACATCCGTTAACTTGTCACCAATTTGGAATAACGCAAACAGCTTGCCATTTTGCTGGTATAAGTGCTGTAGACTGGTTTGTTTGTAATAGGTATATAGTTCTTCAAAATCACGTATAAAACGGCTGTCGGTTAAAAATCGTGTGGTATCAGGATAAGCTTCTATTTCGTAGTGGTCGTCTTGGTCAACCAGCTTTTGTACACTAAACACATCACTAATAGCAGTTTCTTTTTTTAAGCCTAACTGTACGTTATAAGCAAAAATAACTTTATCACCCACAATAACAATATCGCGGGGGGTGCAGTTTTGTTCAGTACGAACGCGTACGCGCCCTTTGACTTGTAACTCTGTGCTGCCAAACTCTTCAATACGTTGCTTATTTACTGTGTCTGTTTGGGTTTTTAAATCAGTGCCAAAATTAGATAAGCGGCGCTTAATTAAATCGTAAGAGCCTTGCTCTAGCGCTTGTTGAGTTACGTCCGTCATGAAAAACTTTCCTGATATTTAATAAAAGCAAGCCGCAACATTTGCTGTTGCGGCTCTTAGCATTGGCAAAACTAGTCTTTGGGATCTAGTTTAATTTTATCATCTAAGCCGCTACCTAAATTGCCGCCTAACATGCTCAGTAATTGGCTTTTTTCAGCTGCCGTTGTATTACTTAGCTGCTTAAGTAATTTACTCATATTAAAGTTCTTTAGTGTTTCAGCTGAGCCATTTGCCCCTGCTAATACGCCTTTTAGGTCTTCTATTAAATTACGGTCGCCGTTTAAGTGGTCTTTAAACACCGTTTGTACTGTTTGGCTTTCATCAACTAAACCATCAATTGATTTACCTAAACTGATTGCACTCATAAACTGGTTAAAGAACTGGCCGTCTCCGCCCATAATATTAATATCAGCGTCACCCAGTGCTTTTGCCATAATATGAGACTGATGCTCTGCAATGTCTTTACTTGCCGAAATCTTAGCAAGCACTAACTCTTTTTGTTGGTTTAGTTGCAGCGTAAAGCTTTCGTAATCACGGGCATCTTGATCCATTGCGTTAAGCGCTTGTAGCTTCTCTTCAAGGCCTTTTGCTTCTGCGAGCATCTTACGCTCAAGGTTAATTGCTTCTACTTCACCTTGTTTCTCGTTTGCATCAGCCATCGCGGTTTGTACTTGGGCTTGTGTTAAGCCAATCTCGCGGTCACCTTGTGCTTGCGCTTCAAGTTTTTGTTGCAGTACGCGAGCGTCTGTTTCGCCTTGTATTGCATTTGCCTCCGCCTTCGCTTTAATTACATCAGCCTCAGCAAGGCCCTTAGCGGCTGTTTCAACTTGCTGCGCTTGCGCTAAAATCTTCTTAGACTCTGCTTGTTGATTCGCTATTCTAAGTTCTGCATTAGCCATTGTTTCAAGCTCACGCGCCTTGTATTCCGCCGCTTGCTCTTGTGCTTTTGCCGCTTCAATGTCTTTCACCAGCGCTTCTTCGGCTTCTGCCTTGGCACGAATAATTACCGCTTCTTTTTCACGCTCTGCGCCAGCCAATACTTTTACGTCTTTAATGCGTTCTTCTTCTTCGGCCACTGATTTTTCAACAATCACGCGGTCGCGCACTACATCAGCAATTTCTTTACGCTCAACCTCTAGGGCCTTTTCTTTATTGATGCGTAAAATTTCGGTTTCTCTTTCACGCTCGATCACTTCAATTTCACGCGAGCGTGATACCTTCTCTTCTTCAATACCGAGCACACGCAAACGGTTTTGCTCTGCTATATCAAGCTCACGTTGTTTGTTTTGTTCGGCGATTCCAATTGCTTCATCGGCTTGTAAGCGTGCTTGCTCTGATTTAAGGCGCTCTTCTTGGCGCACTTTTTCAGCTTCTGCAAATTCACGGGCTTTTACAGTCTCAATTTCCCGCACTTGACGTGACATGGCGTCTTGCTTTTGACGCTCAATTTCGAGTGTTTTCTCGGTGGCCTCTTGATTTTGAATCTCAATTTTAGCGCGCTCATCACACTTTAATTGGTTGGTCGATACATTTTGTAAGGCCGTCATTTCGGTGATGCGACGAATACCTTCAGCATCTAAAATATTTTGTGAATCTAATTTATCAATTGAGGTTTGTTCAAGGTAATCAATCGCGACATCTTCAAGGGTATAACCTGATAAATCTTGGCCTATCACTTCTTTAATATTGTCACGAAATTCATTTCGATGCGTAAATAGCTCAACAAAGTCCATGCGTTTACCAACGGTTTTAAGCGCTTCTGAGAACTTCGCCTCAAATAGCTCTTGCAGCGTGTCATGTTCTGAGGCACGAGCACACCCTACATGTTTAGCTACACGCAAAATATCTTCTTTGTTTTCATTAACACGTATATAAAAAGTAATGGCTATATCGGCACGGATATTGTCTTTACAAATTAAGCCGCCTTTGTCTTTTCGCTCAAGAACCATGCGCTTAGTCGAAATATCCATTACTTCCATTTTATGGATCACTGGATAAACGATACCGCCCGTTGTGGTGACATCAGGCTCGTTTTTCATTTTATTGATAATTAAAGCTTGGCCTTGCTCAACCTTGCGGTAAAACTTGCCAACGATAAGCAAGATAGCAAAAATAATCGCTATTGCTATACCTACAAATGTAAGTATAGGGATGAGGTTGTCTAAAAATTCCATGTTATGTCCTAACGTAATTATCGGTTTTTATATGCTACGCATACCATTTCAAGCAATACACTTACCACGGTTTGCGAGCTATGGTGTAGCAATGTTGGTCTTTGAGGTGTTCAAGTAACACGGCTGTGTCACCTGAGGAAAACGGTTCATTATCGTTACTTCGCACTTGAATAAGTTGCTCAGTACCTTGAATCTGCACGCGCGCTTGACCAAATGTACTTGTTACTTTGCCCGTGACAACTGTGCACTCTAAGCCTAATAAGTCAGAGCTTTTTGAAGTTTCGGCGCTGGTAAAAAAGCGCTGTAGAGGTTTTGAAATAATCGCGGCGATAGGCATAGCAACTAACACACTGGCAACCACCATTAATATTCCAAAAATGTAAAATAATATGCCGTCACCTAGCAATAATGAAAAAAACTTATGAGCGTATATGGAGATAAGCCAACTTGTCATCACAATGAGGCTCAATGAAACCGTAATTGGCACCCCCCCAAACCCCATGTTAAACCATGAAGATATACTTGAGCTTTGCGCTGCATCGGCATCAATATCGAGATCTGATTCGAACATATCTATATCGGCAAAACCAACAAGGGTTATCAGCCAAAAAAGTATCACAACCAAAAGAAGCGCCGTAAAAATGGCTGTAGGGAAAGTAAATGCTAAATTAAAAAAATCCATTGTAACTGCTACTCAGCTTTTATATTTATTATCCTTATGGAAACTTTTTACCATTTTAAGGCACAATTGTTAAGTACTTTATAAAAGATAGATCTAGTTATGTGCACAATTACAACTAAACAATCTTCAAACAAATTGCATTCGCTTACTTGCTTTTAACCCGTGTACCTATGTTATGCTTAAAATTAAATTACAAAAAATTAACCTTTCATTGACACAAAGAGGTGTTTTTGTACTTAATAGCGCACCAAGTTTAATTTGTACTCATAACATAATGGGTTATTTTTACCCTAGCATAAGACTCTATATTTTTTACACAAAATAAAATATAGGTACGCAATGTTCACTATAACTGGGTTGCATTCTGCGCTTGAAACTAATAAATACGAGGGAATGATGAAAAAACTTTTTATTATCTATACTGTAATACTTATGCTAAGTGCATGTGGCGGAGGCTCTACAAACACTTCAGAGGATGAAGTTCCGGTTGCAGATGCTCCATTTCAACCTATCGAATCGACGGATAATTTATCTATCCCCAACAATAGGGAGTTTGATACGTATAATGTTTTAATATTGGGTAACAGCCATGTTGCAGGCCTTGATTCTTTATTAACAGAAATATTCGCTCATGCAGAAGTCAATAAAACGGTAAATTTTAAAACCCTTGGAGGTTTGTTTCTCGATACAATTGTTAACAACGAAAACATTATCAAAGCATTACAAAACTCACAATGGACCCATGTTATTTTACAAGGTCAAAAATACTCGCAAAGCCATACCATATCCTATCCAACTAATGCCACAATAACATGGATACAACGGGCAAAAGCAATAGGCGCCACACCTATACTCTTTCCTGAACACCCACTCGCTAATAGACCAACAGATGCCGCTTACGTGCATGGAATACATGAAGGAATTGCTGAGAAACAATCTAGTTGTGTTGCGCCGGTTGGATTAACATGGAATAAAGCGTTAGAGCTATCACCTAGATTAGACGTTCATCACTCTGATGGAAATCATGCAACAGACTTAGGTAAGTTACTATCTGCTTTCGTATTTTATGAGACCATAACCGGTGAATCTGCAGACTTATTAACATTTAGTGATACGTTCCCAGGTGATGCTGCTACTCAAGCATTATTCGGCCAAGTAACATCACAAGCAATTATTGAGAATCCACCTTGCGATTTTTAAATCAAAATAGTATCCATGCCTTTTTCAGCATGGATACTACTAGTCATAGAGTGGTTAACCTTTAAGTACCTTTGTTTAGACTAAATTAAAGTCATCACATATTACCCAGTTTTATCATCATTGCGGTGTACATTTTAAGGTTCAACTTTAACTGCTCAATGGTTATAAACTCATGCTCTGAGTGACCTGTGTATTTTTTACCAGGCATTGAGGGACCAAACGACACTGCATTATCAAATAATTTTGCGTTGGTGCCCCCTCCTATCGATACAAAGCCAGCGTCTTCATCACCCGTAAAGTGTTTAAATATATCAAGTAGTGCTTGGGCATGGGGTGCGCTATCAAGCAGCATGGGGGTGCCAATAACCACTTTAGCCTCTTTGAGCTGCACTTTATTAGACGCCTGCCAATTTGTCAGTGCTGTGTCTATTTGTTGTTTAAGTTGCGCTTCGGTTTTTCCTACTGGACGGCGCATATTAACGGATAAAGTAATATCGCTGCCATTTCGTTTTAATAACGTAGGCGAAACTGTCATCGGCCCCATAAAATCATGCTTATAAGCAATTTTACCAAAGTTATTACCATATAAATCAAGGCCAATTAACTGGTTTATAAACTCAATTGCTTGGCCGTCGCTATTATTTTCAAGCTCAATACCTTTAAAGACTTCTGCTAGGTGGGCAATAGCGTTAAAGCCAGCTTCTGGCTCTGATGAATGCGCTGACGTGCCTTTTACTGATACCTTAATACCTTGATTAACTTCAGTAACAGCAACTTTGACATCCTTGAGTGCGGCAATATTGGTATTAAGCGTTTCAATATCTGCCTCTGTCGCATTATGTAAGATAGCGCTGGCGTCCTCTGGGATTTGGCTTACAAATGCTCCGCCTTCTAAATTACTCACATATACACTTGTTTGGTTTGAGTTGCCTGAAAACGTAGGTGCAATTAAGCTCCAACCCTTTTCTGCTACGACAACTGGGTACGATGCATCAATCGTTACCGCATATTTAGGCTGTTGATAGGTTTTCATAAACTCTTCAAGCGGGTCCCAATCTGACTCTTCAGCTAAATAAATCATCAGTTCTATGCGGTTTTCAAGCTTTATGCCTTGATCTTTAATGGCTTTCATTGCATAAAGTGCTGTAGCGATTGCACCTTTATCATCTTCAGTACCGCGCGCAATGAGTTTACCGGGCTCTGACGTGCTATCTACTTTAAATGGGCTTTGCTGCCACTTACTCGCATCAGCCGGTTGTACGTCGCCATGGGTCACAATCGTGACTTTTTCAGCCTGCTGCCCCATGCCAATCAACACGGTGTAGCCTAAATCTTGATAGTCAAAGCCAAGCTCTGCCGCTTTCATTTTTAACAACGCTTTAAAGCCAATAAATTCTGGGTTAGTAGGCGTAGCTACCCCCTCTTGATTGACTGTTGGGTATGATACTAAATTGGTCAGAGTATGAATTTGTGCATTTTGGTATGTATCTACTGCATATGCAGCCGCATCATCACTGATTTGGTGTAAATTGGCATGGGCGCTGACGGTGAGTAATGCGAGGCTAGCTATAACAAACTTTTTCAAGGCAAATTCCTATAAATGAAAGGTCGGCAAGAAGTTATAATTGTAACGCTGTTAACTCCCTCTTAGCCAGCTTTGTACCAGTTATTAAAGATTGAATATTTAAATAGCTAAACATGGCTTATACGCTGTATACTACGCCACCAATTTTAAGTAGCTGTTAGCGTAATCAAACATGAACCGTAGAAAGAAGATCGTCACTAAATTCCAGAAAAAAGATAAACGCGCTAACGCAAAATTACATAAAAGTAATAAGCCTGCTTATGTTTCAAAGGCTGAGCGTGAAAAGTTAGCGTTAGAGCAAAGCCAACTTAATCATGTAGATGAAACTGAAGAAGAATAAAGCTATTTATAGTCATAGCTTTATTCTTAATTAATAATTCTAAAAACTATAACTTATACCCAAATTAATTGAACGACCTTGCCCTGCAAGTTGCGTAAAGCCTTGGCTTTGATCCACATTAAACTGCGCGATACTCACCCCACCTAGTGGCTGTTGGTAGTATTCATCAAGTAAGTTTGTTACAGCTAGTTTAACCGTTAGCTTATCCCACGTACCTTTCGTCTGTAAATTTAATAAGCTATAGCTATCTGTTTGATTTTCAAGACGACGAGGATCAATACGTGTTTTACTATCAACCCACTCCCAACTGAGTGAACTCTGCCAATTACCCATTTGCTGAGCTAATGCTATTTTACTGTGTAATGGCATAATTTGATAAAGTGGTTCATTACTGTCATCACGTTCACCATGAGTACTGGTAATAGCCGCTGTTAAGTCCCATGTACCTGCGCTTTTGCTATCGCTGATTCGTACAGCGGCTTCAATTTTTCCACCGTATAAAGTAGCGTCTAAATTAGTAAACTGGAGCGTATTTCGCTGCGTAATGGCCATTTCAGTTCGGTTAGTGTTCCCCACAACCGTGCCATCAATATAATCATTAACTTGGGTATACCAAACATTGGCGCTTATCTGCCAAGTATCATCTTTCGCTGATTTAGTATAACTACTGCTGAGTGTATGCGCGGTTTCTGCTTCTAAATCAGGGTTACCAATATAACCGTTACCATCACCAAACCAACCAATCATGCTGGTTGACATGGTACTCACTCCCCAGCTGTAGCGTTCATATAAATTAGGGGCTCGATTTTTACGTGCTAAGCCAAATTCTAGCTCATCTTCATTTGTTATTTGATAGCGCACGAGTAAGCTTGCATCAACTAATGTATCGCTGCGTTCTCTGTCCATAGCATTAAATGCCATTGCTGCATCTTGATTTGGATCATCCATCATCATCGATGACATGTCGCCCATACCCGACATATCACCCATTGAATCCATACCCGACATATCGTCCATGCCGCCATCCATGGTCATATCGCTATAAGGTTGTACTTCGCCAGCATCCGTGTGCACATATTCTATTCGTGCGCCCGCTGATACCCACCACTTTTTATCTAGCTGCTTTTGTAACTCTGCAAAAGCAGTGTAGCGATCGCGTTCACCATCATTTATATTTACGTAATCATTCGGTCCCATCATCATTGAACCTTCAATCGCAGGCCACCAATCATCAATGCGATAACCAAAGTATTCTTGTCCTAATAATAATGTGGTGTCTTTGTCGAGCTCTAAACGCCAGTTAAGTTGATAACTCATATCTTGCGCATCGGTATTCATCGGCATCATGCCGGTTTTTTCAGCTGTGAAAAAACCCATTTCGTGCTTTACATCGTTATAGTTAATCTGAGCTTGAAACTCACCGCTTTCGATTGTGCGTTTATATTGGCTGATCAAACCGTAACTGGTGTTATCAGTCATATCCATATATTGGTTTGGGAACCCTTGAAACGGTATTTTTTGATGTGTTAATTTAACAACGAGTTGTTGCTTTTCATCTCTTAATGCAGCTGTTAGTGCATGGTTTTGGGCGCGATACAAAGTATCTAATACAAGATCCCCGTTACCATCTTCGTAACTATCGGCGTCTTCATATGCGCCTTGATAACTTAAACTGAATGTGTCGCTGGCAATACGAGCACCAACGCCCACAGCTTGCGCGTTATTAATACTGCGGTATTGTGCAGAAACATAACCCGAATGCCAGCTTAATGAATCACTATCATTGTACTGAGGAGCTATAGAATTAACACTGATCACCCCTGCAATATTATCGCCACCAGCACTCACAGGTGAAACACCTGCCACCACTTGATATGAGGTAATTTGGTTTGCTGATATATAAGACAAAGGTGGGTTCATTTGGTTACCGCATGCCGCTGTAATGTCTGCGCCATCGACTAAAACCTTTACTCTATCGCCCATCATACCATTTAAAATAGGCAGGCTAGACACACCACCCGCAGCAGAAAAATCAACGCCTAATTCACTTAGTAGCTGATCTGCATTACCTAAATTTGCATGAGAATTAATATGTTGACCTTGAACTTCAATGTGTTCAATTGAATTATCAGCAAGTGCATAGGGAGAAAGTAAACATGCAATACTAAGCGTTAAAGGAGAAAGTACATACTGTGTTTTTGAAGATGATAATTTGCTGCTCATTTTATTCTTTATTTATAACGAGTTTTAGATGAGCAAAGTATATAACTTGGTGGCAAGGCTGAACACGCGACAAATTGTCGCACCTTTTAAGTGGCAACGAGCATGCTACCTAGCAGCATGCCCTACCAAAGCCTGATTAACCTGAGGTAATTATAGCTGAGTAAGTTCTGTGTTTAATTGGGTAATAAATTGATTTATACGCTCTGCGTTTTTACCTAAATCACTTTTGCCTACTCGTGACTTACTACGAATATCTAGCTCACTGCCATCACCTTTAGCAATCACTCGGATAACAACGTCATCCTTAAAGCCAAACCACATGGTTGTATCTGTGGCTTCAATTATTCCGTTTTCAACATCAGCACTCACCAGTTCCCAACCTAAGCTTTTTACCGAGTCAATCGACACGCGGATAACATGTTTTGTATTCTCTTTAAATTTTAGTGTGGTTAGATCTGGGTAAGCTTTAAGCTGCTGCGCTGCGGTTTCTGGTCCTGCGTACTCAACTGGATTAGGGGCATCAGCTCGTAGCTCTGCTATAGCAACAAATTCAGGCGGAGTAACTACATCAGTCGAAATATCATGAATAGGCGGTACACTTTTAGCTTTACTCATAATATTAAGAGGCATAGCCACTGCAACAATGGCAAATACTGCACTTGTTGCAAATAAAGGCCAGTGTGTGCTTTTACGAAAAAAACCAGCTTGAATAACAAGTAGAATAAGCCCTGCAATTGCAGCAAATACACCATAGCGAATGCCGGTAAAAGCGGTACTAAGCTCAATTAATTGCCATTTATACAAAGGCCCAGGAAGTACCACAAGCAAAATAGCCAATAGGCATACTATACTACTTAATTTTTTCATCTTACTGCTCCGCAATATTTATTTAAACTCGACCCACACAATACCTTATTTACTTGCTAATAGATCAAATTAATCATTGATTATTAAATATCGAGCTGTAAAATCACAACCATTGGAACGTTCCTAATAAAATTAAAGCATACCACTATTACGTATTCTGCATTACTGATTCAGGGCTTTAACGTAGTTTGTTTTACTCTCATATTCTTATGTTTCTATCTACAAGGGTTAATTATGTCTTTGCAACCTAGAGCTGTTAACAATGCGCTAAGTACTTCTGCTATTTTATTGGTGCTGGCACTTGGCACATTTATTTTAGGCCTTTCTGAGTTTTCGATGATGCCAATGCTCCCGTTAATCAGCGAAACATTTTCATCAACACCTACACAATCCGGCTTTGCTATAAGCGCCTATGCATTAGGGGTAGTAGTTGGTGCACCAATATTAATGCTCAGTACGGCTAATATGCGTAAGCGTAAAGCTTTGTTAATTTTTTTAGCTATGATGTGTGTAGCTAATGGTCTAAGTGCTATTGCAACATCATTGCAGCAATTAGTACTGTTTCGTTTTTTAAGTGGGCTACCCCACGGCGCTTATTTTGGCGCTGCTATATTGCTGGCAGCAGACATTGCCCCATCAGGTAAACGAGCAAGCTTCATGTCTAAAGTATTTATGGGCCTGACCGTCGCAACCATTGTAGGTGTACCCGTAGTTACCTTAATCGGACAAAATTTTAGCTGGCGTTATTGCCTTGCTGGTGCAGCAATACTGGCTTTTATCGCATTCTTTTTGGTTTATAAAGTAGTGCCAAATAAAGACAATCAACAAGCATCAAATATAAAAGGTGAAGTAAGCGTACTTAAAAATAAATTAGTCTGGTCTATTTTAGGCATCATAATTATTGGCTTTGGTGGTGTATTTTGCATATACACATATATAGCCGATACAATTTTACAAGTTACACACACCCCAGCTTATACTATTTCTATTGCTATGATTATGTTTGGTATTGGCTGCACATTGGGTAACTACATACTCGGTAAAGCGGCAGATCACTCACCGTTATATACAACAGGCATAGCACTATTAAGCGCTATTGCCTTTGCAGCTATGTACGTCAGTGCAAGTGAGCATATTTGGCTCATGTATGTAGTTATCTTCTTTATTGGCTGTAGCGTAGGTCTAGGTACCGTTATTCAAACTATGCTAATGGATGTGTCACCAAACGGCCATGCCATGATAGGAGCATTAGTACAATGCGCATTTAATGTTGCAAATGCGATTGGCCCTTGGGTTGGTGGGTTAGTTATAGCAAATGGTGCTCTACCCAATCAAACCGGCTACGTTGCAGCTGCATTATTTGCTGGTGGTTTAATAATGTGGCTTATAAGTGCCATGCAGATGGGCAAAAATAAAGCTTTAACGGCTACTGTTTAATCTTGTCAGCCTCATTAACCTCATAATATTGTATTAAAATTACTCTTGCAGTAGGATGCTAATAGAGTAAATACTGCTTAAATAACAATAATGAGCAAAGCATGAGCACACCTATCTTTTTTGTTGGTGATTGGCAAGTAACGCCAGCAACAAATACCCTTCGCTTGGCCGATAACGTCAAGCAACTAGAACCCAAAGCAATGGATGTGCTGTTATTACTTTGTGAAAAGCAAGGTGAACTACTCTCCAGTGACGAAATAATAAATCATTGTTGGCAAAATATTGCTGTAGGTGACAACCCGTTACACAAAGTTATCACTCAATTACGTAAAGCCTTTAATGATAAAGCGAGCGACCCTAAGTACATTGAAACCATTCGTAAACGTGGTTATCGTGTTATTGCTCCTATTAGGTTCCCCCTTGATGACGAGCAAAAAGCAAATAATACAACCTGGCAAGGTGACTCGCCCTTTGTTGGCCTAAGCGCTTTTTCACCCGAGCAAGCCAATGTTTTTTTTGGTCGTTCCAAACAAATTTCCACCTTGCTACAACGTGTTTCAACACAAATTAGTTATGGCCGCGCGTTTTGTTTATTACTTGGCTCAAGTGGCTCTGGTAAATCATCATTAGTCAACGCTGGTGTTTTACCAGCATTAATGAGTGGCGCTGGCTACGATGGTTTTCGGGTTGAATCATACTGTCAGCTCGATTTTGCCGATATAAACAAAGAGCGATTGTTTCTTGATTTAGCCTCGACCTTACTTGATTTAGAAATTAACCATACCCCTGTTTTCAACGTTATTAGTGCAGATGCGCTATGCGAGTTGCTATTAACATCGCCAGAGCAAGTAATTGATCTATGTAAAAAAGCACTAAAGCAGCAAGTAAACCAAGTAAAACCCTATTTATTTTTGTTTATTGACCGCCTTGAAGTCTTACTCTCATCAGCGTTATTTAGCGAGCAAGAGCGCAGTCAATTTCTCGCCTTAATTGAGTTATTTTCTAGCAGCGATTGCATGATAATTTTTAGTGCTTGCCGTAATGACTTCTATCCCCATATTGTCAACGAGCCAAGCTTAATGGCAGGCAAAGCCAATGGTGCTCATTTTGATTTACTTGCGCCAACGCGCGCTGAACTCAAACAGATGATACGCCTTCCAGCTTTAGCTGCCGGCCTTAAATGGCAGCTTGATCCTGAACACCAAACACCACTGGATGAAATACTCTGTAACGACACAATAAATAACCCAGACGCCCTACCCATGTTGCAATACACCTTGCAACAATTGTATTTACAGCGCAGTGAAAATGATGAGTTATTGGTTTCACACTACAAAGCATTAGGCGGTATTGAAGGCGCAATAGGCCAAAAAGCCGAACAGGTATTTACGCAATTACCCAAACCACAACAAGTTGAACTGGGTTTAATACTGTCTAGATTAATTACCTTAAACGCCGATGGTGAAACCCTGACCAGCCGCGCAGCACGTTGGGATGAGCTAAGCAATCCAGCGCAAAACCAGCTAGTACAAGCGATGGTCGACAGCCGCTTATTTGTGTCACACCTTAAAAATGAGCAAGCCTGTTTTAGCTTAGCCCACGAAGCATTACTGCGTCATTGGCAACGTGCTATTAGTTGGATAAGCGAGCACCAAGAAAGCCTTGCCATAAAAAGCCGATTGCAACACGCTGCTGAGCGCTGGCTAAACGAGCAAAAGCACCCTGACTTTTTATTAGCCCAAGGTAAACCACTGCAAGAAGCGCAAAGTATTGCTAATAGCCCACTGTTTAAAATATCAAACTCTGAAGCTGCTCTGCTTCAAGCCTCAAACAAAAAAGCTAAACGTAATAAACGCCTACTACAATTAACCACTGCGGTGTTTTTTGTTATCAGTGTCATTGCCATTACAATGAGTGTGCGCAGCTACCACGCTGAGCAAGTAGCCCAACAAAAACGCCTAGAAGCAGAAAGTTTACTCGGTTTTATGGTGGGTGAATTTGCTGACAAACTACGTAGCGTAAAACGCATGGACTTACTTGATGGCATAAGTAATAAAGCGCTGGAATATTTTACCAATCAAGCAGAAGAGCGCAGTTCTCTCTTTAGTTTTACCGACCAAAAAACAGAATTTAACAACCGCTTTCAATATGCACAAACCCTTGAGGCCATGGGAGAAGTAGCTTATTCCCGCGGTAAAACAGACGAAGCCTTTACTGCCTTTGAAAACGCCCGCACTCGCCTTGAGGAATTATTAAAAACCCAACCACACAACCTAGAGCTACTCACGCTTGCAGGCGCTAATGCCTTTTGGCTGGGTCAACTTAATTATGATAACAGTGATTACGCCGCCACTGAGCCATTATTTAAAAAATACCACGCTTATAGTGAAACCATGTATTCGTTAGCACCCAATAATTTTAACTCCATTATGGAGCTATCGTACTCACATAATTCACTGGGGTCATTGTATCTAAACCAATTTAACTACACTGCTGCAAAACAAAATTTTACTAAGTCGCTAACCCTGAAAAACAAAGCTCTTGAACTTAAACCCAATAACAAAAATTTGCTACGCGATAGGGCTGATACTCTTAGTTGGCTTGCCAGTACAGAGGAAAAGTTAGGAAACTTTAATGATACGCTTACTATGTTTAATAGTGCAGCGAACGAACTAAGTACCATGTTGAGTAAGTACCCTAATGACGCTAGTTTATATAAGGGGCTTGCGTCAAATTACATACAACAAAGTTATTTGTTAAGTTACCTTACTGACAAAAGCGCAGCTTATAAAAAAGCCGAGCAAGCAACAAATACGATTAATCTTGCTCGTTTACAAGACCCTGATAACAATCAAATTCAGCGTTCTTATTATCGTTTTTTAGCTTTGCAATTAATGTTATCTGATAACAAAAAAATCAATAGTAAAGCTGAAGAAATACTCAGCTTTATTGCGCTAGAGGATTTTAAGAGTACAGTAATAATTAATACACAACTAAGTTTAATTGAATATTTTTTACAACGAGGTTTTGAGACAAAAGCAAAAAAACTTTTAAAAAAGCTTGAAAGCAATACTTATTATAAAGAACAACTAAATCTATTTGACGAAAGTAGCTTCACCTCTATTTTAGTAAAATTACATTTAATTAACGCAAAAATCACTCCAAACAAAGAAGAAAGAAAAAAATATTGCCAAAATATACTTTCCATTTTAGAGAGTAAAAAAAGCAAAAGTATATATTATACCTACCCACTCATTAAAGCGTATACTTGCTTAAATAGAGAAGCCGAGATTATAGGCTTAAAAAACAGTCTAATTAATTTGGGTATCAGTAACTTTGAACTATAACAATCGAAAAGGAAAAAACATGCTTCCAACCTTAACACCATTTATATTTAACGTAGACATTGCTATAAACGAAAACGACGAAGCGATCATAACTTACTATGAAAACGGCAAAGTAGTTAACGGCGGTGGCAGCGTTGTAGATGCAAACTCAATTGGCCTTTATATCATTAAAGACCACCCTAGCAACGAGGGTATCACATTCGTTGACGTTGAGTTCTCAGAAGTTGAAGGTGCTGAAGAGCGCTGTGCTAAAGAAGATTTTGCCGGTGCGCTAATAAAAGGTGGTAAAGCGATTTGTATATTTGATTCAAACCTAAATACAGGTCTTACTTGTATGCGTTTTGTAGTTGAGCGTGGTGGTAAAACTTACAAAAGCCCCGATCCACAAGTTGAAAACGATAGAGAACCTAACTAAAACAGGCTAATAACAACTTAACACTTTGCACAAGTTAGTTAAAAACCTGTGTAAAGTAAAAATAAACCAAAATAATCAATAACTTAAAACCAGAAGGTTAGCAGAAGGTATATTTGCTGTTTTTTTCATAAATTAGTAGACACCAAAAACGTATAGCAAAGCGTAAAGGAATTAACGTGTCTAACCAAACTAATAATAACAGCCAACTGTTGGCTACACATGTACAAACAGAGCAAGTTGGAAGTAGCCTGTCTACCTCTTTGTCTCATCTGCAATTTGGTTCTTTAATTGAATTGTTTAACGGCACAGCTGAGGGCATGTTTGTAATCGACCAACATGGTAATTTTGAATTTGTAAACCCTGTAGCCGCTCAATTATTGGGGGATTCACAACAAGCGTTAATTGGTAAAAGTATATTAGATTTTTTATATAATACTGATCGCGACAAATACATGTATACATTATTAAACTGGTTAGAAATAAAAGACACCCACCTTAACTTTGGCCCCAACGAAGTTAAAATAACTAAATCTGATGACAGTATTATTGAAGCCGACTTATCAATATCAAGCATGCCAAATAGCATAGCGAGCGCACAAAAACTTTATTTATGTATTTTGCATGATATTAGCTCACATAAAGCAATGTATAATAAATTAAAAATACAGGCATCGACCGATCACTTAACTGGTTTAGCAAATAGGTTAACGCTCGATGAGTCATTAGAAAAATACTGGGCTGATAGCATTCAAAGTAAACAAGCACTAAGCTGTATACTGATTGATGTGGATCACTTTAAAAAATTCAATGATACCTATGGCCATATTAAAGGTGATAAATGCCTGCAAAAAATAGCCAAGGTGATATTAGATTGTATCCCTTCAAGAGATTGTTTAGCTGCGCGATACGGCGGTGAAGAGTTTGCAGTGATATTACCGCGTTGTAACCGTGAAAGCGCAAACGTAGTGGCAAAACATATCCAACAACAAATAAACGCCATGACCTTTACCGATATTGGTCTACCGCCAGGCGTTAAAATTAGCGTTAGCCAAGGTATTGCCTGCGAAAACAATAACCAATACCGCACCTATGAAGCTTTAATTTGCGCAGCCGACACCGCTTTATATAGAGCTAAGAGTGACGGTAGAAATAAAATAATTGTTCGTGCGTAAACACGTAATTAACAATATAAAAACCCGATTAACAAGTCTCGCTTGTTATACATATACTATATTTTATTGTTATTTGTTTGTTCCTAACTGGCTATATAGACTGCGCTAAAACACGATAGTCAGACGGGATCAACAATGACATTTTTTAAAAAGTTACCTTTGCAACTCGCCATTGCAAGTACACTTGGGGCTTCAGTGACTGCAATCGCTGCTGAGCAGACAGTGGATACAACAGCACAAGAGGTTGAAGTTATTTCAGTCACTGGTACTCGTCGTAGCTTGCGTAGTATTGCTCAAAGCACAGTGCCTGTAGATTTATTAACAAGCCGCGACCTTGCAACAACAGGGCAACTAGAAATCAGCCAAGTTCTTGCTGCACAATTACCAAGCTTTAATTACCCAAGTGCAACCCTTGCAGATGGCACTGATCACGCAAAACCTGCCGTGCTTCGTGGCCTCGCGCCAGATCACACTCTAGTGTTGGTCAACGGTAAACGCCGTCATTCAGGTGCACTCTTAAATTTAGGTGGCACTGTAGGGCGTGGCTCAACCGCAGTCGATTTAAATAATATTCCAACCTCAGCTATCAAGCGCGTTGAGGTGTTACGCGATGGTGCAGCCGCGCAATATGGTTCTGACGCTATTGCAGGTGTGATCAACATCATCCTTAAAGATACCGATGACGGTGGAACCGTTAGCTACACCTTTGGCCAGTACAATACACAAATGGCAGGCTCTCCCCAATTGTTAAGTACCAATGCTGACCAATCAGGCGATTTAAGCTTTACTAAAGGCAGCGATCGCAAACTAAAAGATGGTATTTCACGTACTGCCAGTGCTAATGCTGGCTTTTCGTTGGCTGATAATGGCTTTATTAATATTTCAATTGAGTCGCGTAATAACGAACCGACCAATCGTTCAGGTATTGACGAACGTGAGCAATATAACCGAGATGAAACTGGCGCTTTAGATTCACGAGAGTTTGATTTTGACCGCTATAATCACCGCTTTGGTAAAGCCGATATTGAAGACATCGCGCTGTTTTATAACCTAGGCTACGATTTTGACAATTCGCTGTCACTGTATTCATTTGCTAGCTATTCAAACCGTAAAGGTAACTCTGCTGGTTTTTATCGCCGTGCGAACGACACACGTAATATACCTGAGGTTTACCCTGACGGCTTTTTACCACAAATTAATACAGACGTAGATGACTACTCATTCGCCATTGGCCTAAACGGCGAAAGCCATGACTGGGCATGGGATGTAAGTACCAACTATGGTTTAAACGACTTTGGTTTAGGTGTTAGTAATAGTATAAATACCTCAATGGGAATAGATAGCCCTACTGAATTTGATAACGGTGCACTTGTTTATGAGCAATACCTAGTAAACATGGATGCAAATAACAGCTTTGATTTTGGCTTACCCGATGATGTATTCGTTACTATTGGTGCTGAGTATCGCCATGAGAGATACCAAATAAAAGCAGGTGAAGAAGCATCTTATATCACCGTACTTGATGACAACGGTGATCCGGTTGCTGCTGGCGGTGCTCAAGTATTAGCGGGTTTTTCACCACAGAACACCACCGATAAAAGCCGTCATAATATAGCTGTATTTGCTGAGTTTGATACTTACTTAACTGAAGATTGGAATATTGTACTAGCGGGGCGTTTTGAGGATTACAGCGATTTTGGTAGCACCTTTACCTCAAAGCTCGCATCACGCTATAGCATTAACGAGTCACTATCGCTTCGTGGCGCCATTAGCACAGGGTTCAGAGCCCCCTCTCTTGCCCAAACCAGTTATAAGTCTGTAAGCACGGTGTTTGAAAATGGTGTTCCTAGTGAAGTTGGTTTGTTCCCAGTAGATGAACCTGCAGCAAAAGCGCTTGGTGCCCGTGCTCTTGAGGCGGAAGAGTCAGTAAATATGACTGCTGGATTTATCTTTACTCAAGGCAACTTAAGCCTAACATTTGATGCATACAGAATTGAAATAGATGACCGCATTGTTTTATCTGAAAATCTACAAGGTCCTGAAGTTGAAGCAATTTTAGCGCAAGCAGGCGAGCTCAACACACAAAGTGTTCGTTACTTCACCAATGCAATTGACTCACGCACACAAGGGGTTGATATTGTAGCAACATACTCGTTAGGTTTAGAGAGTTATGGTGACTTACGTTTAAGCGCTGCGGTGAACTTTAATGATACAAAAGTGACTCATGTAAAAGATAATCCAGCCGAACTCGAAGCACTGGGTGATGACTACGAGTATTTTTCTCGTCGTGAGATCACGCGCTTTGAAAAAGGCACACCGGCCGATAAATGGAATTTATCAGCAACGTGGGACTTTGCTGATTTTCAAACAACATTACGTGCAACTCGCTACGGCGAAGTCACGGATACTTCAAGTACGCCTGAAGGCGATGAAGTCATTGCGGCAAAATGGATTACAGATCTTGAAGTGGCGTACCACCCATCAGAGCAATGGAAAGTCGCAGTCGGTGCGAACAACCTATTTGATCAATACCCACAAGATACAGTGAGTAATATTGGCTTTAGTGATTTTAATCAAATATTTAGTTATAGCCCGTTTACTCCATATAGTTTAGATGGCCGCTTTATTTACGGTAACATTACTTATAGTTTTTAAGCTGCTTTAGAGTAACTTATTGAAATATGTTACTTGAGTAAAGCGATATCGGCAATGATGGTAGTTTTATCATCATTGCCAACCACTAAACAGTGATTTTGCTACAACTTTATATTAAGCCGATTTTTTAAGTGCTTTTTTAAGCTTACCAATTTTTGCTTTTTGTTTAGCAACTTTTTCTTTACGAGCACTGATTTCTTTTTTGATTGATTTCACTTCTTTCTTAGCAAGTTTTGCGTCATTTTTCTTAGCTTTAGCTGGCTTCTTCGACATTATTTTTCCTTTAAAATTAATGAATCTCTGATTGCAGAGAAAACCACAATATTATAAAAAAGTAGTAGTTAATAGCTCGCAACCACTTATTCACCAAAATTTAATAAGACCGCAATAAAACTGAAACCAATCAAACTAATGGCCGTAATTTTTCGCAAAACATTTATTAAAGGCACATAGTTAACTCGGGTTTGAACACTGCAGCTGCAATATTCTTCATTTGTTTTTGTATATTCAAATCAACTGGTGCTATTGCAGAATTATCTAGCTCATTTGCTGGCATACCTAAAATACTTTGCGCTAAAACAATAGCTGTAAAATACGCTCCATTTTGATTAGCATGGTTTCCATCAATATCATGTAACCCTAGCTTGTATGACAATAAAAACTTATCCCACGCCAAACCAACTGGAGCCAAGCAAGCACCAGATTCGCTAGCAATATTGGCATAAATATCATGTACATATTTACCTTCCCAATGACGGCCTCGCTGGCCCCACTCAGGAAACAAAAGGGGTACACTACCAAATTCCTTTGCAAGAGAAACTAGCTTTTTTGCTTCCTTAGTAGAGTACAACTTTCTTCGGCTTTGTGAGTATTTTTGTGCTTGTAGTACAACATGCGTAAGCTCTTTATTTTTTAGCATTTTACGACTAGGTCCGTGATTCCATCGCTGATCTAAAAATAGAATTCCAGGCGCGAGGAATGAATTCACCTTCACACCCGGTCTAGCTTCTTCGACTATCGATCTAACGTATTCTGGAATATTATGTCTTTTAGTATGGCTATTACCCATATATAAAATATTTAGTTGTGTTGTTTCCATAATGTTGTTATTTTCTCCGTTAATAGATTTTGCGACTGCTGGAGCTCCTAAGACAGACAATAAAGCCATAATTAAGTATATATTGTAGAGTATTCTCATCATCCTATTCCTTTCGTTTTTGTTGTAACCCTAGCCAACAAACTATTTATGAGTTCAGCCTGCTGGTGATGAATAAAAAAATGCTCGCCTTCAATTGCATGTAATTCAGCTTTAGGTAATAACTCTTGCCAACCTAATACCTCTTTATGCCCAACATCTTTATCCTCAGTTCCATAAATTAAGGTAGCAGGTAAGGAATTTAAACAATATTCAGGTTCAGTAAGCATATATTCGTGACCTAAACGGAAATCATTTCTAAGCATAGGTGATAACAAATCCAATAGCTGTTGATCCGCAAGTAAAGCTTCAGGTGTCCCTCCTAAGTCACGAAGTGCTTGTCGAAATTCTGAATCGGATAATAAATGTAAAGGATCACGACAATTTTTTTTTCTTGGCGCTGACTTCGCTCCAATAAATAAATGTTTACAATTATAGAGTCTGCCTAACTTTGCTAGCTGACAGGCAAACTCATAGGCATAAAGCCCTCCATTGCTGTGCCCATATAAATAAAATGGGCTATTAAGGGCATCTCTACACTCACTTAACACTTTAGATATCGCATCTTCGATAGTGACATCAAATGGGTCTGCAAAACGGGCCCCTCGTCCTGGTAAGCTAATAGCTACTACTTCTATATTAAGCGGCAAAAAATAACTTGCCCAATCTTGATAAATGCTACTAGTTCCACCAGCATAGGGAAAACAGAAAATCCGAGCACTAGGATTTATTAATGGCCTTGGAGTAAAGTAATATTGTTTGTTCATCATACTTTATAACCATCCACTTTCTTGATCGCCTAACTGCTCATCGACTCTTTTAGCCAAATTCGAAATATCACCTAACTCAAATAGGTCTGCCACATTAAGTACCAAATCAAAAGTGTCATTAATATTTGCTATAAGCTGCATTGCCATAAGAGAATGCCCCCCTAAATCAAAGAAGTTACTAGTAACACTGATACGTTCCAGTTTAAATAACTGACCCCAAATACCTGCTAATTGCTTTTCAGTTTCTGATCCCGGCGCTATGTATTGTTGTTGAGCACACTCTTGCAGAGCTACAGTAAGTAGTGTTTTATCATCACGTTTGCCATTAAAGTTCACAGGCATCTCATCTAATAAAGCGTAATGACTTGGTACCATATAACTAGGTAGTTCACTTCGGATCTGCTGCCATAAGTATATTAAGGCTGCTTCATCTCCATCGGTTTCCAAGCAAAGGTATACAGATAGTCTCGGCTGTTCTTGATCTATTTTATTGACCAATACAGCGGCTTGACGCACCTCAGGGGATTGCTCAAACTGCCGCTCGATTTCTTGTAGTTCAACCCTAAATCCACGCAATTTCACTTGGTGATCTTTGCGTCCTTTGAAGTAAATTTGGTTATCCATGCCTATTCGTGCAATATCACCACTTCGATAGTAACGGGTTTGTTGGATGTGATCTTCTATAAACGCTTTATCTGTGGCTTCCAAGTCATTGCGATAACCATTAGCAAGGTTATCTCCATGCCAACAAAGCTCGCCTATAAACCCTGAAGGCAATATTTTACCGCTAGTATTTCGGATGCTGCATTGAGTGCCTGCAACTGGCTGACCAATTGCAATTTCCTGCTCTGGTGAGAAATTTCTAGGGACGTTATAGTAACTAGATACCACACTGTTTTCTGTCGGGCCATAGAGGTTGTAGATATTAACATCAGGGTCAAGCTCATATAAACGAGCCACTGCCTTACTTGGAAATTTATCGCCCCCAATGAACAACTGCTCAATTCCACAACTTCCACTCAACTGCTCACACCAAGGTTCAAATAAAGCGGGTGTGATTAGCATGGTATTTATATGATTATTAACAATAACATCATGAAGTTTATCAATAGCAATATGACGCTCTGGATAAAAGACTATAGTGCCACCATGTACTAATGGACCCCAGACTTCGAATACCGCCGCATCAAATGCCAAGGACAAGACCTGTAACATTCTCGTATTACTATCAAACGACCCAAACGACAATTGTGATAGCATAGAGTAAATTGCTTTATGACTCACTTCGACGCCTTTCGGTCTACCAGTAGTACCCGATGTATAGACAATATAAGCCAAACCATCACTGCGGCTGTAGTTAACTACCTCTTTATACTGGGTTGGGCTTGGCAATTGCGATAAGGAGTAGCAATTACTAGGTAAAAAGAAATCCAGAGACTCAGCTTTTAGCACCAAGCGGCATTTTGCATCCGACACGATATATTCCAGCCTTTCTTGTGGTGCGGTAGGATCCAGTGGTACATAAGTGCCACCGACTTGCATAATTGCTAGCTGAGCTACAAGTAACTCCACTGAACGATCAAATAACACCGCGACTGTATCTCCTTGACTAACTTTTAACTCCATAAGTTGTTGAGCTAGTTGTTGCGATCTTGAATCGAGCTCAGCATAACTCAAAGACTCCCCACCACAGATTACTGCTGTATCGCTACTTTCTTGCGCTGCAAAAGCTTGAATAGCCGAAACTATAGTTTGGTTTCCAATGTCATTACCAACAGCTCGTTGCATAAATACTTGTTCACTCAAATCATGATCAAGAATACCCAGTTTAGGATCTACTAGCATCGCTGATAGTAATTTATTAAACGCATTAGCTGCAATTTCAATACTTTGCTGTTTAAATAAATCACGGCAATACCCCCAAGTGAAATAAAGCCCAGACTCCGACTCATGTGCAGTCAAAGAGAGATCAAATTTAACATCTGAATTAATAGATCGTTGTACGTCGGTTACGGTCATATCACCCAAGTTATAAGTTACTTCTTGGTTATTCTGTAAAACAAAAAGAACCTGAAACAGTGGATGGTAAGCTGTACTTCTCTCTGGCTTAAGTTGTTCAACCAACAACTCAAATGGCATATCTTGATGCGATTGAGCATCTAAGTGCATTTTTTTGCTGGCTTTAAGTGCTTCTATAAAACTAGGGTTACTTGAGAACTGGTTACGCAACACTAAAGTATTAACAAAAAAGCCAATTAAATCCTCAATGTCTCTATGGGTTCGGTTTGCAACAACCGTCGCCATAACAATATCGTCTTCATTACTCCAAATACTAAGCATCGCAGAAAATGCTGTTTGTAATGTCATAAAGAGAGTCATTCCTTGTTGCTGAGATAGATCCTTTAACGCTTGAAGCGTTTTAGCATCCACCTCACTGCCGATGAAGTGACCTCGGTGAGACTGCTTTTTCGGCCTTGGGTAATCCAATGGGATACTGTGCAGTGCGGGACTACCATGCAGCTGGTTTCGCCAGTATTGGCTGTGCTGTTCTAAGGTATCTCCGCTCAGCAACTCACGCTGCCAAACTGCGTAATCACGATACTGCACAACCAAAGCTGGTAACTGGGGTATAACTTTATTGCTTATAGCGCGATATATTTCACTTAACTCTTGCCAGAATCGAGCAATAGACCAGCCATCGCAAATCACATGATGAAATACAAAGTTAACTAAGTGATGTGCATTACCTAGTTTGGCTAAATGTACTCTAAATGGCATATCTCTATTTAAATCAAATGTGGCTTTTGAAGTAGCGGCCAACCATTGCTCTCTAGTATTTTTATCTTTACCAGTGAGATCGACTTGCTCGATGACAACTAAGTACTCCTCTTTGCAATACTGCTGCAAAGAATCATTCAAAATAAATTGCGTTCTTAGACTCTGCTGACGCTGTACTAGTAGATTTAGTGTTTCCTGAAGCACTTTAACATCAAGTTCTCCAGTTAATTCATATGGGTACGGCATATTGTATAAGCTTGAATCTGGGTTTGATTTAGCAATAAACAATAACCGTTGTTGTGCATACGACACTGGTGAAGGGTTATGATGTGCCAATTTTTTAATATCAGTCATTTCTGACTTTTCAGACAAATTCTCTACAATTGTACTGAATTGCTCTAATGTTGAGGCTTCAAAAATGCTTCTAACTGGTACCTCAAGTTCAAGTTCCTCACGGATCCTCGATACAAGTTGTATCGCTAACAGCGAGTGGCCACCCAGCGCAAAAAAGTTATCATCCAAGCCCACCTTGTCCTGAGTTAACAAAATTTGCCAAATGTTAGCCAATTTACTTTGCATCAATGTCTTTGGCGCTCGAAATACCTGCTTTGATTGCCAGCTCGGTGCAGGTAAGGCTTTGCGATCAACTTTTCCGCTCATATTGAGGGGTAGCTGCTGCAATGGCATCCACGCCTTGGGGAGCATATATTCTGGTAAACATGCTGTTACATGTGCCTGTAATTGAGCTTCACTTAACTCAGAACCAGTACAATAATAAGCAACAAGGAGTGTCTGCCCTTTTGAATCTTGTTTAGGCATTACGCAACATTGGGTTACCTCATCAAGCTGCTGTATACAGACCTCTATTTCTGCCGTCTCAATACGATAACCATTCAACTTAATTTGGCTATCATTTCGGCCATAGTACATTATCTTGCCATTATTTAACCAACGCACTAAATCACCTGTACGGTACATATGCTGACCTGGGTTGCCATACTCCGGCAAGAAACTCAAATGAGTTTGCTCACTTGCGGCTCCTAGATAACCTAAACTAACACCTTCACCTGCAACATATAACTCACCAACAGCACCAATAGGCGCAAGCTCTAAATGCTCATCTAACACGTAAAACCTCGAATTACTTATTGGCTCCCCTAAAGGGATCGCAGAGCCCTCAGGTTGTGTGGTGACATCATTGAAACAACAACCGATTGTAGTTTCTGTTGGTCCATAGTGATTGTATATTTTTGCATTAGGTAACAGCAGCTTAATTTGATCATAAGTTTGGGAAGTAAACTCTTCTCCCCCCATCATCAGTGTATGTTTTTGTTCAATTGGAGAGTTAAGCTGCGACATTAATACTTCGATTTGAGTTGGAGTCACTTTTAGGTAAAGCGGTACTGGGCTCTCTTTAAGTATTTGCGCGGCACTCAAATATAAATTGTCATTGTTAGCAAGGTAAACTGTTTTACCACTTAGTAACGGTAAATAAATGTTTGGTATAGTCCCATCAAAGCTCACTGAGCTCATTAAAACTGAACCCTGTAAATCCGCGGTAAAGTAACTGCCTAGCGCTTGAGCTAAATAGTTTGCAATATTACCATGGCTTACCATCACACCTTTTGGTTGTCCTGTTGATCCTGAGGTGTAAATCACATAAGCAGGCATTAGGCTAGTAATTTCGACCCCAGGCTCACCCACTGTCGACTGCAGCAATTGCTGTATAGACTTACTATCAGTAAAACAACAAGAATAAGGTGCAAACTTTTCACTATCTCGCTCTGAAGTGATGATGCAATGCGCTCCAGAGTCCTGAATTAAATAGTCTATACGAGATTGTGGGTTTTCAGGGTCGATTGGTAAATAAGCGCCCCCGGCTCTTAAGACTGCAAACATACAAGTAATCAGCTCAATAGACTTGTCTAGGCTAATAGCAACGACCGTTCCCGGTTTGACTCCTTTATCAATCAGTAACTGGGCCCACTGGTTAATTTGCAGATCTAAATCCTTATAGCTAATACTTGACCCACCTTGGGCGATTGCAATAGCCTCAGGTGTTTGTTTCGCTTGTTGCGCAAACCAACCCGGCAAAATACAAGAGTGTTCAAAGCGCGTACCTGTATCATTCCACTGATTTAACTCAATTTTATCGGGTTTTGCCACAATGTTAAGTCTACTTAATGGCGTATCTGGCTCAGCCAATACAGCCGCAGTAAGAATTTCATAACTGCGAGCGATACGAGTAATCGTTTGATTGTCAAACAGCTCACTATTATATTCCCATGCTAAAACAATACCTCCACCAGGCTTTTCAAGGGTAGATAGCTTAATATCAAATTTACTTGTATCGCGCTCATAGCCCATAGGTTCAATTATTAAGTCTTTGGTATTCAGCTCATCAAACTCATTGTTTTGTAGTGCAAATAATATTTGGAACAAGGGTGAGTGATTCAAGCTACGCTCAGGCCTTAATACTTCGACTAAACGCTCAAAAGGCATCATTTGATTATCAAAAGCATCAAGTATCATGTTACTTTGTTGCTCTAAATTGTAGGAAAACCCCTCATTTAGAGATAAACGATTGCGCAATACTAAGGTGTTAACAAAGAAGCCCACTAAAGGCTCTACCTCTTCACGCTCCCGACCAGCTACTGGAGTACCAATCATAATATCTTCAGTACCGCTATATCGTGCTATAAGTACTGCAAACAATGATTCCAAGACCATAAATATAGAGCACCCATTTTGAGCTGCGACCATATTAAGTGCGTCACTCAGCTCTCCACCTAGTTCAGTTATAACTCGCTCTCCTTTAAAGGATTGAACGTTAGGCCGTGGCCTATCCAAAGGTAAACTGTGCAACTTAGGTGCATCTTTCAATGCAGCTTTCCAATATTCCTCAGCTAATTGCGATTCCTTTTGTTGTTCGTTTTGATGCTGCCAAACAGCATAATCTTTATACTGAATAGCAAGCTCAGGCAAAAGTAATGGTCTGGCTTCACAAATTTGTTGGTAGAGCTTAAATAACTCTCGCTCAAGCACTGCAAATGACCAGCCATCTACGGCAATATGGTGGATAACTATAGCTAAAACATATTCTGTTTCGCCAAGCTTAAAGAGCGAAGCTTTTACGGGCAAATCCGTATCTAATCTAAACTGTGTAGAAGCCAACTTATTTAATGTTTGAATAAGTTCATCTTCTCGGTCGGTATGATGGGTAAAATCTCTAAAAACCAGTGCAGCTTGTTCAGCACATACGACTTGCATAGGGCCTTGAGATTTATTCTCATAAACAGTACGCAAAATTTGATGGCGCTTACTTAGCTCCAAAAATGCTTGCTGTAATGCACTAACATTTAGCTTTCCACGTATTCTATAATTCGCTGGTACATTATAATTACGGCTTCCTTGTTCCATCTGATCGATAAACCATAATCGACTTTGGGCGAATGAAAGAGGATACCTATTATCCTCTTTATCGACCACTTGTATCTGAGCTTGCTTACTTTTTGTTGCGGCTTCAATAGCTTTGGCAAGCGCCGCTAATGTAGGCGTTTCAAACACTTGCTTTACACCGATATTAATAGAGAACTTTTGCTTTAATTGGGTTACAAGGCGCATTGCAAGTAAAGAGTGTCCACCAAGCTTAAAAAAGTTATCTTGTTTACCAACGGATGCTAAGGATAATAGCTGCTGCCATATTTCCGCGACTACCCGCTCTGTATTTGTATCTGGGGCAATAAATACATGATCCATTTCAGTATTTAACTGAGGTAGTTGCTGCTTATCAACCTTACCATTGTCTGTCAAAGGTAAATAATCAAGACGGTAGAATACGCTCGGACACATATAATCAGGCAATCTTGTTGATAGGTATTGCTGCAAGCTCTCATTACAATCTTGAGGAGCAACATAGTAAGCTATTAATTGACTACCCTGGTGAATATTAACTACTGCGTCACTTACTTTAGGATGTTGATTTAGAATCGTTTCAATTTCACCAAGCTCGATCCTAAAACCACGTAACTTAATTTGACTGTCCGCACGCGTTACGTATTGCAACTGTTCATCTTTATCCAACTGAACTAAGTCGCCTGTTCGATACCATAAATGGTTAGCTAAAATGCCACCACCACGAATAAAGCGCTCCGCAGTCAATTCTGCATTATTTAAATAACCTAAAGCAACGTGAGTTCCTGCAATATAAAGCTCACCAACGCACCCGGGTAATACTGGGTTTTGATATTTATCTAAGATTAACGCTTGGTTTCCTGACACTAATTTACCAATCGGTGGTAGCTGCGGCCACAACTGACTTGCATGGGACAAAACATACTCTGTAACCACATGAGTTTCCGAAGGTCCATAGTGATTGATTAATAGGCATTTAGAGTGATGTGCAAAGAATGCTCTAATTTCTTTGGTACTTTGGAGCTGCTCCCCTGCAGTGATAATTTGCTTTAGGTGGCGCAATGTTTCATTACTCGCGACCACTTCTCCACAAAATACAGACAGTACTGCAAATGGTACAAACAGACGTACAATTTCTTGCTGTTTTATAATGTCGATCAATGCAGCCATATCTGTTCGAGCTGTTTGATCTATGACATATAGCTCACTGCCTGTTGTAAGTGCAGTACATATTTCTTGCAATGACACATCAAAATTCAAAGACGCAAACTGTAATGTTTTAGCTTTCGATGCCAACGCATTGTTTTCACGACGTTGAAATTTCAACAAGTTGGAGAGAGTCCGGTGTGCAACTGCTACGCCCTTCGGTTTGCCTGTTGAACCAGATGTATGAATCACATAGGCAGGATCATTTAGTTGATTTTGCCAAGGCTTTACTAGCTTGGTTATTGTCAGCTCGGTTAGTTGTTCAATAAAAAGCAGTTTGCCAACTTTAGGTCGTCCTGTTTCGTTCAATTTTTCACTAACGATTGCAAATTTGACCTGATTATCATGGCAAATAGTATTTACTCGTGCACTTGGCCACTGACTATCTATAGGCATATATACAGCCCCAAGGTGCCATAACGAGAAAATAGTAAGGATAGCGTCAACTCCCCTTGGCAGCATAACTACCACTTCATCCTGTGGGCTAACCCCCATACTATGTAAAGCAGAACTCAACTGCGTTATTCGCGCCTCAATTTGGCTGTAATTTAAGCTGATATTTTTATCGCTTAAAGCAGGGGCGTCACTAAGCCGTGCTGCAGTATTAAGGAACATGGGAATTACCTGATCGTTTAAACCCAATGGTACTACATCGCTACCAATATGAGGGGTGGCGCTAGAAACCACCTGGAATGTAGTAATTGCTTTCTCAGGCGACTGTACAATTTGCGAAACGATTAGGTGTAAGGCTTCATCAAAACGCGCTATACGGCTCTCATCAAATAAGTCGGTATTGTATTCCCAAGATAGTCCAAGCCCCTCGTCATTTTCAATCATGCTTAGAGTGATATCAAATTTTGCTAACGCCGCTTTACTTCGCTCCACATCGATGTTCAATGTACTACTTTCTATATCAACCGATTGGTTATTATGTAATACCAACATAATTTGAAACAGGGGGCTATAAGCTAAACTCCGTTCAGGTGCGAGACTTTCTACTAGCGCTTCAAATGGCACATCTTGGTTTGTTTGAGCCTCCAACATATAGTCTTTACTTTGCGACAGAATATCATTAAATGTATCTGAGCTATTAAATTTGGTTCGCATGACTAACGTGTTGACGAAGAAACCTACCAAACCTATTAGCTCTTCTCTACGTCGGTTAGCAACTGGTGTGCCTAGTACAATATCATCCTGATGGCTTAATTTATGTAGTAACAAGCTAAACGCTGACTGCAATACCATATATAAAGTGGTATTCGTTTGATTACCTAGTTGTTGTAATGCAGTTAACTGAGCTTTACTCAATTGCGAATCGTACCATGCCCCTCTGTACGTTTGTTTAGCAGGTCTAGGCCGGTCAGTAGGTAATTCATGAACTGCAGGAATGCCTGCCAGGGCTTGGTGCCAGAAACCAACTTGACGTTCAAGCTGTTCCCCCTGTAACCATTCACGTTGCCACATAGCAAAATCAGCATACTGAATAGGTAACTCTGACAATGAAAGCTTTTGGCCATTTTTCAAAGCATCATACTGTTGAATAAATTCATTTGTAATCAGCCCCATCGACCAGCCATCTGCCACAATATGATGCACTGTTAGCAGTAGCTTAAACTGACATGTCTGCTCTTTAATAACAGTAACATGTACCATTGGATCACAACTTAAATCTATCGATAGAGTCGCAGCCTGAGTAATAGCTAATTGTAATTGCTGTTGTTTCTGAGGTTCAGGCAATAAACTAAGATCTTTGAAACCTATCGTAAAGTTATCAGCATTAGAGGCTATTTGGCGACCTTCTCCTTGGTAGTTCACAAATCGAGTACGTAATACTTCATGTCTTGCCAGTAAAGCTTTAAACGCTAGTTCTATCAACTGCACATCAACATCTGAATTAATCACATACATCATAGGAATATTATAGTTACCGCTGTTTCCTTCTAGCTGATTAATAAACCACATACGCTGCTGCGCAAATGACAATGGTGCACCCTCAATAGGTCGCTCTTGTCTTTTCGGTTGCGCGCTTTGCTCAAGTTGTACAGAGCTGTCGATTAGCCTAGCTTGTTTTACAATTGTATTAGCAGTAAATACTGACTTAACTGGTAACTCAACATTAAACTCAGCAATAATTGCAGTCACCAATCTAGTTGCAAGTAATGAGTGTCCCCCAAGATGAAAGAAGTTATCACTGATACTGATTACATCTGTTTGTAATAATTGTTGCCAAATCTGTTGCAAGCGTTTTTCAGTATGAGACTTAGCTGCGGTAAAGTCATTGCGTTGTTCGAACTCAAACATAGGCAAACGACTACGGTCAACTTTGCCATTGGGTCGATAGTTAAATTGCTCCACGCACATATATGCTTCTGGTAACATATACTCAGGAAGCTTCTGCCCCAAAGAGTCACGAAGTTCTTCTAATAGTGTAGCCTGTTCGCAACTTTCAACTTGAGTTAAAATATAGCTCATCAAGCGCTGTTTCTGTGGTTCAAATACAACAATGGCATTTTGAACTTTAGGATGACAACTTATCTGTGCTTCTATTTCACCTATTTCGATTCGATAACCACGAATTTTAATTTGATAGTCCTTACGCCCCAGGCAATGGAGTCGACCAGCCTCATCTAGTCGACCTAAATCACCCGTAGCATAAATTCGACCTATTGCAGACTCAATAAAAGCGGCTGCAGTTTGTGTTTTTTGGTTAAAATAACCAGCTGCAAGGCTATGCCCTGCAATGACTATTTCCCCAACAGCACCTGGCGGGACTGGATTAAGGTTTTTATCCAGTAGAACGACTTGGGTATTCGTAATTGCATGCCCAATAGGAACATATAACGTATTTGTTAGTGTCTGTTGCGTAATCCGATAATGTGTTACATCTGACATTACCTCTGTTGAACCATAGAGGTTAACCAACTCTACCCCGCTGAGCACTTTCAATGCTTGCCTAGCAAGGTTGGTTGATAATGGCTCCCCACTGACAAACCAGTATTTAAGATGCGGTAATTTAAACCCAGTTTGAGACATATATTCGATTGCAATATTGAGTAAAGAAGGAGCTGTTACTACTCGGTTAACTTTTTTATGATCTAATACTTTTAGCAACTCAGGGACTTGTTTTACCAACTCACGGTCAACCAAGTGCATGGTGACACCTTGTAGTAGAGGTGTAAATAACTCCCAAACTGCTCGAATAAATGCCATAGAGGTAATATGGCATGTCTGCTCTTCACTTTTAAGTGGATACTCTTTCGCCATCCAGTTTACCCGATTTAAAGTAGCAGCATGGGTTCCGAGCACTCCTTTTGGATTGCCTGTCGAGCCAGAAGTAAAGATAATATGCGCACCATCATCTGGTTTTATTAATACATCAAAAATAGGCGTCTTAGGCTGACTAACTATTTCATCAACGACTTGCTGAAAGTCAATATCAAGCACTTCAGCATTTATATGCCAATTGACAACTTGGCTATTTGCATTACTTAGGACTAGTTTGCAGCTTACTTCATCGACCATGAACTCACACCTCTGCTGAGGTAGTTCAGTAGAAATAGGAACATACACAGCACCTAACTTGATCACTGCGATAATTGCCACCACTCGCGGTAAAGATCTAGACATGCATACAGCAATTCTATCTCCTTGCATTACTCCCTTTGCGCTCAAATAATTTGCAAGCTGAGTAGCCTGTTCATCTAATGCTAGATAACTAATCGTTTGATCGCCATCAACTAATGCATCAACATTTGCACAACGCAATACTACCTGTTGCCACTGTGACTCAATAGTAGCCGAATTTGATATTCCAGCTAATGGGGTTGGTAATTTGGCGATATCACTCCAACAATGAGATAAAATAGCAGTATCAGGCTCTTTACATGCAACTGTTAGTAAGTATTCAAACTCATTAGCAATCATGGCAATTGTTGCAGGTCTAAATAACCTGGCATCATAAGCCCAAGTCAGTGCGTAACCTTCAGCACGGCGCGACAAATATAATGTAAGATCATATTTATTATCAAAATCACCTAACTCTAAACCTGCCACATTGAGTCCAGGTATATCTAGTTCAGGCTGCTCGTGACCATCATAGTTAATTAATACTTGAAATAGCGGAGCATGTTGTAAGTTCCTCTCGGGATTTAGCAGTTCTACCAAACGTTCAAATGGCAGGTTGGCAAACTCATGAGCTGCTAAATGACTGTCTTTAGCCTGTTGTAAGAGATCCCTCAAGCTTGGTGAAGAACTTAAATCAAGGCGCAAGACTACTGAATTGAGAAATAATCCTATGACGTTTTGTAACATAGCATCATTACGATTAGAAACCGGTGTACCGACTACAATATCATCTTCATTACTCCAGCGAGCCAACAAGGCCGCGAAAACACTATGTAAAAGCATAAATGAAGAAGCTTGCATAGAGGCAGATAACTCATCTACCTGCGCACTTAAATTTGCTGGTAATAACTGTTGATGAAAGCCGCCTTTAAAAGGTTGCTGGCTATCACGAGGACTATCCAATGGAATACTATGTACCGTAGGTATACCATCTAGCTGAGATTGCCAGTAACGCTCACTATCATTTACTGCAATAACATTTTTGGGGTCACGCTGCCATTTAGCAAAATCACAGTACTGGGCCTCTAATAATTCACTTTCTATTTCCCCATCGGTTAGAAAGTCATTGTATTTATCAAATAGCGATTGTTCGAAAATACCATATGAACCACCATCAGTAACGATATGGTGCATGCATATCATCAAAATATGTTTTTTAGGTGCAATACAGCATAATTCAACGCGAATTACTTCACCCGCTTGTAGATTAAACGGACGAGCATTAAACGTATTAAAATGTGACTGGATTTGCTCTTGACTAACGTTTACCTCGTTTAATTGAAATGGAGTTTCAGCTAAAGGCAAGCTACGCTGTAAAACCCGTTGCTCAGTGTCTATTTCAAATACTTTGAACTGACTACGTAAACTCGCTTGTGTGGTTATGACACTTTCAAAAGCTTTACGTAGTGCATCAACGTTGAGTTCTCCATCTAAAACATAGCCTGCTGGCATGTGGTAACTAGATGATTCAGGATTGAGCTGTTGCATAAACCACAGTCGTTCTTGAGCAAAACTTAACACACTCCATTGACCCTCGGTCACCGTTGCAGTTAATTTAAGCCCTTTCGTTTGACTTTGTGATCCATCGATTAACTTTGCAAGCTCTAAAATAGTACTATGACTAAAAATAACTTTTAGCGGTAACTGTAAGTCATATGCTTTCTCTATTTCTATTAACATTCGAGTAGCGAGTAGCGAATGCCCACCGAGTTTAAAGAAGTTACAATCGATGCTAATTTTGCTCTCAATAATTTTTAATAACTTAGCCCACACTCCAACTAAAAATGCTTCAGTTGCTGTGGTTGCGCTAATTATTTCATTATTTTCAACTACGATATTCTGAAGCTTAGACAATACTTTTTCTTTATCTAACTTGCCATTTTTAGTAAGAGGTAAGGCCTGAAAAAAAGCAAATAGATCAGGTACCATATAGTCTGGAAGCACCTTAGAAAGTGCTTGAGTTAAACTGTTCTGCCACTCACTTAGAACAACTTCGCTTTGACCAACTACGACAGCAGCTAGCTGCTGCTGGTTCTGACTATCGGTGAATGTAAAACATCGAGCTTGAGAGACAAACTCACAAGCTTGCATTGCTAAATCAATCTCATTGAGCTCAACTCTGAAACCACGGATTTTAACCTGATCATCGTTTCGCCCTAAGTATTCAAATTTTCCGTTACCATTCAACCTAACTCTATCCCCAGTGCGGTAGTAACGCTTACCATCAAGAGCAACCGGAAACTGTTCAGCAGATAATACATCGCGACCCAGGTAACCTAACGCTAGTTGAGGCCCACTAACATACAGCTCCCCCATTGCACCTCTAGGTACTGATTGACCATTGCTATCAATAATTTGTAAATTGCATTCTCCGATAGCTTGTCCAATATAAGCATACCCTGTGCGCGAAAAATCAGTGATGCATTCAGCACTAGCTACATGGGTTTCAGTTGGGCCGTAGTGGTTCCATAGGGTAATAGCGTGCTCTGTACACCAATCATTTATAGCACTAGAGAGATACAGTGCTTCCCCTGCAACTATTACTTCTCGTAAATTACATGCTTGTTCACTTTTGCTCCCCCCTTCAGCAATAATTTGCAGCACGGCCGGTGGACAAAATAAGCGCTCTACATTGCTTTGTGACAGTAACCGTACAAGCTGTGCCAAATTTTCCTTTTGTTGTTCATTAATAACAATCAAGGTGCTTGCCGTATACCAGCAAGTCACCAACTCTTGCACTGACACATCAAATGTCAAAGGGGTAAACTGCAACGTTCTCAATGACCCCTTCAACCCGCTGCTGCTTTGTTGAGTCGCCACTAAGTGACAAATTGTTCGGTGTGTTTGTAACACTCCTTTGGGTTCCCCTGTGGTACCAGAGGTATAAATCACGTATGCAGGATCATCACCACTAATTGCTACCGCTGGTGTAAATTTACATTTGTCATATTGGCTAAGCTGAGTAATCAGCTGAGAATATGGCAAAGCAATAGTCGATAATTCCAGTTCGTTGGAAAGTTCTGTTAAATTGCACTCATCTGCAGTTTCTATCACATTTTGAGCACCGCTATTTTGCAGTATAAAACGCAGTCGTTGTCTAGGAAGCTTAAGATCGATTGGCACATAAGCCGCTCCTAAAATGAGGACTGCAGCGATTGCTAGATAGGTACTCGGTGCTCGAACGCTAGTTATAGCTACTATTTGATACTGTCTAACGCCTTGCTGATGCAGTAACCTAGCAAGCTGGTTAGCTTGAGTAACAAAACTCTTATAATCCCAACTAAATGAGCCAAAATCAAAGGCTAGTTCCTCGCAGTACTTGCTAGCTGCTAATTGTATGATATCAGCAATAGAATTAGGGTAATTCACCACGCTATCTTTTACTGAAGGCAAGAGAGGCGTAACAGATGCTAATTCTGATAACCTACTCTCAGGTTGAGCCAGCACCCTCGTACATAAATGCACAAAGGTATCCGATAAGGATCGAATAGTAACTTCCTCAAATAAGTCACTATTATACTCCCAATCAAAGTGTATCCGCTCTTCTTGCTCTATGACCGAGAGAGTCAAATCAAATTTACTTTGCTCAAACTCTACCGTATGCTCTTGCAGCTCAACGCCATTTATTTCCCATGCTTGGGAGTGTTGGCTTTGAACGACTAATAGTATTTGAAACAATGGGTTGAAACGATTATTACGCTCTTGCTGTAAATCAGCAACTAGAGTTTCGAAGGACACATTTTGATTATCAAAAGCGGCTAATGCAGTTGCTTTACTAGTTGTTAATAACTGTGAAAAAGACTGCTCTAAATCCGTTTCCATTCTCAATACTACCGTGTTAGCAAAGAAGCCCAGCATTTTTTGAGTTTCTACCATTTCACGATTAGCAACCGGCGTTCCGATGACAATATCTTGACTGCCACTAAATTTACTTAACACTGCGCTCAACAATCCATGCATCGCCATAAAAACACTACAGCCACTTTGCTTACAATAATTTTTGAGTGTAGTGGTAGTCGATTCATTTAACTGGCTAAAAACCACTTGCCCCTTATGAGACATGCTTTCTGGCCTTGGTTTATCCAATGGAAAATCATGGACAGCAGGCAGGTTGGCTAACTTCTCACGCCAGTATTTAAGTTGTAATTCATATTTATTTTTTTCAACTTGGCTTTGCTCCCACACAGCATAATCTGCGTATTGCAATGACGTGATTGCTAAATTACTAGCATCACCATTAAGTCGATATAACTCACTCAACTCATCCATAAATAGCTCAAGCCCAGAACCATCCATTGCAACGTGATGAAAATTGAATAAAAGAGTGTAACGTTCATCGCTACGAATAAACGCATAGGCCCTAAATAAAATTTGCTGATTTAACTTAAATGGCTCTCGTGCTAAGCGAGCTAAATGGTCATCTAACTCAGTAATCGTTTTATCCACAACATTATATTTACTAAGAACAAATAGCTCGCTCTCAAGTACCTTTTGGTATGGGCCTTGTTCATCTTGGCAAAGACAAGTACGAAGTACTTCGTGGCGTTCAACTAAGGCTATCAGTGCTTGTTCCAAAATATCTAAATCGAGTTCACCACTAAAATCAAACGCAAATGGCATATTGTATTGCGCACTTTGTCCCTCCATCTGATCAACTAGCCATAAGCGCTGCTGTGCATCACTTAAAGGTAGACGTTTTGGCCTTGGTAAGATTTCTAGTTGTAATAGCTCAGTCTCCTGGCTCCGCTCTGTAAGCTGTTGCGCCAATAGTCGTATAGTTGGAAACTTGAACACATCAGAAACGTTGATTGAATAGCTATATTCTTGTTTTATTCGAGCAACTAATTTACTGGCTGCTAATGAGTGACCACCAAGCATAAAAAAGTTTGCTTCCACACTTATTTCCCCAGCTTCTAGGCATAAAATGTCGCCCCATAGTCGCTGTAGAAATTGCTCCGTTGAATTAGCTGGTGCCTCATACTCTGTTTGTGTCAGTGTGACCTTAGGCAGTGCATTATAATTTATCTTTCCACTTACCTTGTATGGTATCTGATCGATTCGTATGTAAAAACTAGGGTGCATGTACTGTGGTAAATGAGTATGAGCAAGACTTTTTAGCAATTCAATAATGTGATCTTCTTTATTTTTGTCATTATCACCTCCTACAAAATAGGCTACTAAACTTGTGTCATGAATCAACACTACTACTTGTGATACCAGTTCACATTTGTTAAGTACGGCTTCTATTTCACCTAGTTCAATTCTCAAACCTCGAAGTTTCACTTGATGATCGACGCGCCCCAAGTACTCTAATTGACCATTATGGTTCCAGCGAGCCAAATCACCTGAGCGATATAATGTACCTGTATGGAATGGATTATCTAAAAACACTTTTTTGGTATGTTGTGGGCTATTTAGATAACCATTAGTAACACTTTTACCTGCAATATAAAGCTCACCCTTTGCCCCAACTGGTAGACAACGTTGATATTGATCCAAAATATACAGTTGGGTATTTGCAATCGCATTTCCCAAATGGGGATAACCAGTATCCACTTTGGTTTGCGTAACTTGAACTGTTGCCTCAGTAGGGCCGTAAGCGTTGTAGAAAACTACATCGTGATCTTTACTGTAGGCCGAGAGTTGCTGCCATAACGGTTGATTTAATGCTTCTCCCCCTAAAATCAAACTGGGCATTTTCAACGCTGTATTTTCCAACATTTGCTCAGCAAAAGATGGAGTAGCAAACGAAAAATTTATACTGTGCTGTCGACAGAAATGCATATAAGCGCAAGGGTCTTTTGCAACTTCATCTTCAGTAATAATTAACCGACCACCCCGAGCTAGGACTGCCAAACCAAAAAGTGATGCGTCAAAAATAAGAGGAGCCCGCCATCCCCAACGTACATCAGACAAACAACGGTCCCCAAACGTTTCATCTACCCAACTGGCAATAAACTGCGCTAAATTTTGTTGACTAACACACACCCCTTTAGGCTCACCTGTTGAACCTGAAGTAAATAGCAAATAAGCATTGCTAACTGGGGAAATAGTTAGTTTATGATGTTCTGCTTCAATATTATCAATATCAACTATCACAACTTGAGGCTCAAACATCGAAGCTAAGACTACGTCTTTGGCGAGTAAAAAGCGGATGTTTGCTTGTCGACAAATATTTTCAATACGTGCTTTCGGGTAATCCTGTGCTAAAGGAACAAAAGCAGCGCCGCATAGTTGGGCTGCATAAATAACAACAACAGCATCAATACTACGAGGAATATATAATCCAATATTTTCCCCAGCCTTTAGCCCTAAAAGCTGTAAGTGGGTTGCCAATTTAGTAGCACGTTGATGTAATTGAGAATAACTAATCTCTGTACTACCTTGCTCAATCGCAATTAGATCTGGTGTATGTTTCGCTCGCTTGACAAGTAATGAGACAAAATCGTCATCAATGTCTAATAAAGGGCCCGAGCCTAAAGCTATGATGCTATTTTGCTGTTCTGTAGTAATTAAACTAGGTAACGCCTCTAAACGTTGATGACTATTGTTGAGTAACAGACTAATACTATTGATTAGCTGCGACAATATCGTCTGCGCTGTTGCAAAACTGAATATATCTTCACTGTAATCTATTTCAACTAAAACACTGCCAGCTTGCTGTTCTGTAGCACTGAGAGTTAAATCAAACTTAGCAAAACTGTTTTGCTCGGCCATTGTCTCACATTGCAATTCACCGAGTGTTATGCTTTCAGTATGTTCCACTGTAAGATAACTAAACATGATTTGAAATAGTGGATGTATACTAGCTGCTCGCTCAGGGTTTAACTCTTCCACCAACGTCTCAAAAGGGTAAGCCTGGTTTTCATAAGCATCAAGAAAAACACTATTTTGCTGAGTTACAAACTCAGAAAAGCTTAGGTTTTGTGCTACGTTTGAACGAAGCACAACACTATTTACGAAATAACCAATCATCTGCTCAGAATGTTCTTGTTGACGATTCGCCATAGGCGTACCCATCACAATGTCCTGCTCTTGACTAAGCGTAGCTATCACCCAAGCAAATGCACTTTGCATCACCACAAATGGTGTAGTTTGATGGCTTAATGCAAACTCGCGAACATACTCAGCTTGCTTAGAATCTAACAGAGCCGACAATGTGCTCGCTTGATAACTTGGATCAATAGGCCTAGCTCTATCAAGTGGTAGTGCATGTTGAACTGGTAACTCCGCAAGCTGCTTGTGCCAATAAGCGGCAAACTTCTTGTTGAACTCTGGTTTAGATAATTGCAATTCCTGCCAACGAGCATAATCATGATACAAAAGCTCGTCTTGACAATACTTTACCTCACCGCGATAAAGACTATCTAACTGCTGAGCGATTAATCCCATGGACCAACCATCAGCGGCAATGTGATGAATACAGATAGCTAGCACATATTGATTTTTTGGTAATGAAACTAATTTAGCACGAAGCATTACAGGGCTTTGCGGCGTTAACCCTTGATGGAGCTCACTTAAGCTTGTTTGCAACAAATCATCAAGTTCGCTTTTATCTGCTTTAGACAAATCTTGCACACAAAGCACTTCTTGTGGCACATCATTAAGCTGTGCTTTGAGCTCTTTATGCTGTGATATTGAGGTACGAAGAACAGGCGTTTGCTCAAGTAATACACGGATAGCCTTTTGCAACCGACTAATATCAGGTTTTTCTGTCAGCTTTAAATAAAGCGGAATATAGTAACCTGCTTGGTCCTCACTCATTTCACATGCTAGCCACATTTGTCGCTGAGCAACAGACAGACACAGTTCAGATTCGTTGCTTTTCTCAATTGCAGGTAATTGCTTAGCGACTGATTGCTGAGATACCAGTTTCGCTTGTGCTCTTATTGTTGCGTATTTAAAGATAAGTGCCAATGTCCAATCAGCAGCAAATGTTTTATTGATAAGCGTAATGAGTTTAGCAGCCAACAAAGAGTGTCCGCCAAGCGAAAAGAAATTGGCATCTACACTAATTTTCGTCTGAGTCTGTGGCAATACTTGAGACCACAGTTTTGCGAGCATCACTTCAATGGGATTAGAAGGCTCTTGGTAATGAGTTAGTTTAACCTTCGGTTCAGGAAGCTTACGTCTATCTACTTTACCGTTAACAGTTAAAGGGATAATAGACAGTTCAATAATATGTTCAGGAACCATATAGTCTGGCAATTTATCACGAAATAGTTGGCTCAATTGATCTTCGATAGGCACATCGCTATTGTCTTTAACTGTAAAATAGGCGACTAATTTTTGTTCAAAAACTATGACATGTGACTGTTTGACCAAGCCACTATCTTGCATTATTTTATTTATCTCACCCAACTCGATTCGCAAACCACGAAGTTTCACCTGCTCATCAACCCGACCTAGATAAATCAGTTTTCCAGTATTATCCCTGTGTACAAGATCTCCAGTACGGTAAAACTCCCCAGTACCATATGGATTACCTAAGTAGCTACTTTTGGTAAGCTCTGGTTTTCCTAGATAGCCAGCAGTTACGCCTTCTCCTGCTATGTAAAGCTCTCCTTTAGCTCCCCTAGGTAGCAATCGTTGAAACGCATCTAAGACATACAACTGGGTGCTGTTTACTGCATGGCCTAAGTGTGGTGTAGACCCCATTATTTCTGTGTAAGTAACATAAACTGTGGCTTCAGTTGGACCATAAACATTAAAACTACGATGGTTATTAGTTCTGAGCCTTGCCAATTTATCCCATAATGGCTTTTCAATTGCTTCACCACCCAAAATCAAATGAGGCAATTTTGCGCTTTTGGGCCAAGCATCGAGCATTAATTCGCAGAAAGAGGGTGTTGCGAAAGTGTAATTAATATCACATTGGCTAACAAAATCGATATAACTATTTGGATCCCGACTTACCTCTGTATTACAAATCCATAGTTGCCCCCCTAGAGCTAAGGCTGTTAAACCGACTATTGAAGCATCAAAAACTAACGGTGCTCTCCAGCCCCAACGAACGTCAGGAAGTGATTGATCAGCAAATATTGTTTCAGCTGCAACATTAATTATGTGGGCTAAATTTCTGTGATTAACCTCAACACCTTTTGGCTCTCCACTTGAACCTGAAGTAAACAATATATAGGCTAAATCTTGTTCAGTAACTGCAACGGGGTGGAACTCTTTTTTTATCTCCTGCAATTGTTCAATTAAAAGTAATGGTGTCGAGCCTTGATAATTTACTGCCAACTTTTGGCAACTAATTAAAATGCGAGGTTTTGCTTGTTGACAAATATTTTCAATACGCTGGTTAGGGTAGCTCTCATCTAGTGGAATAAATGCAGCTCCACACAAATGAATAGCATGAAGCATTACCACAGTACTCGCTTCTCGCTGCAGCAAAACTGCAACCCTATCCCCCTGTTTAACACCATTCGCTTGTAAACAGGCTGCGTAATCATGTGCGAGTTGATGCAACTCAAAGAAACTAAATTGACTGCGTAAATCACTTAATGCCAACATATTATTTTGAGAATTAGCCAACTTGCGCAAACGTATTGGCATTAGCTCTAGTTCCAACTGACTAGATTGTAATTTTGGTGACTTAGGTAGAACATATTTAGCTTGCTCTGGAGCTATTGATGATATTTCTTTTAGCGGAGCGTTCGCTTGTTTTTTGTCTATATTAAGTAGATGTTCGATTTGATCTAAAATACTTTCTACCAAAGAGCCTGTAAACACTGAAGTAGCATAATCAATTTCTATTAATAGCGTGCCAGTATTTGTTTCAATTGCATTAACTGCCAGATCAAATTTAGCGGCCGGTTGCTCGGGTTTAAGCGGGAATGTCTCAACTCCTGGTAACGACAATGAACTAAATTCTTCATCGTGGGTTAAATAATTAAACATGATTTGAAATAAAGGATGGCAGCCACTGACTCGCTCAGGATTAAGCATTTCAACCACTAATTCAAAAGGTAATTCTTGATGCTCATGAGCCTGTAGAATTAATTGCTGCTGCTTTTGGAGCATCTGTGAAAAAGTAATTGACCAATCAACCTGACTACGTAAAACAACTGAGTTTACGAAGTAACCTAGCATCTGCTGAGTGTCAGGGTGATTGCGGTTAGCCATAGTTGTCCCCATAACCACATCATCTTCATGACTGAATTGTGCGATAACTAAGGTTAATACACTTTGCAATAATACAAATGGCGTCACATTATACTGGTTCGCTAACATTTTAATGTTAGCGCTCTTACTTTTATCTAAGACTCTCTTACAAGTCTTGGCTTTATGATCCTCACTCGTACGCCCAAGTGTTGGCAAGCTATGCATACTTGGTAAATCAATCAATTGTTGTTGCCAGAATTTCTGGAGTCGTAACAAATAGTCACTATTTGCGAACTGTTGACGCTGCCAATGCGCGTACTCATTATACTGAGGAGATATCTCAGGCTGGGTATTCTTATCAACATACAACTTAGAAAGCTCAGTCCCTAAAAGTTCGACTGACCAACCATCCGCGGCAATATGATGACACCACAACCTTAACTCATATTGCTCAGCTGCAACTTTTAAAAGTATTGCTCTGAGCATAATATCAGCAGCGGGAGTAAGCTCGGTACTCACTTCGTGTTCAAGCTGAATTATTTTTTTCTGTTTTTCTATTAATGAAAACTCAGTTAAATCAATATACTCAAGAGTAGATGCGGGTACTGGATTAACACGAGCACTGATGTCCTGCTCTGTTTTTACAATACTCGTTCTTAAAACACGGTGACGGCGCAGTAACTCTTCTATAGCTGAGGCAAGACGCGTACGATCTACTTCTCCATGCAGAGCCAAATGAAGAGGCAACAGATACCCAGCTTGATTTTTACTAATCTCACAAGCCAGCCACATCTGCTGTTGAGCAAAAGATGGAACGCAGAGCTCCTCATTATTATCTACACCGAATGACTCCTCTATACATGATTCTAATTTAGATGTATTAATCAGGTAAGCTAATTGCTGTATATTTGGGTTTGCAAAAAGTTGAGTCATCGTAAGTGGATAATTAAACTCTTTTTTCACACTACTTATCAATCGAGTTGCTAAAAGAGAATGTCCTCCTAAAGAAAAGAAGTTATCATTGGTACTAATTTGTTCTAAAGATAGCCCTAAGATATCGCTCCATAATATAAGTATCTGTTGTTCTATGGCATTTTTGGGCGTAACAAAATGCTGGGAATTTTCAATTTCAGGTTCAGGTAAAGCACGCAGATTAACTTTACCATTCACCGTCATTGGCAATTGGTCTAGGATGATCATCTGGCACGGCACCATATAACTAGGTAGTGTCGCTTCCAATATATGCATTAAAGAAGACTTGAGCTCATTTTCTGCAAAGTCGCCTTTACTTACAAGATAAGCAATAAGGCGCTCATTATGAATTGTCACCACAGCTTGACTAATTGCTTGATGTTGTGCCATCACAGCTTCAATTTCAGCGGGCTCGATTCGATAACCGCGTAATTTTAACTGCTCATCTACTCTACCCATAAATTCAAGTTGACCATCGCTGTTCCAGCGAGCTAAATCACCTGTTTTAAATAGTCGTTGATTCGGCGAAAATGGACTGGAAATAAATTTATCTGCTGTCAGCTTTGCTTGGCCGATATAACCATCTGTAATCCCTAATCCTGAAACCCAAAGCTCTCCCTTAGCTCCTCGAGGAACTAACTGGCCTATTTCATCCACCAAATATACTTGGCTATTCACAGCAGCATGGCCAATAGACGGCTTAATTGATTTTTTTACATTACAAATTGTTGTATATACTGTCGCTTCTGTTGGTCCGTAATAGTTAAATATTTCTTGTCCAGAAGTAACTGATATCTCATGCAGCTGGTTCCACAACGATGTCGAAATTCGCTCTCCACCGATAGCCAGATTTGGCACCTCTGCTAAGTCACCCCAATTGTCTAGAAATAACTCACAAAATGATGGAGTAAGACAGCAATGTGTAATCTTCTGCTGGCGACAAAAATCAGCATAACTTTGTGGATCTTGACATATACTTTGATCAGCTAATACCACCGTTGCACCTGCTGCAATAGCTCCCAATCCCAGTAAAGAACCATCAAATACAAACGCCAGACGCCAACCCCAACGCACATCATCTACTTCAATGTTGGCTAGCCCTTCTTTAATAAAAGCAGTTAAAAAATTACTCAAGTTTTGTTGGGTAACTGCCACACCTTTAGGTTTGCCAGTAGAGCCTGAAGTGAAAAGTAAATAAGCAATATCATCGGGATTAAGTGATGCCGTCTGACAAGGTTTCTGTTGAGCTATGGCCTGTTCAACTTCAACTATCAGACAATCGATATCATGGCATACATTTTTCTTGCTAAGTGTTAATAATACTGCAATACCTGCTTGTTCTATAATGTTGTTAACACGATCGGCCGGGTAATCAAAATCGATAGGTACAAAACAGGCACCGATTAAATGGCAAGCATAAACTCCAACCACATATTGCACTTTCCTTGGCATCATTATGGCTACGGCGTCGCCTTGTTTCACACCTTGAGATTGTAAAAAGCCTGCTAGTGCAAGAGCTTGTTTACGTAAAGTTTGATGGCTAAGTGAAGTTGTCGTGTCAACCACAGCATCCCGTTGGATAGCTCTCTTGCTAAGCTGATCAAGCCTATCAACTAAAGTCCCCTCAAGTGATGAAATATCTCCCTCTCCAAGCTTGATGACATGGTCATATTTATTTGCATCGAAGATCTTAGGTAAAGCCGACAACGGCTTTGAGGGCATTAACAACCAATTGTCTATCCCTTCACAAAATTGGCTCAGTATTTGTTCGGCTGTATCATGTTCAAATATGTCACGATTATAGTAAAAACTAGTTGTAAGCTCCTCATTTACGCCCTGCCAAACATCTAGTGTTAAGTCAAATTTAGCGTACTTGTCTTGTTCAGAGAGTACATTAGCTCGCGTCTCACCTAGAGAAAATGATTCGCGTTGAGATATTTGCCCTAAGTAGTTAAACAATATTTGAAAGATTGGATGAACTTGTTCCTGACGCGGACAATTTAGGGTCTCTAATACATGACTAAATGGTAATGTTTGATTTTCCATTGCAAGCATTATAGTTTGATGCTGATGACTTATAAATTCTGCCAATGTTTCGCTAGAGTTTATAGAACTGCGAATAGCTACAGGATTAACAAAATATCCAATCATGTCCTGAGTAGAGGCCATTTCACGGTTTGCCATGGGGCAACCAATGATCACATCGTCCTCACGACTAAACTGATTGACTACCAAAGCAAATATACTCTGCAATATTACGTACTCAGAGGTACCATGTTGTTGTGCAAAAGATTTAATCTGCCTTCCTGTCTCTGCCGACAAAGTGCGGCGAACCATCCCTGCTTGTGCCCCATTCTCTGGTGTACTTGTTCGAATGTTATCCAGCGCAATCCCATGAACATGTGGGATCCCTACGAGTTGCTGCTGCCAATACTGCTGCAGCTGCAGATATTCATCACTATCACTCCAATGCACTTGCTGCCAGTATGCATAATCTGAATACTGCACTCGGTTTGATTCAACCTCAGATTGTGCCCCATCATATAATGACTTTAACTGACTACAAAATAAGTTAATTGACCAATCATCAACAGCAATATGATGAAAAGCAAAGCAAAGAATGTGATGAGTTTGGGATAAAGTGATTAACGCCGCATCAAACATGACTGAGCTTTGCGGAGTCAAATTAGAACCTAAACGAGAACGAATACTTGAAACTTCCATTTCTTGTGATGCTGAACTGATATCACTCAAATCAATTTGTCTCAATAGACTAGACTTTGCAGCTGAGACAACAGCACCTAATATCCCCTCATCATTGGTGTCTATGCTAGTTCTCAATATTTCATTATTACGAACCAAACTATCTACAGCTTGTTGCAATTTTAAGGTATCTAACTCACCCGTTAATTCCAGGGTTAAAGGCACAAGATAACTGCTTTGATGCTGACCACTCTGACAAGCCAACCACATTTGTTGCTGTGAATACGATATTCGTAACGAGCCACCTCCAGCTTGAATAGGCTGTACTGGAGATGCAGGGTTATCGCTCGTAATTAGCTTTAGTTCGGAGCCAATTAATTCGGACTGAGCTGATACACAGGGGTTTTGTAACAGAGATTCGAAGGTAAGATTAACACTCCAGCGCTCGCTTATCATGGCTAAAATCCGCAAAGCGATTAATGAGTGACCACCTAAACTATAAAAGCTCTCCTCACAACAAAGTGTCTGTGCATCCACTTCAAAAGCATTTGCCCACACCTCTCTCAACTGAGCTTGAATCGCATTCTGAGGAGCTATTATTTCTGATGCTGACAACTTAGGTAATGAATATCTACGCAAAGATCCTTTATCTATTTTACCGTTTGGTAGCAAAGGTAACTCTTTTAACGACACAAAATAACTAGGTACCATATATGAGGGAAGACACCGGGCTGCATATGTTCTAAGTTCTTCGTGATTAATCAGTTTCTCTTGATTAACATAATATGCTACTAGCTGAACATTATTATCTACTTTAACATCAACTACAGCTATACTCTTTAAATCAGGGTGACCTAAAAGGTGGTTATCTATTTCACCTAACTCAACACGAAACCCTCGAATTTTAACCTGCTCGTCGGTTCGCCCTAAGAAATAGAACTCTCCATTATGACCTTGTCTAACCAAATCTCCTGTGCGATACCAACGAGTATTCTTAAATTCAATAAACCTCTGTTCATTTTCATTTTCTCGATTAAGATAACCATCAGCCAAACAAGGACCTGATAGCAGTAATTCTCCAACCGCACCTGTAGGCTGCTCATTCCCATTACGGTCTATAACAACTGCATTTCTAGGGCCACATACTCTACCTATAGGAATACTTGAACGCTCCAGATCAGTGATACTGACCTCATGCCAAGTAGCTGTAATAGTCGTTTCAGTTGGGCCGTACGCATTAATAAGACGACACCTCTTAAATAAATTTAGCTCTGACCAACGCTTGACTATTTGTGGGTTAAGTATTTCACCACCTAACACAATTGTATGTAAGTTATTCGTCTGCCAGAATTTATCAAAACGAGCCTGCTTTGAAAGTAGCTCAACGACTAATGCGGGAGGCAGATCTGTGCAACTGATTTTATGCTCTGAAATATACGATATTAATTGTTGATGCTGCCACAACTGGTTATCCTTAATATACACTGCAGCACCAGAAGTTAATGCAACCCAAATTTGTTCCAGCGCTGTATCCACATTAAGTGAGGCAAATGACAGTACACGATCCTCATTACCTAAGCCCAAGCTTGCCTTCATTGACAAAATATGGTTAGTAAGCGCTTGCTGACTTATTACAACACCTTTAGGTAAACCCGTTGTTCCTGAAGTGTAAATAACATAAGCAGTTAAATCCGTCGCAACAGTTTTAAAGTCTCTACTAAGCTCGCCTTTTTCAACCAATAACTGTGAAAAACTTAAGACTGTTGTAGTATCAACTGGCACTTCAATATTGTCGTCATCTGCAATGATATAATCAATCTCAGCATCAGTGATGATGTGATGTAATCGATCACTTGGAAAAGCTGGGTCTAATGGCACATAAGTTGCCCCGAGACGCCATAGTGCCATTTGGCAAACTAAGGCCGATACTGAACCAGGAAGCATAACACCAACTCGTTCCCCTATATCGACTTTAGCCCGTAATGCTCTCGCAAGCTTCTTGGATCGCCTTTTTAATTCTTCATAGCTAAGACTTTCGTTTGCATCTACTAAAGCAATAGCATTTGCATTTAGCTTTACCTGAGTATCAAAATACTCAACAATAGTGTTTAAATCTCTAGTCTCAAAATATTGCTGCTCAGAATGAGTCAGTTGAGTAGTATTAATGGTTTGATTAGGATCTATTGAATAATTGTTTATAATCTTTTCAAGACACTCAGATAGTAAGATTACCGTTTGCTCATCAAAAAGGTTCGTGTCGTAAATCCATTCAATTCGGCAAGCATCTTGAAAATTTACGCTTAATATTAGAGGCGCGTACCCCACTGCTGGCTCTGAATCAACACAACTGAAATAACGAAAACAGGGAAGGTTAGCGAGTACACTTGAAGACTCGGTGCTCTGACTTGGAGTAGCTAGCAGCGGTGAAGTATGCGCGAGTGAGTCTTTTAATGACCAATTATCATCCATTGCAGATTCTATTAGATGTTGACCATAAAATTTTTCCGTTGTGTTGTAATATTCATGCACGACCGTCAAGTCATCTTCTTGAAAATATCGTGTGTAAACTATACTAAAGCAACTAAATAATAACCGCTCTATATCCGTGTTAAGCTCCTTAGCAATACGCTCTACCTCTATACCGCATTGGGCTGATTGAGCAATACTTTTATATTTCCTTTCACTTCCAACATAAGCCCTATCAACGATCACTTGCATATCTCCTAATTATTACTTTAGTTTTAGTTTTTTTAGCTTTAGAACATTGATATAAAACTTCTCTGAATCACATAGAGAAGTAAGCACATCAAATTAAAAATTTGATTTGCAGCGCACTGCACAGCAATTTCACGTTCTTCAATAACCACTATCGTCTATAAACACATTTCAAATTCCGCGCGGTACATACTCACAATAACGCATTAAAAAATGGTTAACAAAAAGTTAATGACACAGGGGCGCAGTAGTTTCACTGAAAAATATTATACATATTAATAACAATAAACAAACAATCTAGCTAAAAAACACCCCATAAACAAACATTAAATACACAAATATTAACTTGACAAAAAAAAACCGCCAGATATTATAATCCCAGATCCATCAATATGTATACATAAAAGACACAAATGTAAATTTATTGAAAAAATAAAAACAACAAAATAACATCTTTATTATATTCAAGGAGGATGTATGGATATTCAAAGTCTGATCTCAGAGGCAAACTCAATTGGTATTTCTTTATTTGTTGAGGATGGGAAACTAGGGTACAAAACCAACGAGAAACTGACTGATCGTTCAATTTTAAAGAAAATATCCAATCGAAAATCGAATATAATTTCTTACCTTGAACAACAACATAACGCAACTACTAATGAAATTCCTGTGTCCCTATCTCAGAAGCGGATCTGGCTTGCAGAGCAATTCCAACCAGAAGAAAGGTTACATAACATTCCAATTCGGCTCAGATTTTCAAGTCATTGGGATTTCAAGCGGCTTGAACAGGCGATCATTTCACTTGTTGCTAAGCATGAAATTTTACGAACGTGTTATTATGAAAAAAATAATGAAATTTTTCAGGATGTTAAATCAAACCCATCATTTCATGTTGAGCAGTACGATTGTTCTACTTTCGATGAAGGTAAGGTTGATAAAGAAATTCATGCTTTTTTTAACTGCCGTATTTCATTACAAGAACAACTACCAATCCGAGTAGGTTTTTTTAAAGCAAGCCGACATGTTGATTTATGTCTGTTATTTCATCATATAGCTCTAGACGAGAGTGCGTGCCAAGCTTTCTTGAAGCAAATGATTGATATTTATCAAGGTATTACTCAAGCGCCATTACAATGCCAATATCGTGATTATGCTATATGGCAAAATAAACATATTCAAAATTCCGATTTTCAATTCCACGCAAAAACCTTTTGCGAGTCCTTACGAGGTGCTTCACAGCTTCATCAATTGCCGCTGCTAAAACCTCATAATAAAGATACTAGAAGTCTAGCTAAAAGCTTACAAATAGAGATACCGTCTCAACTAGCACGTAAAATTAAAGAGCAATGTCAATCAAAGAGAGTCACTGAATTCTCTTTTTATCATACTACCCTTGCCCTTTTAGTCAGTCATTGGAGTAAAACCAATGAAGTAATGCTGGGTACTCCTATTATTCACCGCCCTACAGCATCTATGACAGAGGTGTTAGGTTGTTTTTTAAACCTGATGCCTATTAGGCATCAGTTTGATGTGCATTCAGATTTAACTGAACTTTTTACCTATATAAAAGATAAGCAAACTGATGTGATGCGATACCAAGACGTGCCATTTGAGTACCTTTTGAAAGAACTAAAACCCAGCAGGCAGCCTTATATCAATCCACTGTTTCAGATTTTCATATCAAGTCATGTAGTTAACGATGAGCTTGAAGATAAAAATACACAAGACTTTCTTTCAATAAATACTTCACAGTGTTCGTCAAAGTACGATTTAACATTAAAAGTTGTTACTTCCTCTAACAACACGACAATACTGTGGCAATACCGCGAGGATCTTTTCTGCGCTGAACTCATGAAAGTAATGAGTGATAGTTTTGTCCCTATGCTACATTCGTTATTATCAAATGAAGAGCAAGATATAAACACTGCCCTTTCCAAAATTCAGTATCCACAGTTAACCTATCTCAAATCACAAAATGAGATACCTAGTGATAACCTTTTAACTTGCATTGCTACACATGCTAAAACCCAACCTGATCGTATTGCCTTACGCTGCCAATTACAGCAGTTAGACTATCAAAGTGTACAAACTAAACTTGAAGCGCTGTCACAGCATATGATGCAACTTGGGCTCAAATCTGGAGACCACATTGGTTTAATGCTAACGAGAAACTGCAATATGGTTATTGCCATGCTTGCAGCATTGAGGTTAGGCCTCGTTTACATTCCAATGGACCCCGAATACCCGAAAAAGAGACTTCAATACATAGCAGAAAAGGGGCGGTGTAAATTAGTTTTAATCGATGGGGACTTTACTCTAGATGCTCACATTAAACATAAAGTATTAAATGAGAAAATGCTAAGTCATCCTCAGTTGCCAAAGCTTCTACCTGAAGCCCCGATCTCTACTGATTTGGCATATGCTATTTTTACATCTGGTTCTACCGGTCAACCTAAAGGCGTTATGATTAACCAAGGTAATCTAGCTAACTTTTTGACAAGTATGGTTACTAAAATTGAGATTACAGGCAAAGACTCACTACTTGCAGTAACACCAATTTCGTTTGATATATCAGTGTTAGAATTATTTGCTCCATTGATGGCTGGCGGCGAGGTCGTGATTGCACCGCAACAGCAAAGAGATGGTTTGAGCATAAAAAGATTGTTAGATACACACCAAATAACTTTGATGCAAGCCACTCCGGCAGGTTGGCAGTCGCTACTAGATGCTGGGTGGAACGGGAAACAAAACCTTAAAGCTCTTTGTGGGGGAGAGCGACTTTCTACCACGCTAGCTGCAGAATTAGATAGTAAAGCTCAATCTCTATGGAATATGTACGGACCAACCGAAGCAACTGTATGGGCTACCTGTCATTTAGTGCAAGCCGAACAATCACAAGAAGTCCCCTTAGGTCAGCCTATACACAACTCATCTATTTATATTCTTGACGAATTTGGGCGCCCATGCCCACCTCAAATGCGGGGGGAAATTGTAATTGTAGGTGACTGTGTAGGGCAAGGCTACATCGATCTTGAAGATGAAACAGCGAATCGTTTTATTTCACTCAAAACCGAGTTTGGAATACAAAGAGCTTATCGTACTGGCGATCTTGGATATATCGATTCTAACAACACACTATTTTGTTTAGGTAGAAATGATCATCAGGTCAAGATTCGAGGTTTTCGTATTGAACTTCAGGAGATTGAAAAACAATTACAACAACTTTCCAGCTTGATCAAAGTTTGTGTGGTTGTCCATACAATGCCCAATAGTAGCCAAAAATTAATAGCGTACTGTGAAACTACAGATACCGAGATAAATAATGAAAACATCTTGTATCAACTACGCGATATATTACCACCGTATATGATCCCAGATTACATTGTTAACATTGAACAATTCCCCCTTACTCCTAGTGGTAAAGTTGACCGTAACTACTTAGCACAGTTGTCACCAGGAAGCGAAACTGACTCTTTAATAGCTCCAACTAACGCCCAAGAGCAGCAACTTCTTGAAATGTGGCAAAAACTACTTAACGTAACTGAAATAGGTATTAATAGTAATTTCTTTTCCTTAGGTGGTGACTCTATAAGCGCAGTTAAGCTTGTTGCCCAGTTACAAGAGAAAGGCTTCAGTGTTAGTAGTGTACTGATATTTCAACATCAAACGATAAAAGAGCTAGCAAAGAACTTGAATCCACACCTTTCTCCTGCAGTAGATTTAATTGATGAACAAAGTTTGCACGGTGTTGAAGTAATAGGGGATACCGTTTCTGAAGCAGATCTGAGATCTCTACTCGAAGAATTCGCATCTTAAAAAATAAAAAATATAACAAGTAAGGTATATCTATGAGTTCAGTTAAAGAAATTCAAGCTGTTTACCCCTTATCAGCAACACAGCGCGGCATGTTGTTTTATTTGGTTAATGCTTCACAAGCGGATGAAAGTTACCGTGAACAAATCAATTTGATAGTTTGCAAAACAATTTCTGTTGAACTGATAAAACAAGCTTGGCAATCAGTTGTAGATCATAATCCTGTGTTGCGTTCAATTTATAGTTGGGAAAATAAAGCGCAACCTCTGCAAGCTGTTCTCGCTCATTCACAGCTAGAGTGGAATGATTTTGATTATACTCATCTCAGCGAGGATGAGGCGCATAACAAGACCTCAAAGCAATGCCAACACAGCCGAACAAGAAAACTTGAATACAGCGTTAAACCTCCTGTCTGGCTTGATTTTTTCTTATTGCCTAGTAACAACTTAATAACACTTAACTTCACTCATCTTCAACTTGATGGGTGGTCAATGGCATTAGTCACCAATCAATTTGAACTGGTTTTACAGCAATTGCAAAAAAAACAACCTATTCAAATACCGCACAGTGGTGATTATAAAGATTATGTAAAATGGTTATTAGCACAAGACAATAAGCAATCGCTTGGCTTTTGGTACAATCACCTGGGGGATGTCCAGTCGAGTAAGCCACTATGTTTAAGGGGTTATAATGAGGCCAATTCTCAGTTCACTGAAAATGGTCAGCAAAAACTATCATTTAGCGATAGTGAATTTAATAAATTAACTCAATTTTGTAAGAATAATGCTGTTACTCTTAATGCGCTGATGCTTGGCTGCTTTGGACTATTTGAATCACAAGTAGCCAGATGTAATAGTACTGTTATTGGATCCGTTGTTGCTGGCAGGCCGCATCAAGTACCTAACATGGAAAGTATTGCTGGCTTTTTTAGTACCCCTCTACCAATCCAAGTTTCATCAACTCCCTCTCTGTGTTTTACTCAATGGTTAAAGCAGTTTCAAACTAGTTTAGTTGAGTCATGGGAGCATGCTCATGTATCCCTAGAACAAATCAAACAAACTGTGAAAATGCCTATCACCGAGTCATTGTTCTCTACGCTATTTATTTTCCAAAATTTTCCAAAGCGTTTAGTGTCAGAAGAACTTAACTCAGATCAAGCTAGCGTACATAAGAGCGTTGGATATGAGCAAAGCCATTACCCTTTGACTTTATATATTATGGCTTCTGACGCATTGAGTGTACACGCTAATTATCAATGCGCTCATTATAGTGAAAAACACATAACGACCATACTTGAACACTACAAAACTTTTCTATTGGCTTGTGTGTCATCTGAAAGCCTATCAGTTACAGAAATTGAACCATATTCACAACGAGTACTGCAACGCAATCCTGTCGCCGCCAAACTAGCATCTACACTTAAGTTAAAAGATTACATAAGCAAAATCGGCGAGTTTGCCGACAATATCGCTATTGTAAATAATAAGCAGCAAGTAACATATGGCGAACTCAATGAGTTAATAAATGGTTTCGCAAAACATTTAAATGCACAAGGAGTTAAATCTGGTCACCGGGTTGCCATCGCTCTAGGTAGAGGACTTCCTTTTATTGTAGCAATCCAATCAATATTACGGCTCGGTGCTAGTTACATACCTATTGATCCAAAAGTTCCAAGTAGTCGTCTTAATTTTATCTGTAATGATGCAAACCCAACTACGATCATAACGGATCAATCAATAATAACGTCAATCCCAGTGATTCCAGCAGAGCAGGTAATAGCCAGTAGAGTCGCCGAAGTAATCTCTACAGACGTAAGCGATGATAAGGAAGCCTATGTAATCTATACTTCAGGCTCAACCGGTACCCCAAAAGGGGTTAGCGTGCCGCGTAAGTCTTTATTAAACCATACTCTGTCTGCTTCTAAGTGTTATCAAATAACTGAACAAAGCTGTGCACTCCAGTTTTCTTCTGTCAGCTTTGATACTGCGGTAGAAGAAATCTACCCTGCACTCTTTAATGGCGCCAAACTAGTGCTCAGAACTGATGCTATGCTAACGGATCAGCAGTACTTTTTTGATGTCATTACACAACACAATATCAGTATCTTAAATTTTCCCACCGCATTTTTTATTGCGTGGGTTAATGAACTTGAAGAAAAGATGCCTGACAGTATTAAGACAGTCATTGTTGGTGGCGAAGAATTAACCCAGCGAAGCTACCAAAATTGGTTAGATTATTGTTATAAATACAACCTAAAAATAAATTTATTTAATACCTATGGTCCTACAGAAGCCACTGTTGTATCGACCCGTATCAAGCTTAATAAGTCTTTTACTAATGAGCTTCGTCTACCTATAGGCACTGCCATTGATAATACTGCCTGCCACATTTTAAGTGACTCGTTACATTGTCTACCTGAGGGCTTCCTAGGTGAAATAGCTATTTCAGGGGCGGGATTATCGAACGGATACCTTAATCAACCAGAAAAAACTGCTGCTGTTTTTCATACGCACCCCTTATTAGGTCGCTGTTACTTAAGCGGTGATTTAGGTTTTATGAAAAATGATATTTTGTATTATGCTGGGCGCACAGATCACCAAGTAAAGATCAGAGGGTACAGGGTTGAACTTGGGGAGGTTGAGCATGCACTTACACAACTCGAGCATGTATCAGAAGCAGTCGTGGTAGTAATAGAAAATCAAAATGGCGGACAAGAACTTGTTGCCTATTACTGCCTATTAGAGCCAAGCACAAGTGAACAATTAAGGACTGAGCTCGCAAACTTATTACCCGAATACATGATCCCTTCCCATTGGATGGTATTAGATAATTTACCAAAAACAATTACAGGTAAATATGACCGAAAACAACTCCCCTCATTAGAAAGTAAAGTCGCAAAAATCGATTTTGAAGATCACTATCTGCATTCACTTGCGACTATCTGGCAACAATTACTATCCCCTGAGCATCTTAACGAGGACAGTCACTTTTTCCACCTTGGTGGCCATTCAATCTTAACGATTAAATTACTGGCAAAAATAAAAGAAGTGTTTGACGTCAAGCTTAACTTTAATGACATTTTTGATTATCCCACTTTACAAGCTCAGGCCAACCTTATAAGTAAACAGGTTCGAAGCAGTAATATTGAAACTCAAAGCTTGCCGAGCATACAGCACAAAGGAAATCTAACGCGCTACCCTCTATCATTTCAACAAGAGCGAGTTTGGTTTTTACAGCAGCTACAAAAAACCAATACTGCATACAATTTCCAAATGACATTCTACCTTGATGGCCCTTTGAACATTCTATATTTAGAACAAACATTAGAAGAAATAGTTTCACGCCATGCGCTTTGGTTCAGTACTTTTCATGAAGAGGATGGAGTTCCGTACCAGCGTATTGAAAAGCCATTTAATGTGGATTTAACACCACTCGATTTAAGCCACCTAAGCGAAATAGATCAAAAAGCACAGTTAGATGAAATATTACCTAGATTAACACAAAAGCCATTTGATATAACCGAGTTACCTTTGATCCGGTGGCAGCTAATTAAATTAGCTGAAAACACACATTGTTTACTACAAGTAGAGCATCATCTAATCCATGATGGTTGGTCTGTTGGCATCTTCACCAAAGAGCTACACGCTATTTATGAAGCAAAGCTTGCAAATAAAAAGCATTCTCTCGCGCCCTTAAGTTTTACTTACGCAGATTTTTGTTTATGGCAAAGAGAGATCATGTCTGGTAGCTACTATCAAGAGATGGAACAATATTGGTTAGATAAACTAGCCGCTCTTCCAACTAGTCTTGAGTTGCCATACGATTATCCAAGGCCGCTAGAGCCATCATTTCGTGGTGACTCTTTAATGTTTAATCTTGACTACGAATTATATGAGTCGCTGCGTAGCTTTTCTCGTGAAAACGGCTTTACTCTCTACATGACAATGCTTGGTGCATACTATGTCTTACTAAATAAATATAGTGGTCAAACCGATATCAACATCGGTGCAGGAACTGCATCAAGAACCTCAGCTGAGCTGCATCCTATTATGGGGATGATGGTAAACAGCGTTGTGTTACGCACGACACTTGAAGGCAACCCAAGTTTTCTAGAGCTGCTACAACGAGTTCGTAAAACGTGTTTAGAAGCTTACACCTACCAAGATATGCCGTTTGAAAAATTGGTGCAAAAGCTTAGCCCTGAACGTATGGGTCAAGCAAACCCCTTATTCCAAACTATGTTCAGCTTTCACGATGCCGAAGTCCCAGAGCCTAACTTTGGGGGTTTAGAGGTCAATGGGCTAGTCAATACCAATAAATCTGCAAAATTAGATCTCAATGTTATCGTCGCTCCTCATGCGGAGCAACGAGTTGGGCAAAAAAGTTCTCGTCGTGCTGCGGCTGTAATGACATGGGAATATAGCACTGATTTATTTGCTAAAGAGACAATGGAAGAAATGGTTGCGAACTTCCTTCATTTACTGGCAAACCTAACACAAAACCCTGAGCAACCAATAGCTCAACTGACCGCTATCAATGCAAGCTCAGCCAGTAGATTATTGATGGATAACAAGGCTTCATCAACACTTTCCCCATCCATTGCCACAGCGTTTGATAATCAAGTTGCAGAGTACCCTGAGCACACTGCTGTCATTAATGGTGACAAAACAGCTTATTCTTATCTTGCATTACAGCAGCGGTCCAACGATATTGCTTTAACTTTGGCTACATATGTTAAAGCTGGAGATACCATTGGTCTAGTCATGTCTCCTGGCATGGATTTATATGCTTCAATGATTGCGGCTGCTAGATTAGGTGCAAGCTATATGCCTATCGATTTGCATGGCGGAGAGAGCCGAACCATTACCATGCTTGAGAACCTCACCGAGCTGAACGACAGCCCAGTGATACTAACAAACTTAGATGATTTACAACTTGCCGACGGCTTCACCATAGTAGGTATGTCAGACATACTTAATCACAATACAGAAGCATTACTTGATTGTGGCGACCAACATTCTACAGCTTATATCATGTATACCTCAGGCTCTACAGGAAAACCTAAAGGGACTTGCATCAATCAAGCCGGTATTTTACGTCTCGTGGAGCAACCCAATTATATTACATTCGGACATCATGATGTATGGCTACAACACTCGTCCCAATTTTTCGACGCTTCAACATTAGAGATCTATGCGCCGCTACTTAATGGCGGAACTCTTGTGGTTCCTGCTGAGCAGCGTCTATCTATAACCCAATACCAAAACTACCTTAGTGATTTTCAAATAAGTCACCTCTGGTTGACAGCTGGTTTATTCCATCAGTTGGTTGAAACCAAACAAGTATTAACACCAAAAACTCTGAGATATTTACTTGCAGGCGGTGATGTGTTGTACCGTGATAAAGCAAAAAGGTTCGTAGAACTGAACTCGCATTGCGCACTTATAAATGGTTATGGCCCAACTGAGAACACAACCTTCTCCTTCTGCCAGCGAGTAACTCCACAACTTCTGGAGCAAACGAAACTATCTCGAACTGTGCCAATTGGGGCACCAATAAATGGAACTCAAGGTTTTATTTTAGATACTGCTATGCAATGTGTACCACAAGGAAGTATTGGTGAACTCTATTTAGCCGGGACAGGTCTGGCAAAAGGCTATTTAGACCAACAGCTCAATCAACAGAAATTTATTGAACATACAATAAAATTACATGGTATTGAGCGAACGCTAAGACTATACCGTACTGGTGATATAGTACGCAAAAATGCACAAAACCAACTTGAATTTATTGGTCGCAACGATAATCAGGTAAAAATTAGAGGCTTCCGTGTAGAGCTTAATGAAATTGAAGAAGTTATCAATCTTCACCCACAGATAAAAGATGTCTGCGTCGCAGTGTCTGGTGACGAGCATCACCATTTAGTTGCCTACTATCAAGCTGATAAGGAGTGCGACAACGAGATACTGAGTCATTGTCAAACGGTACTCATGAGCTTCCAAGTTCCTGACTTTTTTGTCAAAGTTAGTAATTTCCCATTAACGAAAAATGGTAAATTAGATAGGAAAGCAATCATGTCTGAGAATCCCATTGATGCCCAAAGTCAGTTTACTCATCAATATGTAGCACCACAAACGAGACAAGAAAAAGTACTATGCGAGATTTTTTCCACGGCTTTGGAAATCCCAAAAGTTGGCTGTCATGACAACTTTTTCATGCTTGGGGGACACTCTCTTGTAGCTGTCAAAGTAATAGCCAATATTGAAGAAAAGCTCAACCTTCAACTATCTCTGGTAGATATATTTACCGCACCTACCGTAGCGCAACTAACTGCCAAGTTAAAAAGCTTATCAAATATAGTTCAAATGCCTGCTGAGCAGGTTGATATAGAGCAAACGCATATCGATGAACAATTGTCTGATCAAGAGCTAGACGCACTTTTAGCAGCTATGGATAGTGAGGAAAGTTAATATGTCAGATAGTATCTTAAGCCGAGCTGAAAAATTAGCTCGGTTAAAACAATTACAGCAAAGCAAAACCGAGCTCGCACTGTTTGAGTTAAGCGATAAACAAAAGCGCTTCTGGCTCACTCATCAGCTACAGCCGAACAGTGGATTAAATAATATTTTTCGTGCCTATAGTTTTAGGGCTAAACCCAATATTTCACTTTTAAAAACAGCTATCACTGCAGTGATGAAACAACATCCCGCATTGACTAGTAAAGTTGTTACAGTGAAAAGTGAACCCAAGCAATTTAGTCAAACTTTAGCTAAATTGCCCTTTACAGAGCATGTTGGAGCAGATGAAAGTGAAGTCAGACAACTTGTCGAGCAAGAAGTACAGACACCATTTGAGCTAGCTCAAAGTTACCCTTGTCGCTTTAAGTTATATACTAACTTGGAAAATTCTGAAGAGTTCATTTTTACGATGTGCTTTGACCATATTGCGCTAGATGGGCTTTCAGTAGTGATGATTGAGCAAGCTATATTGCGATATTATAACGATCCAGAGCAAACGCAATCAGCTGAGAATTATTATACATTTAAGCAATTGCTAGCTGGCCAAACGATTGCTAACAAGGCAATGGAAGAATATTGGGTAACGCGATTAAAAGACACCGAGCATACCCTTTCTTTATCGCAGCACCCTCAACAAATAAATCAAGACGAACAGCGTGGAGAGTACGTAAACTTCAGCTTTGACACGGGTATTAGTCAAAAAATAACTATGACATGTCAACGCTTAGGCATTACCTCCTCAGTATTTTTTCTAGCTGCGTATCAACTGCTGCTCGGTAAAATTTCAGGTCAGCATAATTTTATTATTAGTATGCCGGAGCTCGGCCGCAATACTAAGGTTCAACGAAGTATGGTAGGCAACTTTGCCAATACGATTCTACTTCCAGCTCAAATTGAACCTAACTCTACTTTGGCTGACTTTATCGCAAATCTACAGCACCATTTTTATCAAGACTTAGCGCATAGCCAAGTTAGCATAGGTAGGCTCTCAGAATTATTAGAAGTAAATAGAAAAGGAGAAGCTAACCCTCTATTTCAAGTTATGTACTCTTTTAATAACCTCGAACAAGCTCAGTCAATACCGGAAAATAAAGCAGTTTGGAGTCAATACCCAGTACAAAGACATTATAGTAAACTTGATGTTACCCTTGAGATTCAACAAAATAAAAAGACTTACAGTGGATATTTTGAATACCGCACGGCACTTTTTTCCAAGCAACAAGTCAGATTATGGCAAGAACAGCTGGCAACTATCATTGAGACAATGCTTGAAAAGCCAACTCTCACTGTTAAAGAACTATCCAGCTTTTCATTATCTCAGCAGCACACGATATTAAATCACGATACCGTTTTCCCCGAAGCTGAATGCTTTAGTAAACGCTTACGTCAACTTGCAATAACGCAAAAGGATACTCCCGCGTTGACCGCGCCGCAGCAGAGCATAAGTTTAACCTTCGGCCAACTAATGAAGGATATCCAGGGTATTGCAGATACAATATCTGCGGCGGTAACACCAGGACAAACCATCGCTATATCCTGTGATCATAGGCTGAATGTCGTCTTATCAGTTTTAGCTGCACACTTGATAAATTGCCCGTTTGTAGTACTAGATCAGACACAACCGAAACAAAGACGACAGTTTATTCTTGAAGATTCAAGTAGTGTAGCCATCCTCAATGATGATCATGATAACCTTAGCCTTCATCTCTTGGACACTGAAGCCAGCCCCGATCCTGAACTAGGTTATTTAGTGTATACCTCAGGCTCTACAGGCCATCCAAAAGGAGTAAGAATTACACGCCAAGCATTGAGCAATCACTGTACTGCTGTTGCCCAGCATTACCAGCTCAGTATTAAAACAATAGCACTGCAATTTTCTATACTTTCTTTTGATTTAGCATTGGAAGAAATATTCCCTATTTTGTATCACGGTGGCCATGTCATACTACGTTCAGGTACTGAAACGCCTTCATTCTCGCAGCTTAATACTTTTATAGACCAGTACAAAATAAATCACCTGAGTTTACCAACTGGTTACCTAAGCAGTTGGTTAGAATATTTAAGAGAAACAACTCAGCCAGTCCCTGTGTCGGTCAATTTGGTCGTTACTGGTACAGAGCAGCTACAAAGTAAAGTAGTCGAAAACTGGTTCTCTCAATGTAATATAACCCAGCAAAAACTACTCAATGCTTATGGTCCCAGTGAAGCAACGATTAGCTGCACCGTCCATGAAGTTAGCCAATTAGATATTAATCGGCCCCTCATCCCAATAGGCTCACCTTTGCCATATAGTCGAGCTTATTTATTAGATAATTGTGGCAACGCAGTTGCCCCTTATGTTCTAGCACAGCTCTATATTGGCGGTAGTAATCTAGCACAAGGATATCAAAATTTAGAAGATGTAAGTCACGAAAAATTCGGTATTCACTCTCAGCTAAAGCAAAGACTATACGCTACGGGCGATCTTGCGTACTACGATGAAAAAGGGCTTATTTATTTTAAAGGTCGTGCAGATGATCAGATAAAACTACGTGGTTACCGCATCGAGCTAGAAGAAATTACACGACATTTAAATCAAGTAACAGGTGTACTTGCAAGTACTTGCGTTTTACAAGGAACAAGCCTGATAGCATACGTAGTAAGTAAGGCGAATCTTCATCAAGACAAACTCAAGTATCTATTGTCTAAAACTCTACCTGAATACATGCTACCTGAGTACATTGTACAAATTGACAAACTCCCCCTAACAGAGCGGGGAAAAGTGAACCGTAAGGCACTGCCTGTAGTTAATGAAATCGCTCCTAAAACTGAGATTATTACACCTAAGACCCACTTAGAGCATACACTTTTAGAAATATGGCAATACGTACTAAATAAAAATCATGTGTGCTGTCAGACTAGCTTCTTTGCTCAAGGTGGACATTCCCTAGCAGCACTTAAAGTACTAAGTCAACTATCTAAAAAAACAGGAAAAGAGTTAACTTTAAAGCAGTTTTTCTCCGCCCCAACTATCGCTTTACAAGCAGAATTGCTTAACAAACAGCTGATTAAACAATCAATGAATGGATTGATTCGTGTAGCTAGGAACAAAGCTGCTCCTGTAACTTATGGTCAGCAGCAAATGTACATCTTGGATGCCTATACGAGCAGTGCAGGCCTATACAATATGCCATTATTATTACAGTTTGACGGCCCAATTGAGCTTGCTCTAGTGGAACAGGCTCTAAACCTATTAATTGAAAGACATGAAGCTTTCAGAACTGTTTTCACAAATATACACGGTGAAACTCAACAGCAGATTTTAGATAACGCATTAGTTGATCTCAAACAACTCAATTTAACTAAGTCAGAAGCCAAGCAACACTTTCAAGACCTACTACTACAACATTTTGATCTATCTCAACCTGCATACAAATGGGTAAGCTATGATCTAGGCAATGATCAGCACTGGCTAGGACTTATCATCCATCATATCTTATGTGATGGCGCCTCATTCGATATTTTGACTAAAGAATTGAGTAACTGCTACTCCTGTTTATTGCAAAAATTACCTTGGCAGCCCGACCCATTAACAGCTCAGGTTCTTGATTATGCGCATTGGCAAAACTCTGAGCAAGGTCAACATTATTTAGCACAAAGCAAAGATTATTGGCTACTTGAATTAAAAGATATGCCACATCGCTTGGAGCTCCCCTTAGATAAACCACGTCCAGCCCAACCAAGTTTCACTGGGCAGCGTTTATCATTAGATGTTAATAAAGTACTTAGTAAACAGCTAGAAAAACACGCTAGTGCTTTAGGCATCTCTTTGTATAGTTTATCGTTATCAGCTTTTGGTATTTTGCTACATGAACAGTCAAGGCAGCGAGACTTCGCTATTGGTATTCCAGTTTCTGGTCGGCCTGGGCATGATTTAGACAACACCATTGGGCTGTTCGTCAATTCATTACCCATTCGAATGACGCTTGCTCCAGAAAATAGCATCAGTGAAATGCTAAGTAAGACGCACGACCGTATTTTATCTGGCTTCGAGCAACAAAGCTTACCCTTACACAGTTTAGTGCAGCTACTTGATGTTGAGCGAGCATTAAACTATAACCCGCTATTTCAAGTCTTTTTTAACTTTTTAACTAGCAGTGGGCAGGATTCGCATCCGATAACAGATGAGCTAACCTTATCGTTACCAGAAACCCCTAATAAAACAGCACGATTTGATCTGACATTAACTTTATTGTCATCGCCAAACGGTATCTCTGGGCATTTCGAATTTGCTACCGAGTTATTTGATAATAACTCGGTAGCAATGCTACGTGACAGATATCTTGAGATTTTAACAATATTGGCAAGAGGCATAGAAGGCTCTGTATCAGATTTAGAAATATCATCATTAACTAGTAAGCAATTAGCCCACACCTTAGGACCAAAAAACAGTATACAGAAGCTACCCAACCTACTTAATAAAATTGAGCAATATAAGTACCAATCACCAAAGAAGGTTGCTATTCACTGTGGTGAGAGTTATTTGAATTATCAACAATTATATTTAAAAGTGCAAACTCGCGCTGCACAGTTACAATCATATGGTGTACAAATAGGCGATCTAGTCGCTGTTTCCCTACCAAGAAATGAAGAGCTAATAATAAACTTGCTTGCCATCATGCAATGTGGAGCAGCATACCTTCCCTTAGACCCTAGTTACCCTGCAGATAGATTAAGCTTTATAGCTGAAGATGCAAAAGCTCACTTCCTGCTTAGTGATGGGCAGTGTCCAATATTTCAGCTACCTACTCAATGCAGACAGTTAAACTATCTTGATTTTGAAGCACTACAAAATAAAGTCACACTAGAACCTATTAAACTTCAGCAGCAAGCATATTGTATCTACACGTCAGGTTCGACGGGGAAACCAAAAGGTGTGGATATTAGTCATGCAAACTTAGCTAATTTTCTTTATTCCATGGCCGATAGACCTGGCTGTACCGCTAGTGATTCAGTATTAGCGATCACACCTTATTCATTTGATATATCAGTGCTAGAAATGTTTTTGCCACTTTACTGCGGTGCCTCATTAGTTATTGCAAATGAAGAGCAAAGCAAGAATGGTATCGAACTATCTGAATTAATTGAATCGCATAATATTACTCTAATGCAAGGTACTCCGGCTTCTTGGCGCTTACTTTACAGTTCAGGCTGGCAAGGTAAGAAAAGCTTAACTTGTTTGGTTGGTGGGGAAGCTTTACCGCAGCAATTGGCTCTGCAATTATTACAAGATCACCATGCGCTATGGAATATGTATGGCCCAACAGAAACTACTATTTGGTCGAGTATAAAACAGATCCAAAGTGATGGTCACATCACCATTGGTAACCCTATTCATAACACCCAACTGCTAGTCCTCAATGACAATAATCAATTAGCTCGATTTGGTGCTAAAGGTCAGCTGGCTATAGCTGGTGATGGTCTAGCATTAGGTTACCGGTATAGGCCAGAGCTCAACCAAGAAAAGTTTATATCATTACAAATCGGCAGTACCACTACTCGTGTATATCTGACTGGCGATCTTGTTCGCCAGCTCAGTAATGGTGAATATTGCTATTTACAGCGCATTGACGAACAAGTGAAACTCCGTGGTTATCGTATTGAGTTACAAGAAATTGAAGCGACACTTGAGCAATCCGTCAAACTTAATCAAGTAGCCGTTGTGATAAACCACAGTCAAGTAGAGCCTTTACTGGTCGCTTTCTATGTTGACAGCTGCAACATATATAATGAAAACGAATTGCTTAATGTACTTACAAAAAAACTACCGCAATACATGTTGCCAACAAGGTTCATTAAGCTACAAACCCTTCCGCTTTCTCCGAGCGGCAAAGTCAACAAAAAGGCTCTTAGCCAATTTCAGCTAACCCAAAAAACGTGTTATCTAGCCCCTCAAAGCGAAACTGAAAAAACACTGTGTCATTTATGGCAACAAATTCTCGAACACAACAAAATTGGCATTGCAGACAATTTCTTTAAATTAGGCGGTAACTCCATTTTGGCGATGCGAATGGTATCAAAACTCAATGAGGAGTTTGGCTTGAGCTGTTTAACGATTGCAGATGTACTTGCCCACCAATCAATAGCTTTACTAAGCGAGCATATCGAGCAAGTTCAATTAAACGAAGTCGATGATGCAGATTTAGCGCAACTATTAATGGAACTAGAACAAGAATAATTAGAGGCACTATGGATATTCAAGAAAAACTCAAAAAGCTTAGTCCTGAAAAAAGAGCTAAGTTATTACAACAATTAGCTACAAAAAGTAAAGTGACGAAAGACGCTAATAATAGCTTTCCAATTGTGGATAAAAAACCGCATCAGCGTTTTCCTCTTTCTCATGAGCAACAACGAATTTGGTTTTTATCACGTTATGAGCCTGAAAGTCCTGAGTATAGTATCCCACAGCTGTATCAAAGCAATGGGGCTATTGATTGTGATCACCTAACTCAAGCTTTAGAACATACATTAGCTGATCACGATATTTTACGTTGTCGCTTTGATGAAGAACAAGGAGAAGCCTATCAAACGATTCTCAGTTTAGATGAACTTAAAGCGCAAGAAAAATACCGTGTTTTACCTATCGTTGATTTTTCAGAACGTAGTCTAGAACAAGGAAAGAAAGACGCTTTAAGAGAAATTGATGATGACTGTGAACATGCCTTCGATTTAACCAAAGAAGGAATATTCCGCACCCGCTTGTTTAAGCTTGCAGAAGATCAATACATTTGGTACGTCAATGTTCATCACATTGGTTTTGATGCTTGGTCCCATAATTTATTTATACGTTACATCAACGAACACTATAACAAATTGAAAGGTCAAGAGAGTCCTATTACCAAACCACAAACGAGCTACATTGACTATGCATGCTGGCAGCGTATGCCTCAACAAGAAGAAGCATTAAAACATAAACTAAAGTATTGGTTAAATCAACTTGACGGCGTTCCACCTCTAGAACTTTATTGTGATCGTCCGCGCCCTGCCGAGCGAACGTTTAATGGTGACACATCTGCTCTTCATTTACCGGAATACCTCGCAACTAAAGCACGTGCCTTTTGTGAACAAAAAGGGATCACCACATATAACCTTTTGTTGAGCGCATTGCGTATTTTATTACACAAATACACTAGGCAACCCGATTTTGCTATTGGAACTTTAATTGCAAACCGTGAAAAATCAGCTCTGGCAGAAACTTTCGGTTTCTTTACTAATACCCTGGCATTTCGAACTCTGATAGAGCCGAGTTTAGACTTCAACCAGATGTTGGAACTAGAAAAGAAAACGCTATTTGATGCCTATAGTAATCAGGATGTATCATTTGAGAAATTAGTAGATGAACTCAATCCGACCCGAGATCTTAGCCGTGCTGCTATTTTTCAGGTAATGTTGATTCTAGACAATACTTCATCGTCAATGGAGTCCACTAAAGCAGAAAAGAGTATCCCCCTATTTAGTGCTATACGTTCTGACAATAAAACCTCAAAATTAGATCTCACGTTTTATTTCAGTCAATCTAATCACCTCAGTGGATTCATTGAGTTTAATACTGACTTATTTGATACCGCCAGTATTGAAGGTCTTGCTAAGCATTTTACCTTTTTATTAGAACAATTAATTAGCACTCCTGATAAACGTATTGATTCCTATTCTTTACTTTGTGAGAAACAACGTCAACAAATAACACAGTCTTGGCAAAGTGGAGCACAGCACCTTTTTGACCACAAGCCATTGCATCAACTAGTCAGTTCTCAAGTAGCTATTCACGGTAATCAATGCGCTCTAATTGATGGTGAATTAACGATTACCTACAATGAGCTTGAAAATCGTGCTAATGAATTAGCAAATGAGCTATACCATCAAGGTGTACAATCTGGTGATTTCGTAGCAATGGCTAGCCAACGAAACGCTTCGATGATAGTAGCTATGCTCGCTATTTTGAAAGTTGGAGCGGCATATATTCCACTCGATACTGACTATCCTGAAGAGCGGATACGTTACATGCTAGATAATTCTCAAACCAATTTGATAATTACTAATACAAGTTTAGAAACTAAGTTTGCACATTATTCAAAACTTATATTAATTGGCACCGATGGTAAGTTAGCCTTTAGTCAGCCCCACCAAAATAGAGTTGAATTAACATTCTCACCAATAAACGACTTGGACTCTTTAGCGTACGTAATATTTACATCTGGCTCAACTGGTAATCCTAAAGGTGTTATGGTTCCTCACCGTAGCATTAGTAATTTTTTGCATGCAATGCAACGCGCACCAGGAATGCGTGTTGGTGAAAAGCTACTAGCTTGCACAACGATCTGCTTCGATATTGCTGTACTTGAAATCTTCTTACCCCTAATCAGCGGCGCTACAGTCGTGTTAGCACAACGCGAACAGGTATTAGATCCAGCCCAACTCATAGACCTTATCAACCACCATGATATTGATGTAATGCAGGCCACTCCTTCCACTTGGCGAATGATGCTAGAGCTCGAATGGAAAGGTAAAAGAGATATGCGAATACTCTGCGGTGGTGAAGCTCTGCCTCCAGAGTTATCTGAAGAACTACTATTAAAGTCATCTTCTTTTTGGAATCTATATGGACCAACTGAGGCAACTGTTTGGTGTTCTAGTCATCGAATTGAAAGTGGTGATGGCAAAACAGGTGCTGTAACTATTGGTAATCCTATTGATAATACTTCCATTCTTATTTTAGACAGCCAAATGCAACCGGTGCCAGCTGGTGTACCGGGTGAGCTATACGTCACAGGTGATTGTTTAGCCACAGGCTATCTTAATAGCCCTGAACTTACACAAGAAGCATTTATTAAGTGCCAAATAAACGATGAAGAACAACGACTTTATCGTACCAAAGATCTTGCTAAATATGACCAATTTGGAAAAATCATTTTTTTAGGTCGTGCCGATGATCAGGTTAAAGTTCGCGGATACCGTATTGAACTTGGTGAAATAGAGAGCACACTCAATACGCTACCACAGCTTGAACAAACAGTCTGTCAAGTGCACACCTTTGGAAATGATAAAAAAATAGTGGCTTATTACAGTGGTAGTAGTGAAACAGAACAAGAACTGTTAGTCCGACATTTGAAAAAGAAATTGCCTGAATACATGATACCCAGCTTATTTGTGTATCTCAAGAAAATCCCACTGACGCCTAACGGTAAAATTAACCGTCGCTCATTACCCATTCCAGAAATGGAAACAATTACAAGTAACATACCCTATTGTCCCCCAATAGGCCTAACTCAGACTACTTTATGTCGATTATTTGCAGAGGTTCTAAAAGTACAAAAGGTTGGTATTGATGATGACTTTTTCAATTTAGGTGGTGATTCCCTGCTGGTTATCCGTTTAGTGGCTAAAGCCAAGAAAGTAAATATTGATATTACACCAAAGCAAGTCTTCCAGAGTAAAACAGTCAGAGCATTAGCTGAAGCTTCACTCACAACGCAGGTTTTACGTCAAACCGAGCCTGTTGTAGGCCAAGTAGCAATGACACCAGCTCAAAAGCACTTTTTAGAATTAGCACACAACAACCCGCAATATCACACTTTGGGGGTATTTTTACTCCCAAGAGATAATGATTTTGATATTTCGGCAATTGAACAATCATTGCTACATATTATGAACCATCATGACACGTTAAGGATGCGCCTGACTCAAGATAGTAAAAATCACTACCAACTCATTGGTGATGAACTACCGACAAAAGCACCACTGACAATAGCAAGACTAAAACCTACAAATACCCGTAATATAGCTCAACAAGTTAATTACCATATTTTCGATACTGCCACGACATTAAACTTATCTGAAGGACCTCTATTTCGAGCTATCTTGTATCCTGGATATGATCAAGAAAAACCAATGTTATTTCTTATCGCACATTTCATGTTAGCTGATATTGGTAGCTGGCACACCATCATAGATGACTTTGAAACATGCTATCGTCAAATCAGCCGTGATGAAAAGCTACAGCTACCAGATAAAGGAACTTCATTTTCTCAATGGGTTGAAAAGTTAACTCAGTGGAGTCAATCACAAGCTGCACAAAAAGAGCGAAGTTATTGGCTATTAGAAGATCGAAAGCACGCCGCTGACCTCACAAAGGACTTTCCTGAGGGTATAAATAGTATGGATTCTTCACAAAGTGTGTATATCAACTTTGATGAAGAACAAACAGAATGCTTAACAACCCAAGTGCCCCGTGTCACTGGAGCCCAGATAGATAGCGTATTACTCACTAGTATCGTATATGCATTTATGCACGAATGTAATTCGAATTGTTTGATGATTGACCTACTGGGCCATGGCCGTGAGGCATTATTTGATGACGTAGACTTATCTAGAACTGTTGGCTGGTTTAATACTATATACCCTGCTTTTCTCAGTTATGGTGAAAACCAAACCCCTGTAGCAGCAATGAAGTACATCAACGAGCAACTACGTGCCATTCCAAATGGTGGTATTGGCTATGGAGTGCTGCGTTACTTAGCTGAAGATAAAGCTTTGATTGAGCATTTTAATAATATTCCAGAACCCCAAGTGTTCTTCAACTATTTTGGCCATGATAACACGGCTGACCTGAGAGTATTACATCGTGAAGACGGCTTTGGTGGCTACGGCTTAGATAAAGCAACCAAGCGGCTAAGATCGCTAGCCGTAGGCGTTTACATAAAAAATAATAAACTCAGTGTACGTTGGGAGTTTAGCCGTAATCAGTTTAAAGAAGAACGGATAACACATCTCGCAGAACACTGTAAAACCTGTTTAAACGAAATACTTGCAACTTATAACCTACTTTAATTAAGAGATTTTTTTCATGTTTGAAACAATAAGAAATTCAAGTAGTGGGATGAAAACCTACTATCTAATGTGGCTTGGACAGATGGTTTCTGTACTAGGCTCAGGGGTTACCAGTTTTGCCATCGGCATTTGGCTATTAAGCGAAACTGACTCTGTTACCAGCTTTACAATGGTAGCTGTCATTACCGGCTTACCAGCCATTATATTTTCTCCCATCATCGGAGTGTTAGTTGATCGCTACGACCGGAAATTAATTCTTATATTAGCTGACACGTTAAGTGCGCTAGTCACTTTAGGATTAGCAACGTGTTTTTATTTTGACATGCTAAATATTTGGATAATTTTTGGTGGTGTTGCAATTTCAGCCATTGCAACGGCTTTCCAAGGACCTGCAAATATAGCAGCCATTACTACTTTGATTGAACGTAAAGATTATGGTCGGGTCTCTGGTCTGATGCAAATGATCGGTTCAATCTCATTGATCGCGGGCCCATTAATCGCCGGTGCATTACTTAGTTTTGTTGATTTGACTACAATTTTCATAATTGATTTAGTGACTTACGGGTTTGCCTTTTGCACCCTTATTTTAGTCAAAATACCAAAACCTGAACCCCATGAAGGCGAAGAAGAAGACTCGAACATGTGGCAAGAGATAAAATATGCATGGGATTACTTATTCAAACAAAAAGATCTAGTCTATCTCTTACTGTTTTTCTGTCTAGTCAATTTCGTTGTAAGTATAGGTACTATTTCTATTGTTCCTATGGTTAACTTTACTGCTGAAAATTGGGAAACCGGTTTAGTGCTATCCGTTGGCGGGGTTGGTTCTTTAGCGGGTGCAATCTACTTAGCTTGGAGTGGTGGCCCTACCCGTAAAATTAATGGCATCTTATTTGGTGGACTAGCCATGGGCTTATGTCTATTTATCATGGGTCTTAGCAATATAATCTGGGTCGTGATGATAGGATTATTTTTATTCCAATTCTGCGTACCAACTATAAATGGCAGCAGCCAAGTTATTTGGCAAACTCGCATCCCACCAAAAATGCAAGGACGTGTTTTTGCATTACGAAGAATGTTCGCCCAATTTACTATCCCATTAGGTGACTTTTTGGCGGGTCCATTAGCCGACTACGTTTTTGAGCCTGTCATGCGTAGTGAAAATGCCGTATCAAACTTTTTTGGACCTCTTATTGGTGTTGGTCCTGGCAGGGGGATAGGTTTAATGTTAATTCTTCTGGCGATACTCCCCGTCTTATTTGCTGTGCTTGGGTTTATGAATAAACACATTCGTAGTATTGATGAAGCTGATATTTCTGAAGAAAGCACTACCAAAGAGTCAGAACAGCAAACGGCTTAACAATTTATCAGGCTCTATCTATGAGCCTGACGATTCATTAAGGATAGAAAATGGATGTAGTTAAACACAAAAGTAAGAAAAAATCGAAAAATACATACTTGATGATAGGCACCGCCCTAATTTGTGTTTCGATCCTCAGTTGGATTTCATTAAAGCCCGAAAGTGAGCGTAAAATTGCACGCAATGAAATTGTTATAACAAAAGTCCAACGCGGTACTTTACAAGCTGAAATAACTGGATATGGCGTATTACGCTCTAATAGCCAAAAACTTATCACTGCACGCTACCCCGCTACAGTCGATGATGTAGTACTCAAGCCTGGAGCAAGAGTAAAACCTGACTCTGTCATTCTACGTATGAGTAATCCTGAAATGGAACAAGAACTAGAACGCTCTTTAATGGCACTATTCAATGAAGAAGCTAATTTGAAGAGACTCGTTTTAGACAACAAGCGTGAGTTACTTACCGAATCCTCAAAACACAGTGAATTACGTTCGGCCTATAAAAAACAAGCTCTCAGAAAGATAGCTGAAAGTGAGCTGGTAGAAAAAGGGATCGTATCACGTCTCACCTATAACACTACAGTATTGGAGTACGAACAATTACAAGAGTCGATTGATATTCAAGAGAATCGAATGTCACAACTAAAGCTCGTCCATGAGCAAGCTTACGCTATCCAACAAGGACAATTAGAGCAACAAAAAGCTATGCATGAAGCTGTTAAAAGACGTGTTGAAGGTTTAACGGTGCGTGCAGGTATGGAAGGTATTTTACAACGTTCCCCGGTTGAATTAGGCCAAAGCGTTATTGCAGGCCAAGAGCTAGCTCTAGTCGGCAGTGAAGATGATTTAGTTGGACTCATTAAAGTCTCACAGTCACAAGCTGAGCGTGTGCAAATTGGGCAAGCTGCTGAGGTTAGAATTCGCAACGATAGTATTGCAGCAAAAATACAACGTATCACCCCAGAAGTACAAGACGGGATGGTTGAAGTTGAGGTTAGTTTTGTTGAGCCATTATCTAGATCAGCTCGCCCTGAACTTAGTGTTGATGCCAAGATATTCACAAATACATTGGAAGATGCATTGTATATTGAGCGCCCTGTAAATGTCAGGAACCAGTCAAGACAAACACTATTTAAATTAAACACTGATGGCGAAATTGCAATTCAAACCAATGTAACTTTTGGTGAAGATGCTGGCCGCTACCTACAAATAATTTCAGGTGCCCAAATTGGAGATGCTTTCATTTTGTCAGATATGACCAGTTTCAAAGAATCAAACACAATAAGTATAATTAACTAGAGCTTAGGAGAAGAGTTATGTCGAAATCAATTATAAAATTAGAAAAAATAAAAAAAATATACGCGACGGAAGAAATGGAAACTCATGCGTTACAAAGTGTAAATTTAGAAATAAAACAAGGTGAATTCGTCTCTATTTGTGGTCCATCAGGGTGTGGCAAGTCGACTTTACTCTCTATTCTAGGCCTTTTAGATACGCCTTCGAAAGGGACTTACATACTTGACGGTATGGATGTTAGTCGTTTATCAATAAAGCAAGCAGCATCTGTTCGTAATCAAAAAATAGGTTTTATATTTCAGGCTTTTAATCTAATAGATGAACTAAGCGTTTATGAAAATGTAGCATTGCCGCTTGATTACTCTAATAAACAATTCAGCGATGAAGAAGTACGCCAACGAGTAGAGAAATGCTTAGAAACTGTCGATATGCTTAACCGTTCTAGTCATAGACCAAACCAATTGTCCGGTGGGCAACAACAGCGAGTCGCTATTGCACGAGCTCTTGTTTGTGAGCCCGCATTACTACTAGTAGATGAAGCCACTGGTAACTTAGACTCAAAAAATGGTGATGCGGTAATGAGTATGCTTAGAAGCTTGAACGACAATGGAACCACTATATGTCTAGTTACCCATGATCCTCGTTATGCAGACCATGCAGACAAGCAATACAGGCTCAATGAAGGCTTAATTGAAATACACCCCAAGCCCATTGCGGAGGCAGTGTAAAATGTTATTCAATAAGAATTTGCGCAACGCTGCTAAGAACTTAATGCTTGCGCCTAGCTATTTAGTAACCATAGTACTCACTTTGGGGTTAACGCTTGGCGCACTCTCTTCAATCTTTAACTTAAACTATTTACTTAGTTTTGAACCACTCCCATATCCGGATCAATCTCGTTTAGTAATCAGTAACTGGCGCCACACGGATGATGGTAAACTAAAATTTGCTAATGCACAGAATTACCCTGGCCTGACTGAAATGGCAAAATCGACTGATTTATTCGAGCAATATACCTTCATCAAATATGGAGAGGAAATATTACAAAACGACCCTAGTAAAAGTAAGTTAAAAGCCGCCTATACAGGCCCTGTATTTATGCAACTATTAGCAGCTGAATATATACTAGGAAGAGGTTTTCAAGATACTGAAAATAAAAATATGAACAACCCCGTGGCGGTTATTAGTTATGACTTTTGGCAAAGTCATTATGCAGGTAACCGCGATGTTATCGGTAAGTCATTGGAAATCCAAGACACTAAATTTTCGATCATCGGTGTAACCAATGATCGTTTTATTGAGCCACAATTAATGTCTATCGATAACAAAACTCAAGTTTGGATACCTTGGGACTTTGTTCCTGAAACAGAAAAAGACTTTCAAGACTGGGGGCTTTTTTTTATTGACATATTTATGGTCGCGAAACTAAAAACAGACCAATCAACACAACAAGCCAACATGTTGCTTACTAATGCCATAAATGAAAAATTTCGTGCCGAAAATACTGGCGTTGCCTACTTTGAATCACGCAAAATTGAAGTTAGTTTGAAAAAATTTGAGACCGTTATACTTGGAGATACTCGATCTCAGACTTTATTGATGCTAACGGGCATGGTTGTCTTGTTATTAATCGCAGCTGTAAATATTACCAACTTAGTGCTAGCCAGAGCTGCTAACAACCACCGAAAATTCACTATAAAGGCAGCACTTGGCGCCAATAAAGGACATATATTCTCAGCTATCCTTGCTGAAATTGGCATTGTCATGACGGCAGCTGCAATTTTCTCAATAGTTGTAGCCGTTATTGCCAATAGTTTACTTGCCACTTATGCACAAGGGTATATTCCTCGAGTAGCAGAGCTCCAGCTTAATTTAGTTACTGTTGCCTTTTCTTTTATTGTAGCTTGGTTGCTTGCATTAGCATTCGCTGCAATTACAACTCAACAAATTAAATATAAAGCTTTAGCAAGTACAATACAAAGTAGTGGTAAAGGCAGTGGTCTTCAAGTTTCTAAGCGTTTACGAACTACATTAATGGCAAGTCAAGTAGCACTCAGTGCACTACTGCTTACTTGTAATGCTTATATATTAATTAAGGCGTTAGATAATATCCAAAGGCCACTTGGCTTTGATTCAGAAAAAGCGGCTTATGTTTCGTTAGAGTTAGGTGGTGTGAACTTAGAAACAAGAGAACAATGGATGAGCTTAGTCCAAGATCTAAAAAATAATATAGCTAATCATCCATCTGTTGAGAGTGTTAGTATCGGTTCAAATGCTCCCATGGCGCGCACTAAAAATATGGAATGGACTATTGCAGTTACTACCGAGCAAGGTGGTGGGGATAAAATTAGTCCTGGAGTAGCACTAATTGATGAACAGTATGTGCCACTAATAGGCTTACCGATTCATCAAGGTAGAAACTTCACAGCTGAAGACGTGGCAAATCGAAATAGGGTAGCTATAATCAACCGAACTATGGCTAAACAAATTAACCCTAATGGGGATGTGCTTGACAGGCCTGTATACCTTCCACGCCAAAAAGACCCCTATATTATTGTTGGAATTGTAGAAGACATCCAAATTCCTGCCCAAGAAAATAGCCCAAGGTTTTACATCCCTAGTATTTCAGCTGCAAGTTTTATGGTGAAATATAAGCCTAATATGACCATAACTGCGGTTGAGTTTAACCAACTAGCTGAAAAAGTACATTCACAAATCTATTTATATGACACTTATAGCATGGATGAGATCCATGGACAGAAGATTTCGTTAGATAAGATTTTTGCGTGGATATCAGCTTCATTAGGCATACTTTCGATTTCACTCGCTGCTATTGGGCTCTATGGTATGTTTAGTTACAGCGTCACATTACGTAAATTTGAGTTAGGGGTTCGTATGGCAATAGGAGCCGCACCAAATCACATTATAACTCTATTGCTAAAAGATGCCTTAGTTTCACTACTATCTGGAATTACAATAGCACTAATCAGCTTAATTGGAATTTACTATTACTTCGATGCGAGTAATATTTTTGTGATTGAACTGGATATTGCCAGCATCTTATTATCACTGTTAATTATTATTGCCATTTCAATCTTTTCGGCAATATATGCGAGTAACCCTTTGATTAAAAATCGCGTTATTCATTCATTACGTGGTGATAGTTAGTCTCACCCTAAAGCCGCTAGCAAACGTTTAGCGGCTTTTTAAAAGCCCCGCCTCATAAAAACCGAACCCTAAATAATGACATTTACTCCAGAATTAACCTAACGCTATTTTGGTAACTGACAACTTCGTCATGATTTTATATACGACTTAGCTCAATGAATCTATTTTAGTTTTATATTAAGTCACACCAATTTTAACTACTGCATCCCTAGCCCTTTATGAGTTTTTTGCTCATTGTCACTAAAGCTACATCAGATATACAAAACCGCTCAATTACTTTCATTTGAACTAGCTTTTATACTTCAATCATTAGCCGAGCAACAACAGACTGCCTAACCCTAAAAAGGTCACAAAGCCAACAATATCAGTGACAGTGGTTAGAATAACAGATCCAGACAAAGCAGGATCTATTTTCATTTTGTCTAAAATTGACGGAATAATAACCCCCGAAAGCGACGCGGCCACTAAATTCAACAGTATTGCGACCGTAATAGTAATACTGAGCATAACATCATTAAACCAAAGGTTAGTGAGTACACCTATAACAATAGCCCATACACAACCATTGACGGCCCCTACCCGTAATTCTTTTTTCAGCAATGCTTTACGATTCGAGTCGGTTACTTGTCCCAGCGCTAAGCCTCGTACTATCACGGTAAGCGTTTGGCTACCTGCAATACCGCCCATTGACGCTACCACAGGCATTAACACAGCTAGAGCAACAACTTGCTCAATAGTGGCGCCAAACAAGCCGATAAACCACGAAGCCAAAAAGGCGGTTCCTAGATTAATACCTAACCAAATACCACGGTTTTTCGCTGATTTTGCAACGCTTGAGAACAAGTCCTCATCCTCACGTAAACCACCCGCTTTAGCAGCCGCTTCATCGGTCACTTCTTGGCGTAATTCGTAAGCAGAGGATATTTTTAAACGGCCAAGTAATTTGTTTTCAGCATCTACCACCGGCATTGCCATAGCTTCACTGTGGATCACCACTTCAGCCGCTTCATATAAGTCATCATCAGCATGCAGTGAAGCTACATCTAAATTGGCATACTCTAACAATGAAGCTGATTCTGCGGCTTTTAATAAGTTATTTACACTGACCTCTCCAATAAGCGTGCCTTTTCGACTAACTAAATAAATCACTTCGGTAAACTGTGGCAGCCCTTTGTGTAAGATTTTTTGTGCGCCACCAACGGTCAACTTTTCTGACACTTTTAAAGCGTCAAAATCAAGCCAGTGGCCCAGCTGTTCTGGATCAAACTGCTGCGCTAACTCATATTGTTTAGTTTGTACTTCATCAAGTTGCTGACGAGCGTATGCTATAAAACGCTCAGGAATAAACTCTTCCAACTCAAGTAACTCAGCAACGCTTACTTCGTCTAATAACTTAAAGCCTTGTGTTTCATCTAAGGTTTGTAAGAGCCACCGACAACTATCACCGCCTAGATTTATAAATATTTCATGCTGGGTGTCTTCATCAAGTAATTCCCACACTTCCAGACGCTGCTCTTTTGGCAAGGCTTCGAATAATAGCGACAAATGCTCAGTGGAGAGTTTTTCTTTAGCATCAGCTAATAATTTGTTTTTTCGTGCTGTGGTGTCGCACTGTAATAACTCATCAATAAGCTGAGGGAGTTGATCAACTGGATACTCAATCATATTAAAACTCGATAAAAGATTGTAATAACATGAGTCTAACTTAGGGTGACTAAAATTAGCTATTATATTTTTAACTGACTCGGTGTAATGCCGGTCCAACGCTTAAAAGCACGGCGAAAATTGGGAATATCATAAAATGCTAAGCGCTCTGCGACTTGCTCATTACCTTGCTGGCAAACCCCCAGTAAATGCAGAGCTTTGAGTTTATTTTGCTCATCTTGTAATTGCGAATAACTCACACCGTGTTGTTTTAACTTACGTTTGAACGTAGCTGGGCTCATTGCAAAATATTGAGCACTATTGGCAAGGCTGTTGTTTTTATCGTAATAAATACGCTTACAAACCGCTTCAACAAAAGAAACCGGAGACTTTAGGTACTGCTGGCTTTGTGCCAAACATTGTTGCCAACGTAATTTACTGGCTTGAGGGTTAGCGTATTTGAGGAGCTGCTTGTCAAAGTGCCAGCGAGTAAACGGTTGCTCAAACCGTACCCGTAAACCTAAATGTTGCTCATATTCTTGAATATGCCTTGGTCGTTTGCAGGTAAAGTCAAAATAACAGTGCGGATAGTGATTGCTAACTCTTTTGAGTAAACTAATAAACGCAGCGCTGTAAATTTCAAAGCAATAATTTTTTAATGAATCGTCCATACCAACGCTTGGTTGTAAGTACAGATAAAAATCATCGTGAAAAGTATGCTGGCGAGTAAAAAATAAAGGCGCAAGCGTGGCACGAATTAGGTGCAACTGTTTTAAAGACTCACCTAGCGTAGGGCTTAGCTGAACACTTTGCATTGCTGGGCTAAAGTCATTAACTAATTGATGACCAAGTAAAAAACCACTATCGTTACTTTTCATTAAGGTTTTAAATTGGCTAATTAATGCCAGTAGCTGCGATACACTAAAACGCTGTGATAAATTATACAAATCTTGCTCAAAAATACCCGTACCACGCAGCAACTTATGCAACGAGATTTCACGCCCTTGTGCAAGCTCCACCAGCGCAGTGATAATACCTTCAGCGCTGATGTATTTATCCTCTAGACTAATATACTGCTGCACCTACGAGCGCCTTTTGTTGTTGTAATTGTTGATGTAACTCGCTGGTTTGTTGTACAGGGTCCTGCGCTAAATCCATTGCCATTGTGGCGGTTAAAATATGCTGAAACTGCGCGCCTTTGCTTTTTGCGACTTTAAACGCACAATGATTAAGGGCTGCTTTCATTTGCGCTAACAACTCTTTTGCTTGGCTTTGACTGGTACCCGGCATAAGCACAATAAAGCAGTCACCTGCATAGCGGCATAACACATCATTTAAACGGCAGTTCATTACTAATAAATCGCTGATCTCTCGCAGTAACCTATCGCCTTCACTAAAACCAAACTGAGCATTAAACTTTGCAAAATCTCGAATATCAATAACCCCCAAAGTGGCGACTTGTTGCTCACTTTGGCGTTGCTGTATTAACGAATGTAAATAGTTAACTCGGTATAACCCTGTTACAGGACAGACTTTTTCATGCTCTCTTAAATGCGCTTCACGCCGGCGTAATTGACGGTTTAAAACAAACTGCTCTTGATGCCAATAATAAAGCCCAACACTAGTTAGCAACATACCAAACGGTGCTGGTAATGATTCAAACCAAGTGAGCCATAATTGCGAAGGTTGTTTTAACCACTCATCAAGTAAATCAAGCGTGGCTGAAAACATAAACAAACCTAAGCCAAGTACCAACAGGGTCGTTACTTTGCCTGGTGGGCGGGAAATTAATAATGCGATAATCCAGCTAAGGGTCATCAGTACAATTCCACCTTCACCGACAATATCGAGCCACGCAATTTCTTGCCACTGTTTGAGTTCACCAAAGTATGCACATATTGCAACGGCAATGACCAAGAACAAAATAATCGTATTGGTTAATTTTACATGACTGGTAAATGGGTTATATCGCATGATATTGAATCTTCTTAAGCTTGGTTTGATCCATATGCTAGCGCGGGATCATTTTATACGTCAGGGTCATTTTGGCTCATTGATATGACATTCAGATTAAAGTTTATCTATAAATTATCTCGCAACTGCCATTATTAGTGACTTGTAGCGCTGTTTTAAAAGCTCAAACGAAGAGTCTAAAGCCGATAAATTAAGGATTTATCGTAGATTAACTTTAAAACTGTCACATTAGCGTCATTAACTTTTTTTAGTTTGCTCACCAAACCAAGGACAACCGGAGCAAATCAATGAAAAAATTTAAACTAAATGCTGTTGTAGCGGCATTAGCACTGAGCCAGTTTAGTGTCAGCGTGAATGCACAAGAGCAAACATCGCCAAGAGAGCCTGAAGTAAAAGTCTCTGAAGAGCTTGTTGTATATGGTGAGATTGGTTATCGCAACCGCTCGCAAGAATTAGCCCCAACACTTGAGTATTCACAAGAATACTTTCAACGTTTTGAACCTCTCACAGCGGGCGATGCATTAAAACGTGTTCCTAGTGTTACTTTTTTATCAGACGTACTTGAGTCTGACGGGGCACGCATGCGTGGCCTAAGCCCTGCTTACACAAAAGTACTTATCAATGGCGAAGAAGTGCCAGGTGCTGGCGCTGACCGCTCATTCTTTGTTGACCGTATTCCAGCGGAATTAATTGAGCGTGTAGAAATTATTCGTTCATCAAGTGCCAACCGCTCTGCCGATGCAATAGCCGGTACACTTAACATTGTACTTCGCGATGGCTATAGCCTAGATGGCGGTTACATTCGTGCCGGTGGTCTGCGTTATGATGACGGTGAAATTAAAGAAAGCTTTGCGGGCGTTTACGGTACTGAGTTTGCCGGTGGCCGTTTACTATTAGGTGCGAATTTACAAGGTCGTTATAACCCAAAACAAAAATCAAGCATCCGTTATGGCGATAGCCCTGAAAATAACCCTAATTACGCTACAGATGATTTCGACAACCGTGAGGATCAATCTGATACCCGAGATGGTGATGACACATCACTAAATGCCAGCTTTGAAAAAGTATTTGATAATGGCGGCAAATTTGATATTAGCGCCATGTGGGTTGATACCGACCGTACCGAAGACGAACGCTCTTTTGAGTATGACGACGCAACGGCCACGTCAGGATCGGTTGTAGAAGGCGGTAATTTACTTTCAGATAACGCGAACGTTTCGTTTATTGATCAAACTAACTACAACATTAACTCAGGTTATGAATTACCGTTATTGGGCGGCACCAGCAAGTTCAAAGTAGGCTATGCAAGTTTTGAAGAGTCCGTTTACGAGCAAGAAGTTGAACTTGATACATCCGAACTACCCATGGTTTTTGAAGAAGCAGAAGAAACCGTTGATATCGATGATAAAGAGTGGTCATTACAATGGCAGCACAGTTTACTAGTCGGTGATTCAAAAGAAATTCAGTTTGGTGCTTTTGTACAAGGTAAAGAACGTGACACCGCAATTTTTGAAGCTGAAGATGAGAGTGAGCAAACACTTACTAGCTGGGATCAATTTAACCAGACACCTATGTCACTCGCTGTATTCAATAACGAATTTGAAGCTGTTGACGGTGGCGTAAATACCCTCGAAGAAGACCGCCTTGATTTGTTTGCACTCATTAAACATGAAGCTGATGTGTTTTCATGGGAGATGGGCGTACGTTGGGAGTCAACAGATTCTAGTATTACCGATACCAATGAAAGCGTAACGGCACAGAACGACTATGACTTTTTCTTACCATCAGCTCACTTTCGTTACAGTGTAAGTGATAATGGTCGGGTGAGTGCCTCTGTTGCACGTAGCTTACGTCGCCCTGACTTTGATTACATGACACCTGCCCTGCTTGAAGAAGAGCTTGCCGATAATGACTTTTTAGGTAACCCAAACCTTAAACCAGAATCATCTTGGGGTATCGATTTAGGCTACGAATACCGTTTAGGGAAAAGTGGCGTTGTCGGGGTAAACGTATTTTATCGTGATGTTAGCGACCTAATTGAAATTGCCAGCACAGGCGTTGAAGGCTCAGAAGGTGAAGGCACATTTGTCCTGCAACCTCAAAATACCGGCGATGGCACAGTTCAAGGTATTGAATTTGATTTATCAACGCCGCTTAACGCATTGAACATGCCTAACACCGGTATATTTTTAAACTACTCATGGCTCGATAGTGAAGTTGAAGACAGCTTTGGCAAACGTAAATTTAACGACCAATCAGATTATGTTTACAACGTAGGTTTCATTCAAGATTTACCAGAACTTCGTGCGTCATTTGGTGCAACATACCGTAACCAAGGCGATGCATACGGACGTTTTGTGGGTGAAGAAGTGACGACTTCTTATGGCGCTGACTTAGAGCTATTCGTTGAAAAGCGCTGGGATGACGTAACCCTTCGCCTAGTTGGTTCAAACTTACTTGATGCCAGTAAAGATGAGGTATTTAACAAGTTTGACTCACTTGATGACCAAAACAATCGTGACTTTGATGAGTACGAACTGGAATCTGAAGAAGCAGGTCCTGTTATTCAAGTCATGTTGCGTTACGCATTCTAAAATCAGTTGAGCACGTAGTGGTATGCATTACGTGCTTATTTTGGAGCACACCATGTTTAAGTTATCTTTAATTACAGCCGCCTTGCTAGTCACATCTAGCTCGTTCGCAGCTGAGCCGGTTATATATAAAGATGCGCTTTATCAAAAGCAAAAAATTGCCAAGCTAGATACACTACCCGATAGCCTTAACTTTATGGTCATTGGTGACTGGGGACACAACGGCCATTTTTATCAAAAAGAAGTGGCCCATCAGCTAGAAATCGCCATGTATCAAACCGATGCAGATTTTATTATCTCAACGGGTGATAACTTTTACCCAAACGGAGTGGCAAGTGTAAACGATCCGCTATGGCAATCAGCCTATGAAGATATTTACCACGGCCCGCACACTTTTGAAGATTGGTACGTTGTTTTGGGTAATCACGATTACCTAGGTAATGCTCAAGCCCAAATTGACTACACAAATAAAAGTCAGCGCTGGCAATTACCAGCAAGGTACTACAGCAAAACGTTTGAGCTTGAGAATAACGAGCAGGTATTGATGGTATTTTTAGATACCAACCCAATTCAACCTGAATATAAAACCCGCGACAAATACCGTTCAACTCAAGGGCAAGGTTATAAAACCCAGCTTAACTGGCTTGAAACCCAACTTGCGGGTAGTGACGCAAAATGGAAGATTGTGGTGGGCCATCACCCGCTTTATTCAAGTGGTAAACGCTTTGGTCGCAACCAAGGTCTTCGCGATATTTTAGAACCCATAATGGAGCGTCATAACGTGCAAGCTTATATCGCTGGGCACGAGCACGACTTGCAATACAACCAACCTGAAAATAGCAATATTGCTCACTTTGTCTCTGGTGGAGGCAGTGAAGCACGCTTTGTGAAACAGCGTGAGTTTACCCGCTATGCAGAAGCAACCCCAGGCTTTTTAAGTGTATCAATCAATGGTGAAGCACTCAAAGTTAGCGCTATCAACCATTTGGGTGAAGTACGTTTTAGCACTGAAAAGCATATTGGAAAGTAAAGGATAAAAAATGAAATTTAAACTAAATACAATCTCAACAGTGCTATCAAGCGCACTTCTTTTAACTATACTCAACGGGTGTAGTAACCATAAAGAAGCCGTTCAAAACGAAGCGCTATTAGCAACAAGCTCTATCAAGGTAACGCCGTTTGGCCCACAACAAAATATGCAAGGGTCACAAGCGGCTGCTCTTGGTAATAATCAATGGGTAGTAGCAAGTGAAAGCCAAGGTTTATTACTTAGCGATAGAAAACAAAGCAGTGTGTTGTTGGCTGGTAACTTCGAGTCAATTTCACTGAAAAAAATATCGGCACAGCATTTCATACTCGCAAGTCTTGATAACAATCAAGACAATGTCGTTATTTTTAATCTAGTCAACAATGCATCATCTTGGCAGCTAGAAGAGCTCACTCGCATTAGCCCACCTCAAGCTCAGCCTGATGCTGTGTGTTTATTTAAAAACAGTAATACCGAGACTGTATCAGCGTTTGTGCCGGATGTTCGAGGCCTGATCAACGAAACTGTTATTTATGATTTAGCCACTAACCAAACTAAAAATATCGCAGTACGTGAATTTTCTGCAGTAACGGAAGCTTCAGGCTGCGCCGTAAATGATGAAACTAAAACTCTATATGTTGGTGAAGCAGAGCTCGGCGTGTGGGCAATTAATGCTGATGCAGAATCAGATGCCAATAAACAGCCTGTTGCTTTAGTTGAGCCGTACGGTGAATTAAACAGTGAAATCGGGGCTTTATCAGTATCACAAGACGGTACTTTATGGCTCAGTGCCACTGATGGCAATATGGTTTATGCCTATAATGCCCAAACAGAAAAACTAAGCAAATGGTCACTAAGTGGCGAATTAGCAATTGAATCAGTTGCAGCGAATTTGATTAATGATAATCAAGCACAGCTTGTTTTAATAGATGATGAAACGGGCGCATATATCGAAGCAAACGTTAACTACAGTGCACAGTCTGCGCCTTCAAAAAATAAAGTTGCCATGACTCATATTCATGCCAATGCACAAACAACACCCGTTGCAGCATTTGGTGATGCAGCTGATGATCCGGCTATTTGGGTCAACCAGCAAGACGCTAAAAACAGCTTAATATTGGGCACAGATAAACGCCGTGGGTTAATGGTCTATGACCTTGAGGGTAACAAAGTACAGTCGCTAGATATTGGCCGCTTAAATAATGTTGATGTACGTCAACATCAAAGTATAAACAACCAAACCCATACTTGGATCACGGCCAGTAACCGGACACTTAACAGTATTAGCGTATTTACTGTCGATAGCGAAAACAAAGTAAACCATGTAACAGAAGTAGCCACAAACCTAGCCGAAATTTACGGTATGTGTATGTATTCATCTGATTCTGGTAATTATGTGTTCGTGAATGATAAGTCTGGTTTATTTCAACAATATAAACTAACAGGTAATAAAGCGAACTTAAGCGGCGAGTTAGTCAGAGAGTTTACCCTGCCAAGCCAACCTGAAGGCTGTAGTGCTGATGATAAGCGCGGCCAGTTATTTGCCGGCGAAGAAGATCAAGGTATTTGGTATATCGGTGCTGAGCCTAGTGCTGGTAACAAAGCGCTCATGCTACAAGGTGTAAATGAGCAACTTGTTGCTGATGTTGAAGGCATGGAAATTTATCATGCTGGTGATACCCGCTATTTAGTCGTATCAAGCCAAGGCGATAATAGCTATGTGCTTTATAAAATCTCCGATGATACACAGCCTAACCTAAGCTTTGCAGGTAAGTTTAATGTAACTGCTAATCTAGATAAAGGGATTGATGGCGCAGGTGAAACGGACGGTTTAACCGTAACATCCGCTGCTTTACCTGGTTACCCTGAAGGCATGCTTGTAGTACAAGATGGTTATAATCGTATGCCGCTACAACCACAAAACTTTAAAATTATTGACTGGCGTGAAGTGAAAAAAGCCATAAAATAATTTAAATAGAAAAATGCCGCTTAATTGCGGCATTTTTGTTTTAAACAGTAGTAGTGCCTATCTTTAACTAAACGCTAAAAGAGCCTTTCTATATATACCCCTAAATATCGTCATTAACTGTTTTGTATGTATTGCAATTTAACTTAATGATGAGCTTATTAATCTCAATTCTCTTGCTCAAGAAATTTTTGCATCTTAGGATGATGTTTTATTATACAAAAAATGAAAAACTATGAAATTAAATGCATTACTAACCTTAAGCTCGGCGCTACTCTGTGCATCTTACTCCGTACAACTTTATGCAAGTGACACTTTTACTGCCGAAGACATTTTCCAGCTAGAGTATGTTAACAGCCCACAAATAAGCCCTGACGGTAAGAAAATTATCTACCTAAGAAGTGGTTATGACATCATGCATGATACTGCAAAACGCAGTATTTGGATGTACGATGTAAAGCTAAATCAACATTACCCATTGCTCGCTGATGAGCATAGTTACGGGCAACCTACATGGTCTCCTGACTCTAAAAAAATCGCATTTACTTCCAACAGGAGCGGGAGTAATCAACTGTACGTTTATTGGTTAGAACAAGACAAATTAGCGTTATTAACACAGCTTCCTAAATCAATACGCAGTTTAAGCTGGTCTAATAATGGCAATAACATCGCATTTACGATGAATGTACCTGCTGGTAAAACAGACTTTGTGAAGTCAGTTAAATTACCTAAAAAGCCTAAAGGGGCCACGTGGTCAAAACCCGTAAAAGTTTATGAAAAAGCCCGCTATCAAGCAGACGGCTCTGGTTATTTAGAACCAGCCTATCGTCATGTATTTGTGGTGCCCGCAAATGGCGGCACAGCGAGGCAATTAACAACGGGGAATTACCAGCATTATGGGCCACTTGCATGGTCTCCTAATGATAGCAAACTCGCTTTTTCATCCGATCAACATGTGGATTGGGAATATCGCACCACTGAATCTGATTTATATGAAGTTGATATTAATCAAGGTACTTATACCCAGTTAACTCAATTGCCTGGCCGAGAGTTTCGCCCTACGTATTCGGCTAATGGTAAAAAAATTGCGTTTCTTGCTCGTGATAACGCCCCTGTTCCCTACGTAAATTACCAACTCAATGTCATCACTAAAAGTAATAAAAAAATTGCCAATATAAGTAATGATTTTGACCGTTCCGTTGCTGATTATAAATGGTCAGGCAAAGGTGACTTTGTTATTCAATATGACGATTTTGGTAAGCGCAAGCTGGCAAAATTATCATCCAAAGGTAAAGTAACCGATCTTGTGGATTCGCTATCGGGAACTTCTATCGGTCGCCCGTATATTAGTGGTAGCTTTAGCCTCGCAAAAAATGGCGCAGTTGCATATACCAAAGGCAGTAGTCAGCGTCCGGCTGATTTAGCGTACTTATATAAAGGAAAAAGTAAAACTTTAACCGCTTTAAATGAAGACTTACTCGGCCATAAGCAATTGGGTGAAGTTCATGAGTTAAATGTTAAGTCTTCATTTGATAACGAAAATATTCAAGGTTGGTATATTACCCCGCCTAATTTCGATAAAACCAAAAAGTACCCATTATTACTTGAAATCCACGGTGGCCCGCACCTCGCTTATGGACCTAGTTTCACAGCTGAACTACAACGATACGCCAGTGAAGGTTATGTTGTGGTGTATGTAAATTACCGTGGTTCTACTAGTTACGGTAAAGATTTTGCTTTATTACTCGATGGAAAGTATAGCTCCAAAGAAGACTTTGCCGATCATGATTCAGCGGTTGATGCCATGATAGCCAAAGGGTTTATAGATGAAGAAAACTTATTTATAGCTGGTGGCTCTGCAGGCGGTATCGCTGCTGCTTACGCAATTGGCTTAACCGATCGCTTTAACGCCGCTGCAATCACCAAACCGGTCATTAATTGGCTGAGTAAAACGTTAACAGCTGACAGTTATATCGGCCAAATTCGCAATCAATTCCCTGGTATGCCTTGGGATCATGTTGATCATTATTGGCAACGTTCTCCTTTGTCATTAGTAGGAAACGTTACAACACCTGCTTTACTTATGACAGGAGAAGAAGACCGCCGAACGCCTATTTCAGAGTCTGAGCAATTCTATCAAGCTCTCAAGTTACAAAAAGTAGACACGGTTCTTATTCGTGTGCCTGGCTCACCCCATGGTATTGCAGGGCGCCCATCTCGTATGATCTCTAAAGTAGAGCACACGTTAGCTTGGTTTGAACGATATAAGAAATAAATCTGTTTATTAAAATATAAATACAAAAAATGCCGCTTAATTGCGGCATTTTTATATCTAAGCTTTGTTGGAATTATTCCAAAGTTTTAAAGCTATTTAAACCAACCTTGAAAGCGCTCCATCAACATATAGTTTACAGGCACCAGTAACAAAGTTATGAAAGTCGCAAAGATAATACCAAAGCCAAGGCTAACTGCCATCGGTATTAAAAACTGCGCTTGCGTGGCTTTTTCAAATAATAATGGCATTAGACCGATAAAGGTCGTTAAGCTCGTTAGCATTACAGGACGAAAACGTGCTGCACCGGCTCGTTTAACCGCTTCAAGTAAATCACCACCTTCGCTACGTTTTTTATTAATGTAATCAACCAGCACGAGAGAGTCATTCACGACCACACCAACAAGGGCTAACATACCAAGTAGGCTCATGATAGTTAAATCCATGCCCATGATCCAATGGCCCATTACAGCCCCAATCATACCAAATGGGATCACACTCATTACAATCAACGGTTGCAAATAAGACTTAAATGGAATCGCTAATAAAGCGTAAATTATAAAGAATACAAATAGTAAACCCCATGCAAGCGAACCAAATGACTCGCGCTGTTCTTTTGCTTCACCTTCTAGAGTGTAATCAACACCAGGGTATTGTTGTACAAGCTCGTCTAAATAACTAGTAAGGTCAGCTTGAAGTACTGTCATATTGGTATTGCCTTTCTCTACATCCGCAGTCACGCTAAGTGTTCGATAACGATCGACACGGCGAATACTAGATGGGCTTTTACCTGTATTTAACTTAGCTATATGGGAAAGCGGTACAGTTCCTCCATCTGGTAAATCAATCAAAATATCAGTTAAGTCCGCCACTGAACGACGTTCCTCTAGTGGTAACCTAACCATAACTCGAACATCATCACGACCACGCTGTATACGCTGTGCTTGTGAGCCAAAAAACGAATTACTTATTTGCTTTAAAACATCTGTACGGTTTAAACCAAGTGCTAAGCCTTGATCAGTTAACTCTATTTGCAGCTCTTCTTTACCGTCTGACAAACTATCTGCAATTTCAAATACCGTAGGGTATGTTGCTAAACGTTGTTTAATTTTTTCAGCCACTACTTCTAAAGTTTCAATGGTACTCCCTGTTAATTGCACATCAATAGGGTCTGAGCTACGACCTATTTCAGCTCTAAAAGTAATACTTTCGGCGCCAGGTATAACACCTATTAAGTCACGCCATTCACTCGCTAATTGTTGTGAGCCAATAGTCGAATCTCGCTCCTCAGCGGGTGTAATTTCAAAACGAACTGAACCGGTGTTTGAAGCACCACCGCGTCCACCTGTACTTGCTAAAATATTAAGAATGACACTTTCGCCATCGTCATCACGGTATTTATCTTCAAGCTCTTTTGCTTTGTCTGACATACGTACAATGTACTTATTTGTCACTTCAAATGGCGTACCCGCAGGAAATGTAAGGCTGGCACGTACCGTTTCACTTGGAATACGGGGGAAAAACACGAACTTTGTCCAACCACTCGAGATAAGCGTCACAATAATTAAGAATATGCCTACAAACGAGCTTACTGTAGCTAGCTTATTTTTAAGCGCTACGTTAAGTACAGGTTTGTAGTATTTCATGATTGCCATTTCAAAACCATCAGCAAAGCGCTGCTGTAAACGCTCTAACTTTGAAGGCTCAGATTTTTGATTACGTAGTTTGATGTACTTTAAATGGGCAGGTAATACAAATTTAGATTCAATTAATGAAAATAGTAAAACCGGAATTACCACAACTGGAATTTGTGCAAATAAAGCACCTCGTCCACCTTCGATAAACGCCAGCGGTAAAAAAGCTGCAACGGTTGTCAAAACACCAAAGGTTACAGGTGTGGCTACTTCTTGCGTACCCCGAATAGCCGCTTGCTCGCCAGATTCGGCGGTTTTTAAATGGGTGTAGACATTTTCGCCGGTGACAATCGCATCATCAACAACAATACCTAACACTAAAATAAAGCCAAACAAGCTCATTATATTCAGCGTGACACCAAATAACGGCATTGCTAAAAATGCGCCCATGAAAGACACTGGAATGCCAACAAATACCCATATTGCAATAGCTGGGCGTAAAAATAAGGTAAGTAACGCTAGTACTAAAATACCACCTTGAATGGCGTTCGTCGTCAGTGTGGCAATACGCCCTTTAACAATTTGCGAATCATCATCCCAATAACTTAGTTCAAACCCCTGTGGTAAGCTCTCTTGCTGTTCATTAATATAGCCTTTTACTGCATCGGCCACACCAATTGCACTTTGTGGACCAATTCGATAAACATCTATAAATGCAGCTTGTTTACCGTTAAATCGGGTGCGTACTGGCGTTTCTTCAAAATCATCTGTAATGCTGGCAATATCACCTAAACGTATAATTGTACCATCAGCTTGTTGTTTAACTACGATTTGAGCAAATTCATCTTTGCGATAGGCCTGACCTTTTGAGCTTATTAATACTTCTCCACCTTCAGTTTTCAAATTACCAGCAGACACGTCTGTACTTGAGCGAGAGATAGCTGATGATATTTGCGCTAAACTTAAATCATACTGGCGTAGGATGTCTTGGCTCACTTCGACGGCTATTTCATAATCACGAACACCACTTAGCTCTACTTGTGTAATTTGTGGTAAACGTAATAAATCATCGCGTACCTTTTCTGCATATTCTAGGGTTTCTTTTTCACCATACTCACTCGAAACAGTTACCGCTATTACTTCTCTAACACGTTGATCAAGAGCGACAACAGGCTTCTCTGCATCAGCTGGAAAGGTATTTATAGCATCGACACGGCTTTTTATATCAGCCAATAAGTCACGCGCATCGTAGCCAGTTTCAACTTCAATACTGACTGACGATGACCCCTCAGAAGAACTACTTGTGATTTGTTCTATACCCTCAAGATCTTGCACTGCCTCTTCGATGCGGATCGTTACGCCCTTTTCAACATCTGCAGGGGTTGAACCACGCAACGTGACTTTGACGCTGATACGATCCGTTTCAAACGAAGGAAAAACCTCTAAAGGGATTTGGGTCGATAAACTGAATAGCCCCGACAATACAATACTAATAAGTAATAAATTGGCGGCTACATGGTTTTTAGTAAACCAAGCGATCATTGCCCAGCTCCTTGGTCGCGAGCTTGGCGACGCTGTTTCATTAGCTCTTGAACTGAGATACCTTGCTCTTTAGCCATTGCTTCTAACTTTTCTTTACTTGGTCGTTCACCTCGGCCTTGCTTTTGACCACGGGTACTTTTATAAGCTTGTTCACCCATAATATTTACTTGCGTACCTGAGCTCACTTGACCAAGCGGAGTTATAACTAAGTTGTCACCCGCACTAACACCTGAAGCAATAATTGCATCATTCGCATTTTGCCATCTCAAACTAATGTCTTTGCGTTTTAAAATACCCTGCTCTTCAATATAAACATAACTGCCTTGGTAAATAGCACTATTAGGAATAACAATAGCATCTTGAACCTCAACACCTTTTACTTGTGCAGTTACATATTGACCTATTTTGATTGGGTATTGGTTGTTTGAGGTTGCCTTGTAAGGGTCATTAATTTGACCAACGATATAGAGCTGTTGTGCTGTTGAATCTATTGCACCTTCTGTGCGAACTATTTGGCCATTCCACTGTTGGGAACCAACCAGATCTGAACGGAAAATAACAGGAGAACCTTGTTCGTTACTGACACCGTCACGGTACTGTTCAGGTAACTTTATGAAAGGCAAATCTTTGTTTTTTATTGGTAGGCGAACTTCAACACTATCAATAGCATATATTGATGCAAGCTCAGTATTATTACTAACAACTTGACCTAAATCGACGCTGCGGCTTAATACTCTGCCTGCATAAGGAGCTGTAATTTTAGTACGCTCTAGATTCAGTTCTGCTTTTTCTAGTTGCGCTTGAGCTGAAAGAACTTCTGCCTGTGCAGCAGCAAGTTGCGGTTTACGCAGCACTAAAGAGCTTGCTTGTTCACCATTTCCTAAACGCTGCCAATCTGTTTGTGCTTGATTACCACGCGCCTCCTCTTCCAGTAAGGCTTGCTGGGCAGTGAGAAGGTTAGCTTGAGCAGATTTAACCTCTGCGCGATGATCTCTATCATCTAATTCAAGCAACACTTCACCTTTATCAAAAAAGCCCCCTTCACGAAACTGGTCACTTATTTTCATGATCTGACCTGAAGCCTGAGAAACAAGTATACTTTGTGTTTTTGGTTTTACGGTACCAAAGCTGTTGACCATTATTTGATAAGGCTTAGCCTCCAAGCGAGAAACTGCCACTGTAACATTTGCTTTAGGAGCAGAACCAAATCGCTTACTCTGCGGAGGATTTCCTTTGATAACGACAATAACTGTCGCTGTCACGGCGATAATAATGGTTGGAATTAGAAATTTACGAAGTTTATTATTCATAGTTATTGCTCTTCTGACTCTTGGTTAGGCTCTGAGAAATCGCCACCAAGGGCAATATGTAACTTGATTCTATTAAGGATTAATTGATTTTTAATATTGATAACTGAGTTTTGCGCTGTGAAAGAGCGATCCTGTGCATCAAGCACAGTCGTGTAATCTACTAAACCACTTTGATATTGCTCAAACGATAATTGCTCAGCAGCTATCGCATTAGTTTGTGCTTCAAGTGTTTTTTCATAGCGCTGTTGTAGCGACACCTCTTGTGTAATTGCATTTTCAACATCACCAAACGCATCATATAAAGTTTCAAGATATATTTGTTCTTGGCGTTTTACTGTAAGGCGTGCTTGTTCTTCATTTGCAGCTAGTCTTCCACCATCAAAAATCGGCATCGCGATGCTGCCAACCAATGACCAAGCTAAGCTGGATGGCGAAAATAAATCACTCATTTTATCAGTACTGTCACCTAGTGAAGCTGTTAGATTTAAGCTAGGGAAGCGCTGTTTATGAGCGTATGCTAAACCAGCATCAGTACTCAATAACTGATACCAACTTGCCATCAAATCTGGTTTACGGGTAATAAGCTCTGAAGGTAGCCCTTTAGGGATTGGTTTATCAAGCAACGGTAAGTCTGCATCTATACTCAATGCACCCTTTGGATACTCGCCAGTTAAACGCTCAAGTGTCCGTATAGACTCTGTTAATGTAGCTTGTTGCTCAGCAATATTAGAGCGCTCAGTATTTAGCTCGTTACGAGTCAAGTACACATCAAGCGCCTCATTTAAGCCTTGGCGATAGCCAGATTCAATAATTGAGAGGTTCTGTTCAGCTATTTTTTCTCTTTGTTTATATAGCTCTAATAACTGCTGGGCAGTTATTACATTAAACCAACCACTGACGACATCAGCGACCAATTGCTGACGAGACTGCTCAAAATTTGCTTTTTCAGCTAAATACTCTAAGTTTGCTTGGCGCTCTGCTGCTGATAGTTTACCCCATAAATCAACCTCATAGCTCAATGCCAAATCGGCAGAGCTGGCATTATTGTAGCTAACGGGACGATTATCTTTACTTCTACTTGTACGTGTAGATAGGTCTAAGCTTGGCCAAAGAGCAGCCCCTGTGGCAACCAGTTGCTGCTCTTTTATAGCAACATCATAGCTAGCTTGTAAAATTGACTGGTTATGCTTCAGAGCTTGATCGACAAGTGCATAAACTTGTGGATTTTCAAGCTGCTGCAACCAATCATTTGCGACTGTCCCAGCCGTTTGTTGTTCTAGTTTTTGCTGCCAATTATTTGGCAGCGTTTCGAGCTGTTGCACACGCTCTTGCTGAGTAAGCTGTGTGGTGCATGCTCCAATGAACAGCACAGATAATGCAACAATACTCGGCTTTAATTGCCAGTTCATGTTTAACCCTGAATACATCGATTACTAAGTGTAATTCAAGCATTCAATTCCTATTTGCTCAACTGACTTTACATAACATTACAAATTCTTAGCATACAGTACGTTAAAGTGCAGGATTAATAAGATGAAAGGTTAAAAGTGCTAGGTGCTAGAATTAAGAATCACTGCCAAGTAGAAGGCAAACTTTATTATCTAAATAACAACTTATTTCAAAAACAAAAAAGCCCTGCGAGTGCAGGGCTTTATTATAAATGGTGCCTCGACGCGGAATCGAACCACGGACACGAGGATTTTCAATCCTCTGCTCTACCGACTGAGCTATCGAGGCACTTAAACAGTGCTTGTTAACAGTAGATACTATTAACTAAATAAATGGTGCCGACTAATCGAGTCGAACGGATAACTTAAATGAATTACTGATTACAAGTCAGTTGCTCTGTTCAAATTATCTAATAATAAATGGTGCCGACTAACCGAGTCGAACGGATAACCTGAATGAATTACTGATTACAAGTCAGTTGCTCTGTTCAAATTATCTAAAATAAATGGTGCCGACTAACCGAGTCGAACGGATAACCTGAATGAATTACTGATTACAAGTCAGTTGCTCTGTTCAAATTATCTAAAATAAATGGTGCCGACTAACCGAGTCGAACGGTTGACCTACTGATTACAAGTCAGTTGCTCTACCAGCTGAGCTAAGTCGGCACACTAAACTGTGTGCTAGGCACGTATCAATTTTAAAGATTGATTAACTTTAATAAATGGTGCCTCGACGCGGAATCGAACCACGGACACGAGGATTTTCAATCCTCTGCTCTACCGACTGAGCTATCGAGGCACAACAACTGTGCTGATTCACTGTTAACTTAACAATAAATCTAAAATAAATGGTGCCGACTAACCGAGTCGAACGGTTGACCTACTGATTACAAGTCAGTTGCTCTACCAGCTGAGCTAAGTCGGCACACTAAACTGTGTGCTATGGCACATATCAATTTTAAAGATTGATTAACTTAAATTTTTTAATTAAAAAAGCCTCGCTATTGCGAAGCCTTTTCAAATAAATGGTGCCTCGACGCGGAATCGAACCACGGACACGAGGATTTTCAATCCTCTGCTCTACCGACTGAGCTATCGAGGCACTTAAACAGTGCTTGTTAACAGTAGATACTATTAACTAAATAAATGGTGCCGACTAACCGAGTCGAACGGTTGACCTACTGATTACAAGTCAGTTGCTCTACCAGCTGAGCTAAGTCGGCACACTAAATCGTGTGCTTTGGCACGCGTAACAACATTTAAATATATTTAAACATTATTACAATAATAATGGTGCCTCGACGCGGAATCGAACCACGGACACGAGGATTTTCAATCCTCTGCTCTACCGACTGAGCTATCGAGGCAAATTCAGTTTACCTATAAATCATATAGGGTTTTCAGTACATTTCCTACCACTCTACTGACTGAGCTACCAAGGAAACTTCAGCTCTAATTAAAAATCTTAAAGGATTTTCAATACTCTTCCCTAGATGCTCTGCTGACTTAGCTATCTGGGCGTGCGGCGTATTAAACTGGTTTTGCCCCTGCAAGTCAACTTTTTTTTTATCCCGCCCCACTGTTTGCACAGTTTTACAGCAATATGGGTGATAAACATATTAAACGCTGCTTTTTACATCAAATATAAGTGATTAAGATTAAGTCCTTATAATTGCTAATAGGTAATTACGGCCCTTTATTATCTAAAACAGTAAATATTGCAATATTATGTACATAACGTAGTGAATTATTTCAGTAAATGTTAGGATTGATTGCAAGTAAATAAGCTGCTGATTGGTTTGTAGCTACTACATTAAAATTGGAAAATAAATGCACAGTAAATTTTCTTCGCCGGTTAAGGGCTTGTTACCACTTATTATATTTACAAATTTTGTGGCAATAACATTAGCTTTAGCTGCCTACTACTTCTACCCGAATAAACAAATTAATAACTTTCAAGTCAAGAGCACTACTGACTTAAGCGAGCTAGCTGATAATTTAGAAAAACAGTTAGTCATCGCTCTAAGTGAACCTGGGCAGAACAAAGCAGAGCAACTATTAGTTTTAAGCTCAAAGCTAAATAACCGATTTGAATATTACTTATATAGGTATACATCATTAAGTGCACCCCAACTCATTTATTCAAGTCATAAGCCCGCTATAGAGCCTTTAAAGCTAGACACCCTTACTCAAAATAAAACAATTATCCATAAACAATTAATTTTGAATGATCAGCCTGTTGGAGAGCTAATAATTAAAGATAGAAATAGCTCAGTTTCAGCTATAGCAGATTCAATGCTACTTACTTACGTATTGGCAGGGTTGACATTTTTTACCTTATTTATATTTGCTTTCTATATTAATGCTTTTCTAAACAAACGAATAAAAAGAAGTAGCGACTATCTCGCTTTAGAAATCGATACAATTTGTCAATCATCTAACTATGAATCACAAGTAAAAGAGCAGCTAGATTTAGGAATGAAAACAGTTGCAATAAATATAAATAAACTTCTCAAGCAAGTACAAAACGCTATTGTTAGTAATCAAGCAACACAATCCAAATTGCAAAGCCTGCAAAATGGCTTAGAGATAGAAGTTCAAAAACGAACTATGCAACTTGAGAAAGCAACTTTAAGAGCTGAACAAGCAAGTGATTCAAAAACTACTTTTTTAGCAACAATGAGCCATGAGATACGCACCCCAATGAATGGTGTAATTGGCACAATAGATCTATTAAGACAAACAGAGCTTGATGGTGCTCAACATCGACTAAGCACCATTATTCGTGAATCTGCTTTTTCATTATTAGGTATTTTAGATGACATATTAGATTTTTCTAAAATTGAAGCTGGTAGGCTTAATATAGATCCAACTCCATTTTCAGTTGCTGACACTATTGAAGAAGTAGCCAGAGTTTTATCATCTGTTGCCAAAAAACGTCAGCTCGATTTAGAACTAGCAATAGCCCCTGATATTCCAACAAATTTAATTGGCGACACCATGAGAGTGCGCCAAGTGCTGTACAATTTATGTAGTAATGCTATTAAATTCACTAGCACCGATGAAAACCGACGTGGCCATGTTCGTATAGCAGTTGAAGTAGCTCAAAACACGACCGATCATTTCACCCTACGCTTTATTGTCAGTGACAATGGGAAAGGTATGAGCCATGCACAATTACGTGAGATTTTTAACCCCTTTATTCAAGCTGAAAATTCTATCACTCGAGAATATGGTGGCACAGGGCTTGGCCTTTCAATTTGTAAAAGTTTAACCGAGCTCATGCTTGGTACAATTAATGTTACAAGCGATTTAGGCATTGGCAGTGAATTTGTTGTTGAATTACCTTTTAGCACCGAAGGAACAATTAAGTACGCACATAAAAATACATTAAAAGATCAACTTGTAGTTTTGATAAGCGAAAATAGCGCGAGAAAGCAAACATTATCACGTTACCTATCGTTTATGGGAGCTAAAACATTTCAAGCGGATACTCTTGATGAAATAGAGCAGCACCAAGAGAGTTTTGGTATTGTTTGGGTTCTTGATGGTGTTGATTCGATAGAAAAAACTAACTCATTACTACGCCGCCTAATATACTCTCTAGAAGATCATAACCAACAGGTTGTTGTACTAAGTAAACTAGATGAAGCAGCTATTAACCATAAAAATATTTTTTACCTGAATGCTACGCCATTGTGTAAATCTAACTTTATGATGTCATTACTTGTAGCTGCTGGACTTCATAAACCTAAACAAGTTAAACCCGTTAAAACTCTAAATAACTACCTAAACGTGGAACAGGCTAGAGAGGAAAATAGACTCATTTTACTTGTTGAAGATAACCTCTTAAACCAACAAGTACTGACCGATCAATTGCATTTGCTAGGCTTTGGTGTTGAAGTCGCTGAAAACGGTGAACAAGGCTTGCAAAAATGGCGAGAAGAACGCTACTCACTCATTCTTACTGATTTACATATGCCTAAAATGTCAGGCTACGATATGGTCGAAACAATCAGAGAAGAAGCTTCATTGCTTGATGATATAAATGCACAGCCATATATAATAGCAATCACAGCGAATGCACTTAAAGGCGAAAAAGAACGCTGTTTAAATGCGGGTATTAATGATTTTATTACTAAGCCTGTGGAATTAAATACTTTAGAAGCTATTTTAGAGAAGTGGGCTCAAAAAAGTCAGCAAGGTACTGTGTCTGTGAGCGAGCTCGGCGAAAGGCCTGCAGCGCCAGTTAATTTAGAAATGCTAGCTAAATACGTAAACAACGATAAAGCTAAACAAATACGCTTTTTTAAAATGTACTTAGAACAAAGTAATAACTTAACTAAAGAAATAAACAGTGCTGTTATGGTTACAGACTATCAAGGTATTGCACAAGCCTGCCACCAGTTAAAATCAATTTCTAAAACGATTGGAGCTGAACAGATTAGTAAATTAGCTGCGGATTTTGAAGAGCACTGTAATTTAGAAGGCTTATCGAGTGATGAGCTAATAGAGCAAAGAGATATTTTAGAAATCGAATATTCAAGAGTAGCGCAATTTCTCAAAGAGCAAATAGAAAAAGCAGATGAACAAGAGGAAAGTAGCTTTTAGTTTTTTTACTCCTGCTAATACACATAAAAGGGCGGCATCGCCCTTTTATTTATTCTGAACTTATTTTTCCGGCGGACGGTAACCTTCAATTTCAACATCTTTATCTTCAAACAAAAAACCAACCATTTGCTCTTCTAAAAATGTACGATGCTCTGGATCCATCATATTTAAATGCTTTTCATTAATTAGCATAGTTTGCTTATGTTGCCACTGGCCCCATGCTTCTTTTGAAATATTATTGAAAATCTTTTCACCAATTTCACCTGGGTATAATTGAAAGCCAAGGCCTTCGGCTTCTTTTTGTAACTTTTGACAAAATACTGTACGTGCCATAATTGCTCTCTTCTTAATATGCGTTTAAGACTTAACACTAGTGTAAACCATTGCGCTGATTTGTTTAACCAGCTTTTTAGTTGGTGCTGCTAAACCGACCTCAATCGACTGATCTAACGGATACCAAACAAGCTGACGTTCATTAACTACGTCGGGCATTTTACTAACCTTAAGCACATGAGGATTAATAGTTAATTCAAAATGCGAAAACACATGAGTAAACGGTTCCACTTTTGTGGTAGTCAGCTCAAGCCCTTGCTGTGCAATAAAAACATCAAGTTGTTCCTTTTGTTCAAATTCAAAAAAGCTAAACAAACCACCCCAAATACCAGAGTTGGGCCTTTTTTCCATTAATACTTGGTCATCACATTGAATGATCAACTGATGACAGCTTTTTTTAGGAACGGCTTTTTTAGGTTTTGAATGAGGGAACTGCTTAACGACTGAATTATTAAATGCCTTACAACGACTGTTCAGTGGGCAAGGTTCACATTCAAACTTGCTACGGGAGCATAAGCTTGCACCTAAATCCATCATTGCCTGATTAAACTCAGTGACATTATCTACAGGAGTCAACTGCTCTGTTAATTGCCATAGTTGATTCTCTACTTTTTTAACTCCGTACCAACCTTCAACCATAAAATAGCGAGCCAAGACACGCTTTACATTACCATCTAAAATTGGGTGATGCTGGCCAAGGGATAAAGACAAAACGGCGCCAGCTGTAGAGCGCCCTATTCCTGGTAATGCGATTACTTGTTCAATATTTGTTGGAAACTCACCATCGTATTGGTCGCGCACTATCTTGGCTGTTTTATGTAAATTACGCGCTCTTGCGTAATAACCCAGCCCAGTCCAATGATGCAGTACAATATCTTCATCTGCATTCGCTAAAGCGATAATATCAGGGAAACTTGCCATAAATTTTTCAAAATAAGGAATAACGGTCACAACTTGAGTTTGTTGTAGCATTACCTCAGAAACCCAGACTTTATAAGGTGTTTTATTCAATTGCCATGGTAAGGTTTTACGCCCATGTAATTGATACCAATCAACTACCTGCCCTGAAAACCAACTTGCATCAGTGTTGTTTAACTTCAAAATAACTACTTTATAACTCGACCCTTGATAGCGGGCAGTCTATTGCAGTGAGTTAAAATATCAAGTTCTAAACATACACAAAGGATAAAGCCTTGTGATCAAGCCCACGGTCAGGGATAATACGCCACCATTTTAAACATGTTGTTTTCATCAGGCCAAAATATATGAGTGATTCAAGTAACGATAACCTTGAGCAAGCAAAGCAAGAAGGTAAATATATTCGTACAATTCGTAGCTTTGTTAAACGTGAAGGTCGTTTAACCAAAGGACAAGCAGCAGCAATTGAAAAGTGCTGGTCAACAATGGGCCTTGAGCACCAAAACGGCATGCTTGATTTAGCTCAAGTATTTGGTAATGACAATGATGTTGTTTTAGAAATCGGCTTTGGTATGGGTAAGTCATTAGTTGAAATGGCTAAAAACGCACCGCACTTAAACTTTATTGGTATCGAAGTACACCGTCCAGGTGTTGGTGCATGTTTAATGGACGCAGATGAAGCTGGTGTAACCAACTTACGTGTTTTTGAACATGATGCGGTTGAGGTACTCAAAGACTGCATAGCTGATGGCAGCCTTAGTAAGTTGCAGTTGTTTTTTCCTGATCCATGGCATAAAAAGCGTCACCATAAGCGTCGTATTGTGCAACCTGCATTTGTTGAAAGCTTACGCAGTAAATTAAAAATTGGTGGTGTTTTTCACATGGCAACTGATTGGGAAAACTATGCAGAGCACATGCTTGAAGTAATGCAAGCTGCTGAGCACTATAAAAACCAATCGCAAAGCAATGATTATGTGCCTCGTCCTGATTTACGTCCGCTGACTAAATTTGAGCAACGCGGCCACCGTTTAGGCCATGGTGTTTGGGACTTAATGTTTGAACGCATTAGCTAAACCAGTAACTTATTAAACAACACTTAAGGTAAAGCCATTTATGAGCGCATTAACTAACCCAAGTTCATTACTACTGCGAAATAGTGAATCACTCAATGCTGAATCTATTTTGGTGGTCAATTTTGTGCAAGATGGCTTTTTATCTCAACTTAAAAGTTTAAACCCTAACAGTAAAATAACCGCTTTTAGCTACAACCATGCCAATGGTCAATTTGCTAACAACCTTAACGGTATCGATGTTTGTATAAGCCATGAAATAACAGAGCAACAGTTTGATTTGGTGATTTACTATTATCCAAAATCAAAACCAGAAGCATTAATGACGCTGGATAATATTCGTGCAGTACTTAATCATGATGCTGATTTACTGGTCGTTGGTGAGAATAAAAGTGGTGTTAAGTCGATAGAAAAACAATTCACGAGTCATTGTGAGTTTGGTCGTAAAATTGATAGTGCACGCCACTGCGCACTGTACTTATTTTCAGGTATTGAGCCTCTGGCTGAGTTTTCTATTAGCCGCTACCACAAGCAATTCGCTGTTGATGTAGCGGGTAAACAGTTTAACGCTATTAGTATCCCTGGGGTATTTAATCACGGTGAACTTGATGCCGGCACAAAAATGTTATTAGAAAACGCACCAAAAATTAAAAACGGGCAAGTACTCGACTTTGGCTGTGGTGCAGGTTTGATTGCAACATTTTTAGGGTTGAACAACTCATCTTTATCGTTTGTGTGCTCAGATGTAAGTGCACTTGCCGCTTATGCTACATCGCAAACTTTAGCGCTTAATAATATAAATGGTAAAGCTGTGCTTAGTGACGGCCTAACTAGTATTAATGGCAAATTTGATCTAATCATTTCTAACCCACCATTTCATACGGGTATAGCAACCGATTACACAATTGCAGAGCAGTTTTTAAGTAATGCAAAACAACACTTAACTAAATCGGGCAAACTGACAATTGTTGCGAATTGCTTTTTAAAATATCCTCCAATTTTAGAAACGCAATTTGGTGAATACCAAACTATACATAAAAACAACAAATTTGCAGTTTATAGTAGCTAATAAATACGTATTTAAGCTGCTATAAACTCAGTTTTTAAAGTAAACACACAAAAAGTGACAATTATTTGATATTTCTTCGTCACTTTTCGTTGTGTTTGCTAGACTTAGAAAACGAAGTCACCATGATAAATATCAGGCTACAACAAAAAAATGCCTAAATCTTTGCAGCAAACGAGTATACGAAAAACTTTGGTTAGTGCAGTGATGTTTGTTACTGCTCTTTGTTTGTCTTTGTCTATTTCGATTTCAACTTATCTTGATGTTAAAGAACAAAAACAGTTAATCATAAATAAACTCACTATCCTTGCTGAAATTGTTGCATTTAATGCCCAAATTACCGTTTTATTTGATGACAGAAAAACAGAAGAGCAACGGCTTAAGTCCTTTGAAACCATTCCTCTGGTTAAGAATATACATATCTACTCAATTGATGAAATTACGAATAAAGCTGTATTTTTTACCAGCTTTAACGCAAAAAAAACGCCACCGGTCCCCCTTCGTGTAGATAGTATTGAACAGTTAAAAAAAGCTAAAATTACTGAGAATCAAGTAGAGCTGATAAAGCCAATACTCTATGAAGGTGAAATTAAAGGTTATGTCTATATACGTGGTGGGTTAGAACGCCTTAATGACTATATAAATAGAAAAATCCTCATCGACATATTATTAACCCTATTTGTTTTAGTGCTAGTGTACTTCGTAGCTAAACGTATCCAAAAACGTATTGCTAATCCAATTGATGAATTAAGCGTATTGCTGCAAGATGTTTCTAAAAACCACAATTACGATGCTCGCGCACCAAAAACAAACATTACTGAAATAAACACTCTTGCTAGTAGCTTAAATATTATGCTCACGCGAGCGCAAAACCAAATCGAGCGACATAAAAACGATAAGCTCGAAATAAAACAGTTAAACCAAAGTCTAGAAGAAAAAGTAAACCAGCGAACGATAGCACTACGAGAAGCGAATCAAGAGCTTTTAAATACACTTGAGCGCATGCACCAATACCAAAATCAAATCGTTGAGAGTGAAAAAATGGCTTCACTTGGACAAATGGTTGCCGGTGTAGCCCATGAAGTTAACACTCCTATCGGCTTAGGTATCACAGGCTCCACATTGCTGCGAGATAAACTTGCTGAAATTAATTCAGGGTTTGAAAACAAAACGCTAACCTCTAGCCAGTTAAAACGTTTTATTGATGATGGTATAGAAAACCTTGATTTAATTTATCGCAATTTAAACAGAGCTGCAGAGCTTGTTTCTAGCTTTAAAAAGGTAGCAGTAAACCAAGATGGTGAGCTGAACTCGTTAGTCAACGTAAAAGATTTGCTCTCTGATGTACTGCTATCCATGCGTACTGAAATGCAAGAAAAAGCCCCTGAGGTAATTATTCATTGCCCTTCCGAGTTAATGTTTGAAACTAAAGTAGGCCCGCTTCAACAAGTGTTACAGCAACTGCTTAGCAATTCTGTCATCCATGGCTTTAAAGACGATATAGGCAATGAAATTGAATTCACTATAGAGCGTAATGAAAGCAGTTTAATTATTAATTATCTTGATAATGGTATTGGCGTAGATAAAACAATTAAAAAGCGTATTTTTGACCCATTTGTAACCACTAAACGTGGTGAAGGTGGCAGTGGCCTCGGTATGCATTTGGTTTACAACTTAGTTACACAAGCGCTAGGAGGCAATGTACACTATGATGAACAGGAAGTAACCGGCACCCGCTTTATTATCACCCTGCCTAATGAGCAGGCCAATATAAAATGAACTTAAAGCTGATATTACTGAGCTTTATATTTTTTGCTCCATTTAGCATTTTAGCAAAGTCTCCTGAACAGGTTAAATCTGCATTTTTATATCAAATTAGTAAGTTTGTTGAGTTTGCAAAAGCAGACGAAAGCCAAACGATGACCTTTTGCTTTTATGACTTACACCAAGGGGTAGGAACGGTTTTAAACAGCACTCCATCATTAAGTGTTAACGATAAAGCCATCAAAATAATTTTAATAGATAAAAAACAGCAAATTTCTGAACTTTCTCGCTTTTGTGATATCACATACATTGATGAAACAGAAGAAGATGATATAATTCCACTTTGGATCGATACCATTTCGTCAGACACCTTAACAGTTGGTGAGAGTATCAGTTTTTTAGAAAAAGGCGGGATTGCCGCTTTGATCCAAGAAGGGAATAAAATCCGACTGTATATCAATAAACAGCAGTTATTGCGTAGTAGTTTTAAAGTGCAATCTCGGTTATTAGCTGTTTCGAAGTTTTATCCAAATTGATTTTACTTGTTAACAAATGGATATACTCCTATAATCTCTGTATTCGGTTTTATAATACAATACCGAATTAATTGTAAATAAAATATTCCGAAAAGGTTAATTAATAATGCAAACGCCAGTCATTCTGATTGTAGAGGATGAAGATGTAACTCGACTAAACCTCGTTAGTTTGTTTGAAGCTGAAGGTTATAAAGTTATTGAAGCCATAGATGGCGATGACATGCATGACAAGCTTACAAATAATGATGATGTGAATCTTGTAGTTATGGATATCAACCTACCAGGCAAAAACGGGCTTATTTTAGCACGTGAGTTGCGTCAAAAGCGTAACGTTGGGCTTATCTTCCTAACTGGTCGTGATAATGATGTTGACCGTATATTAGGCCTAGAAATTGGTGCGGACGACTATATCACTAAGCCGTTTAATCCACGTGAACTAACCATTCGTGCTCGTAACTTAATTTCTCGTACTGCTCTTGGTGGCGAAGAAGCTAATATCGAAACAAATGGTGTTATTACGTTCAATGGCTGGGAGCTTGACGAAAATAGCCGTTGTTTAACATCTCCTAATGGTGATGCTAAGCGTCTTCCTAAGGGTGAATACAGAGCACTACGTCTAATGCTTGATTCTCCGGGTCGTATTTTTAGCCGTGAACAGTTAATTAAACATATGACTGGTCGTGAACTACGTGCTAATGACCGTACGGTGGATGTAACTATTCGTCGTATTCGTAAACACTTTGAAAGCGACAATAGCACCTCTGAGTTGATCAGCACCATTCACGGTGAAGGTTATCGATTCATAGGTAAAATCGACAGCTAATAATACTGTTGATTACCCTACAGCAGTTACTTCTCTAACTGCTGTAAGAATAAATGAAGGGCTTGTTGTCCTTCATTTATTTTATCTGCAAGTTCTACCAGCCACTGTTGTAACTCCCCATCGCTTTGCTCCAGCGCTCCATGCTCCATCTTTTTCGCATGCAATTGCACATCGTCAAGACCTACTGAACCTGCTGCCCCTTTAAGCTTATGTGCGACCGATTTATACTCTTCTCTATCACCTTGCGCTAATGAGCTTGCTAATTCTTGTTGGTACTGTGGGTTTACTTTGGCAAATAAATTACTGCTACGTTTAAACACTTCTATCCCCATTGAATTGACAAAGTCTTCAATAGTTTCAACATCGAGTAGTTCTACATTTATATTTAAACAATCCTGCGCAGATACCGTTAAGCGTGTTTCATCACATTGTTGCGCCTGTTTTATATCAAATAGTTCGGCAAGTATTTTATCAAGTTTAGTGGTATTGATTGGTTTGGCGAGTGCTCCTTGGATGGAGATACCCTCTAACTCCTCTTCGGCGCTACGTACATTTGCCGTTAACGCTACTATAGGTAATTTATCAAAATAGCTATCTGCACGAATTTGTCTTGCAACCTCATCACCATTAATATCCGGCAATTGCATATCTAATAACACTAAATCAAGATCATCCTCAGTTTCAACAAACGATAAAGCATCTTCACCTGTTTCAGCCCAAATAACTTCGTGGCCACGCTGCTCAAGTAAATTAGTGGCAATTTCAGCATTTAACGGAACATCTTCAACTAACAAAATATTTAAACTGCGCCCTGCATAACTTTGTTCTGTTGGCGCAACACATAAAGCCAATGGTATCTCGACGACAAAACTACTGCCCTCACCTTCAGTACTACTTACTCGAATTTTCCCACTCATTGCCGTTACGAGTGCTTTGGTTACTGCCAGGCCAATTCCTGAACCAATAGCATTTGTGCCATTTAAGTCAGGCGCTTTATAGTACATATCAAAGATACGCTGTAATTGCTCTTGCGGTATTCCTTGGCCAGTATCGGTAACCTTCATCACTAACCACGTACCGTCAGCACGATTTTCTCTAATACAAGATAATTCTACTCTCCCTTGCTGAGTAAACTTAACGGCATTATTGATTAAATTCCAAACAACTTGGCGTAAACGAGTAGGATCTAGCGAAGCATAAATATCTAAGATACCTTTACGCTCAATTTCAAATTCAAGTCCTTTCTCTTCTGCGATCAAGCCCGCAAAATTTACCACATCATTTATAAAATCAGAGACATTTATTGGTGTAGCGACAATATCCAGCTGCTCACGGTCAATCTTATCTAAATCAATAATATCGTTGAAAATATTACCCAAGGTTTCGGCGCTTGAAAAAACCGTACTACACCAGCTACGTTGCTGTTTATCAAGTTCGGTATCGAGTAACATGCGTGTTAAACCAACAATACCGTTAAGTGGCGTTCTTAGCTCATGGCTTAAAGTGGCAATAAATTTCCCCTTGTCTTTATAAGCGGTTTCAAGGGCTTGAGCTGCTTCTTTTCGGCTCGTTATATCACGGCCGAACGCGAGCAAACCGATATACTCTCCTTCATCGTTAATAAAAGGTAATTTACGCATTTCAAACCAGCGATTTTCATTATCAACCGGGTACTCTACATCAAGGGTGAGCGCTTGATGCGTCTCTTCCACTTTATTGTCTGTTCTAAGAACCTCAGGTAAATAAGGTTGCGGGTATATTTGCTCAGCGGTTTTGCCTATCAGCTCAGTTGCCGGCTTGCCAATAACTTTTTCAAACATTTTATTACATCCGGCGAAAACCCCATTGTTGTCACGGTAATAAAATAAATCAGGAGATGAATCGACAATAGAACGTAATAACATTCCTTGTTGGGCAAGCTCTTGCTGGGTTTTCTTACGCTCAGCTATTTCGCGTCTAAGCTCTTCAATTGCGCGGTGCTTGGCATGAAAAGCCATTTTACGTTCGTCTATCTCAACGTTTAGCCGAGTGATATTATCTTTTAACGTTTGGTTTAATAGCTTCTCTTGTTTAGTTGCGCTATCAAGGTATGCGTATGAGGCATCAAGTTGACGAATCGAGTTTATAATCACGCCTATCATAATAGGTGATACGACAGCAGTGAAAAACAACATTGCAAGTACATCTACAATCACTACATGGCCAACTGCAACATAATAAAACATGCATGCTAATATCAATGACACAACTAACAGCAACACATAGCAAATCGCTGCCGTTTTGAACTCACCAAATCGTGTGATTAAACTTGAAAGCATTCGAGCCCAAGGGCTCAAAGAAGAATCGATCATATATAAACTTGTCTCATGACTATGGGTTTTAACATCAATAGACTAAGCAATGCTTCAATCTAGTGTTATAAGTATATAAAAAAGCTAGCGCCACAGCTTCAAATGAAAATGCCTAACCCAATTTTGGTATTAAATAAACTAAATAACACTGCTCTAATACGTATAAAATTGTAAATCCATTCGCTATTTTAATCATTAAGATTTTCAGCATGTTAAAAAAATGGCTAGGCCCATTTTCTTGCACGGCTATTTTAGCATTTTTACATTAGCAATTTTCATGTTCCGCGACGAAAACATAAAATTTTCATCTACTACGTATTTTTCAATTATTTCGTGTAAAATACCGCGCTTTACAATTGCCAATAACGAGATTTTTCATGCAAAGCAATATGCCCGATATAGCAGATACGGCTCCCGCCTTACAAACTGGTAAATTAGACTGGGTTGGTATGGCCGATATTGAGCTGCCATTTATTTTTGAATCTCGTGGCCTTGCACCTGTAAATGTAAATGCCAAAGCGCGCGCTTTTGTTAATCTACATAAAGAAGATGCAAAAGGCATTCATATGTCGCGCTTGTTTTTGGCACTCGATACACTTTCTACTGAGCAGCAAGTTAACCCGCAAACAATTGCTCAAGCCCTAGATACATTTATATCTAGTCACGAAGGTTTAAGTGATCAAGCTAAAATAGAATTCAAATTTGAACTACCACTACGCAGAAAGTCATTGCTTAGTGGTAAAGTTGGCTGGAAAAGCTACCCTATTCTACTAGAGGCAAAAATTGACCGCGGGCAACTTAGTTTTGAGCTTAGTTTAGATGTAACCTACTCTTCAACTTGCCCTTGCTCTGCCGCTTTAGCACGTCAACTAATACAAAACGCGTTTGTAGAGAAGTTTGACCAACAAACATTAAACCAAGAAGAAGTAGTCGCTTGGTTAGGCAGTACTGACGGTATTGTTGCAACTCCGCACTCACAGCGTTCAATCGCAAACGTGAAAATCAAACTTGATAATACGATTACTGAGTTTGATATTTTAAGTTTGATTGATACTCTTGAAGCTGAGCTAAAAACCCCAGTACAAGCGGCCGTTAAGCGTGAAGATGAACAAGAGTTTGCTCGTTTAAATGGCCAAAATTTAATGTTTTGCGAAGATGCTGCGCGTAAAATAAAAGCAGTACTAGAGCATGCCCAGTACGCCGATTACTGGCTACAGATAAACCATTATGAATCTTTGCACGCACACGATGCTGTGGCAATTGCGGTTAAAGGTATTGAAGGCGGTTACCAACCTTAAATTAATATACAACTTCACATCAACTAGGCACATAAATTGCTAATTACTAGCAAAGTGTCAATTTGTTGTTGTGGAGTTACCGTATGGAATTCGCTTTATTATCAATTTTAGTGCTAGTTGTAGGGGCCTCTGTTGTTGCATCGAAATTTACCGATGATGGCGGCAATCCTTATCCCTTCACCCGTAAGCAGAGTGTATTTACTCAAGTAGAAAGTGCTTTTTTAAATTTGCTCGAGCGCGCTGTAGGCGATCAATATAAAATCGTTAGTCGTGTGAAACTAATCGACATTATTGATTGTAAGAAAGGCCTATCGGTTAAAGCTAAACGTGCTGCTATAGCCAAAGCAAAAAATAAGCAACTTGATTTTGTACTGATTGATAAAGAGAAGCTGACGATTGTGGCCGCTGTAGATTTAGTCAACAACGCAAATAAAGATGGTCACAAAGCACAACGAGACTGGTTCGTAAACGGTGCATTAGAAGCCGCAGGCATTCCTCATATTCGAATGAAAGTAAAATCAGGCTACCGCCCTAGCGAAGTTCGTGATGCAATTATGTTTAAACTTGGTAAACCTGGTGCTCAAGCTCCTCGACCTACCCGCAACAGAGCAACCAAACCTGCTGTACTATCACCTTCACAAGCAAAAGCACATTCAACAGCTTTAGCAGAAATATAACAGCAGTAATAAATCATATTTTAAAATGCGAGTTTAGGCTCGCATTTTTGTTTTTTAGTACTAACTTCACGTATAATCTAGTCATCTAATTCGAGGAATCAAAAATTATGAATGTTGGTATTATTGGCGCGATGGAGCCAGAAGTTAAAATTTTGCGTGAAGCAATGCAAAATCCACAAATTTTAACAAAAGCAGGTTTTACTTTTTATACGGGTGAATTAGCTGGCAACACTGTTACTTTGGTTCAATCCGGTATTGGTAAAGTAGCATCAGCCATAGCAACAACATTATTGATTGATAACTTTAACCCCGATTGCGTGATCAATACAGGCTCTGCCGGTGGTTTTGATCCTTCATTAAGTGTGGGCGATGTGGTTATTTCATCACAAGTACGCCACCATGATGTTGATGTGACTGCATTTGGTTATGAAATTGGTCAAGTTCCACAAATGCCTGCTGGTTTTTCAGCACACCCTAAACTGGTTGAAGCGGCTGAGCAAAGTATTGCTCAAATCAGTGACGTTAAGACCTTAGTTGGTTTAATTTGTACTGGTGATTCATTTATGTGTGACCCTGTACGTATCGATAAAGCGCGTGCTGATTTCCCAACAATGCTTGCAGTAGAAATGGAAGGTGCTGCGATTGCTCAAGTATGTCATAGCTTAGAAACCCCATTTGTGGTTATTCGTTCTATGTCTGACATAGCCGGTAAAGAATCGCCGCAATCGTTTGAAGAATACTTAGAAACTGCATCAGTCAACTCATCTAAAATGGTTGTGGCTTTGCTTGAAAAACTAACAGCGGTTAGTTTATAAGGTGTTACTCAATCTAGTTCAACAACATTTGGACTTTATTGTGTTTTTGTTAGCGCTCCTCGTAGAGCGCTTTTTGCCTTTAAGTAGCTGGTATCACCCAAATACCTTTCTCACAGCGGTTTTTCGCCCGTTAGGTAAACGGATATACCGCGAAAAAGAACCAAAAAGCTACCACTATTTATCATCAACTTTATGCTTTAGCTTAGTGATTCTTGTAATAATGACTATTACTGTCTTACTGTTAGAATTTGCTTACTACCCTGAGTTACTCGCAGGCTTAATTTTATATATGTGTTTGCAATGGCAAAGCGTACAAAAAAAAGCACTCCGCATTGCTCGACTAGTTAAACAAAATCAAAAAGCCACCGCGCGCGATTTACTTAACCCGCTAGTAGCACGTGACGTGAGCAAGCTTTCAAGTACAGGGATTTGTAAAGCGACCATGGAAACTTTCGCGCTGAGGGTTGCCCGTCACTATTTTACCGTTATTTTTATATATTTAGTATTTGGTGCCATGGCGACCTTAAGTTATCACTTATTAAGTTTAATGCATCAAGCCTGGCGCAACGACCTTCCCCCTAACAACGCTTTTTTAAAACCTATTGCAGGACTTTTATTTATTATCGAATGGCTGCCAATACGCATGCTTACGCTTACAATTGCTATGAGCAAAGCAACAAAGCAAAGTATTCATTATATAAAGCATTATGGCCGACACTTTTATCAAAGCAATTCTGGTTGGTTACTCAGTGCCTGCTCAGCCTCAGTTGGCGTGCAACTTGGCGGACCTGCAATGTATCAAGCCCAGCGCTTTAACAAAATGCGTATAGGTACTGACAGGCTACCAAAGGCTGAAGATATTGCGGTGCTGGTAAACCGGTTTAATCAGGCTCGCGGATTTTGGTTATTAGTGATCCTTGGTATTGAGATTATAAAAACGATATAAAAAAACCAGCCGAAGCTGGTTTTGTACTATTACTGAATTTTCATTCTTAGCTAATTAAGCAACGGTAATGTTGGCGAATTTACGTTTACCTACTTGGTAAATAGCCGTACTGCCTTTTGCTATTTCTAGCTTAGAGTCTGTTACTTTCTCTTCACCGTTAATTTTCACAGCACCTTGTTTGATCATACGCATAGCTTCTGAAGTACTGGCAACGAGTCCTGCTTCTTTAAGCATGTTAGTTACATATACAGTGTCTTCATCAATGGTCACAGTGACATCAGGGATATCATCTGGTAATGCGTTCTTTTGGAAACGCTTGATGAAATCTTCATGTGCACCTTGTGCAGCTTCGTCACTATGAAAACGAGCGATCATCTCTTTTGCTAAATCAATTTTGATATCACGTGGGTTAGTACCCTGTGCTACTTTTTCTTTTAGCGCAGTAATTTCTTCAATTGATAAGCTACTTAGCAAATCATAATAGCGCCACATGAGTTCATCACTGATTGACATCACTTTACCAAACATGTCATTCGGTGCATCTGTAATACCAATATAATTGCCTAACGATTTAGACATTTTTTGTACGCCATCGGTACCTTCCAATAAAGGCATCATCAGTACCGTTTGCGGCTTTTGGCCTTCATCTTTTTGCAGCTCTCGGCCCATAAGCAAATTAAAACGTTGATCAGTCCCACCTAATTCAACATCTGCTTCTAGTGCAACTGAATCCCAGCCTTGTACTAATGGGTATAAAAATTCGTGAATTGCAATCGATTGGCCACTTGCATAACGCTTTTTAAAGTCATCACGCTCAAGCATGCGTGCAACAGTTTGGCGCGCAGCTAGTTTGATCATACCTGCAGCACCTAGGTTTTCCATCCAAGAGGAGTTAAATGCAACCGTGGTTTTCGCAGGATCTAAAATTTTAAACACTTGTTCTTTATACGTTTCAGCATTTGCCAACACATCATCACGAGTCAGTGGCTTACGCGTTACATTTTTGCCAGTTGGATCACCAATCATACCGGTGAAATCACCAATTAAGAAAATCACTTCGTGACCTAAGTCTTGGAAGGTTTTCATTTTATTAATTAGCACTGTGTGCCCTAAGTGTAAGTCAGGTGCGGTTGGATCAAAACCCGCCTTGATCTTAAGCTTTTTACCAGACTTTAGTTTCTCAACTAATTCGTCTTCAATTAATATTTCTTCTGCACCGCGTTTAATCTCTGCTAGAGCGGTTTGTAAATCCACTGTGTATTACTCCAAAAAATTCAGTCAACCTAGGGATTCTAGCGTAAATTAGCCATAGTTTAAATCCACAAAACACTGGTATTAACGCTTTATTAGGTATATCCTGCAATATTAGTGATTAATTATCTTGACAGCAGAAAAAGGCACGTTATGGTTCACGTTGTGCACAAACTCCCAAAAAAACACAAATTGCTTATTCTAGGTTTGGTTTCTGCTATTGCTGCCCTGACTCTTATTCCTTCTGAAAAAGCAACCGCCTCTAAAGATAACAGTGCAGACGCACTAGAAATTGGCAAGCGCTACGAATTACAAATTAAAGTTGATGATGCTGAGCAATTAACTGAATTAAATTCGCAAGAAGACGCAGCAAAATTACCAGAATATGACCTAGTCGACTTTGAAGTAAAGAACGGTGACAATTTAGCACTTATCTTTAAGCGTGCAGGTTTTAACGCGCAAACCGTTCACAAATTACTTAACACCAACGCAGAAACTCGCAAACTTACTAAAATTCACCCTGGTGAAATTCTTAGTTTTGCCACAGCTGAAGATGGTTCTTTAGCGCAGTTACGCTACGTTATCTCAAAAACAGACACTTTATTTGTTACTTTGAACGAAGAAGGTAACTACGATACTTCAATCGACAGTAAAGAAATCGAAACCCTAACTAAATCTACTGGCGGTGAAATCAGCAATAGCTTTTGGACCTCTGGCATTGCGGCAGGCTTAAGCGAACGCCAAATTATGAACTTTGCTGATATCTTTGGTTGGGACGTGGATTTTGCTAATGACATTCGTAAAGGCGATCAATTTGGTCTAATTTACGAGTCACACTATGTAGATGGTGAATTTATTGGCACAGGTAAAATTATTGCCGCTGAGTTTATCAATCAAGGCGAACGTTACGCAGCTATTCGCCACAGCGATGATAACTTTTATACCCCTGAAGGCCGTAGCATGAAAAAAGCATTTTTACGTGCGCCAGTAAACTTTAAGTATATTAGTTCAAGCTTTAACCCTCGCCGCTTACACCCAGTTACAGGGCAAGTAAAAGCGCACCGAGGTATTGATTACGCAGCACGTACTGGTACACCAGTTGTGGCATCAGGTAACGGTAAAGTAATTAAATCAGGCTACAGCAAATACAATGGTAATTATGTATTTATTAGTCATGGCACACAATACGTTACTAAATACTTACACTTAAACAAACGCGCAGTAAAAACGGGTCAAAAAGTTAAGCAAGGCCAAAAAATTGGTACTGTGGGTGCAACAGGCCGTGTAACCGGCGCACACTTACACTATGAGTTCTTAGTTAACGGCGTTCACCGTAACCCTAAAACAGTCAAACTACCTAAGTCTGAGCCATTACCACGCGCAGAGCTTGCGAAGTTTAAGCCAATTGCAGACACATTCTTAGCACAGTTAGAGCGCAACAGAGAACTACAGTTAGCGCTTAAGTAAAGCTGTAAGCTGTAAGCTGTAAGCTGTAAGCTGTAAGAAATTATAAAAACCGTTGTTACGTAAGTAGCAACGGTTTTTTGTTATGAGGGGGTATTTTTTCGTTGGGTTTCGCTGTACTCAACCGCAACCTACGTAGCCCATTTTAACGCCAAGCAGCTTAGTGCTCCCTGACGGCTGACGGCTACGCCCTACCTCACCAACATATAAATCAACTGCACAACCAATGAAATCATGACTAATGGCCAAATATATTTCGCGTATTTAGTTGCGCCCTCTAAGCCCATCTTTGATTGATACTTTTCAAGTAGTGGTACAAGAATGACAAGTGCGACAAACAAAGAGATTAAAATCACAAAGATATTCATACCACTCCTTCAAAGTTCCGGTTCTAAGTTTAGGTAATTAATAAAACGAAATTTGAGTATACCTAAAAAACAGGCAAAAAAAAGCGCAGTACAAACTGCGCCAGTCGGTTGGAAGTAAAAGTTTACTTCAACAGTGCTCAAAATTAAGAGCACTGGTGTTGTTGTATTTTAACCTACAAGTGCTAACAAAATCCCCGCAGCAACGGCACTCCCTAGTACACCTGCTACGTTTGGCCCCATTGCATGCATCAACAAGAAGTTATGCGGGTTATTCTCAAGGCCAACTTTATTAACGACTCGAGCAGCCATTGGTACTGCAGAAACACCTGCCGCACCAACTAAAGGGTTAATCGGTGACTTGGAGAACTTATTCAAACCTTTAGCCATAAACACACCTGATGCTGTACCAATAGAGAACGCTAGTGCTCCTAGTGCTAAAATACCCAGTGTTTCGACAGTTAAAAACTTATCCGCGGCTAATTTTGACCCTACTGCTAAACCTAAGAAAATCGTGGTGATATTGATAATCTCATTTTGTGCACTGTTACTTAAGCGATCAACTACACCTGATTCTCGCATTAAGTTACCTAAACAAAACATACCTACTAGCGGTGTAGCCGCAGGTAAAAACAACATAGTTAAACCCAATACCATGAGAGGGAAAATAATCTTTTCCTTTTTCGATACAGTACGTAACTGTGGCATTTGAATTTTACGTTCTTCAGGTGTTGTTAAGGCACGCATAATTGGTGGCTGAATAATTGGCACTAAGGCCATATACGAATAAGCAGCAACTGCAATTGCACCTAATAAATCTGGCGCTAATTTTGATGCTAAGAAGATAGCTGTTGGGCCATCAGCACCACCAATAATAGCGATAGCTGATGCATCCTGCAGCGAAAACTCAAAGCCTGGTACATAGTTAAGTAAAATCGCCCCAAATAAGGTAGCAAAAATACCAAATTGAGCAGCCGCACCAAGTAACATCATTCTCGGGTTTGCAATTAAAGCACTAAAGTCTGTCAGCGCCCCAACCCCCATAAAGATCAATAACGGAAATACACCAGTATCAATACCAATATGATAAACGTAGTAGAGCAAACCACCGGGGTCTGATAAGCCCGCCACGGGGATATTTGTTAATATAGCGCCAAAGCCTATTGGTAATAGTAATAGTGGCTCAAAGTTTCGTGCAATTGCGAGGTACAACAATAGGCACCCTACTGCAATCATGATTAACGCAGGAAAAGTGAAATTTGCTATACCCGTTGCTTGCCAGAGGTTTAATAACGCTTCCATCCTCTATACTCCTAAGCCATTGCAATCATTGCTTCGCCTGTGGCAACAGAGTCACCTTCAGCAACTAACAGTTCAGCTATAGTTCCACTGTGAGTAGCGCGAATTTCTGTTTCCATCTTCATCGCTTCCATAATCATCACAACATCACCTGCGTTAACTGTTTGACCCGCTTTCACTTTAATCTTGAATATGTTACCTGCAAGCGGAGCATTCAAAGTTTCGCCCGATGCTACCGACGCAGACTGCGGAATTAACTCACTGTCTTTGAGTGTTACCTCTTTTAGTTCACCGCCTTGTGCAACGACAACGTCATATACTTTACCATCAACTTTTACGCTGTACTGCTCAGCTTTAACCGTGTTGTTATTAGATTTATTGCTTGAAGAAGGTTTGTCTTGCTTAGCTGACTCAGCACTTGGCACCGCTTCAAACGCATCTGGGTTGTTGCGGTTTTTCAGGAATTTCAAACCAATTTGTGGGAATAATGCATACGTTAATACATCATCAATTTGCTCATCAGCAAGGTCTAAACCTTGTTCTTGTGCTTCTTTTAATAGTTCAGCTTGCAATGTTTCAAGTTCTGGTTGCAGTACATCAGCAGGGCGACAAGTAATTGCCTCACTACCATCAAGTACACGTTCCTGTAATTCTTTATTCATTGGCGCTGGTGTTGAACCATATTCGCCTTTAAGTACACCTGCAGTCTCTTTTGTGATGGTTTTATAACGTTCACCGGTCAATACATTCAATACTGCTTGAGTACCAACAATTTGTGAAGTTGGTGTAACTAATGGTAAGAAACCTAAATCTTCACGTACACGAGGGATCTCAAGTAGCACCTGATCCAGTTTATCTGCTGCGCCTTGCTCTTTTAGTTGGTTTTCCATATTAGTTAACATGCCACCTGGCACTTGAGCTAACAAGATACGGCCATCTACACCTTTTAAGCTACCCTCAAATGCCGCATACTTTTTGCGCACATCACGGAAGTAAGCCGCGATTTCTTCTAACTGATTTAAATCAAGCTCGGTATCTCGCTCAGTACCTTCGACAATTGATACTATTGTTTCCGTCGCGCTGTGACCGTAGGTCATACTCATTGATGAAATAGCGGTATCAAGCATATCAATACCAGCATCTATGGCTTTTTGATAAGTTGCTGTACTCAAACCTGTTGTTGCATGGCATTGCATAGCGATAGGAATAGAAACGGTTTCTTTTAGCCCTTTGATCAATTGCTCACAATCATAAGGTTTAAGCAAACCTGCCATATCCTTAATACAAATTGAGTGACAGCCTAAATCTTCTAACTGCTTGGCTAAAGTAAGCCACATATCAAGTGTGTGCACTGGGCTGACAGTATATGAAATCGTGCCTTGTGCATGAGCTCCCACTTTCACAGCGGCTTTAATTGCAGTTTCAAGGTTTCGCACATCATTCATCGCATCAAAAATACGAAATACATCAACACCATTTTTGTGGGCACGTTCAACAAATTTTTCTACGACATCATCAGCATAATGACGGTAACCTAAAAGGTTTTGCCCACGAAGTAGCATTTGTTGCTTCGTGTTTGGCATTGCTTTTTTAAGCGCACGGATGCGTTCCCACGGATCTTCACCTAAGTAACGAATACATGAATCAAACGTTGCCCCACCCCAAGATTCAATAGACCAATAACCCGCATTATCGAGTTTTTCAGCAATTGGTAGCATATCGTCTAAACGCATACGTGTTGCTAATAAAGATTGATGCGCGTCTCTGAGTACTAGCTCAGTTAATTTTAATTTAGCCATGAGTCACCCCTTATGATTTTTGTTTATTTTTGTACTGAGCGATTGCAGCACTGATAGCAGCAACATGTGCACTTGGCACACCTTGGGCTTTAATAGATGGTGTACGAGCAGCCTCAACCACAGGTTCTTCAAAGCGGCTCATTATTTTAGACATAAAGATAATTGCTGAAATTAACAGCGATAAGAATACGAACACGCCCACCATTCCAGTGACCATTAAATTTGCTGCTGTAGCAAGTAGTTGTCCTATGTCCATGCTGCTCCCCCTTGATTACTAAACTTATCGTTTTAATTTACCAACCCAAAATAGGTAAAAAATCACTTTATATAAATAATTATGCACCAATCATAACAAAGAAACAGACCAAGTCCAATACTTTGTAAATTGGTAAAACCAATTAATATTAAGCTAACATATCCACATTAAAGTTAACACCATACATTTTGCTATTATTTTCTGAGATATAGACAATATAAATAATGAATATAGTTAAAAGTTATAACTATCCTGCATACTGTTGATTAAAAAATCATGATAGCAGTTTGAATCTGCACTAAATTTAAGAGGAAATGCCTCACCATGTTAAATTGGTCTTACCAAGAAAGGCATTTAATAACACGTTATTTTTTATTTTAAGAATAAGTTACACGTAATAAAGTAAATATTACTTACAGTGCGCTTGTCTTTCTTTGTAATAAACATATTAGACATTGATTTTAAAGTACTTTTCGTTATGGCACATAACTGGCATTAACCATATCGAACAAATTTACAAACCAAGGAGACAACAATGTTACGCTGGACAATTACATTTTTAGTTATTGCACTTATTGCTGCAGTGTTAGGTTTTGGTGGTATCGCAGGTGCCGCAGCAGGAATTGCCAAAATTATATTTTTTATCTTTTTAGTATTATTAGTTATTTCACTCGTTTCAGGTGCGCTTCGAGGCAAAACCCCTTAACAGGAAATTAATTTAAACACTAATACATACATTACTTACAAGGAATTACATTATGAAATCAACAACAGTTAAAACAGCCGTTATCGCACTTTTCGCAAGTTTTTTTATCATGGGTTGTGAAGACAATCATGCAGAAGAAGCTGGTGAGCGCATTGATGAAGCAGTAACAGACGTACAAAATGGTGTTGAAGACGCCTGTGAAGAAGTTAAAGAAGGCGTAAATGCTGAAGAAACTAACTGTTAATCCATAATTAATAGTTAACAAAAACGACTCACCTGAGTCGTGGTTTGTTTTTAATAATTAGCTGCTTTAAGCTCTTGCTTCAAGCATTAAACGTTTCATATCACGTACGGCTTTATCAAGACCATCAATAGCAGCACGAGCGATTATAGCATGACCAATATTAAGCTCGTAAATGTCCTTCATCGCAGCGATTGGTTTGACGTTATGATAATGCAGGCCATGCCCTGCATTAACCGTTAACCCTAAGCCCGCAGCATACTCTACACCTTGGCGAATATGTTCAAGTTCTTTTTGCATATCGCTGTCATTTTCTGCATCTGCGTAAGCACCTGTGTGTATTTCTACATAAGGGGCATTACATGCTTTAGCTGCATCTAGCTGCGCTTTATCTGCATCAATGAATAATGATACTTTGATGCCCGCGTCAGTTAGCTTAGCAGTGGCAGCTTTAATTTTGTCTAGATTACCAACAACATCTAAACCACCTTCAGTAGTGAGCTCTTCACGTTTTTCTGGTACTAGGCATACATACTCAGGCTTAACATCTAACGCGATATCCAGCATTTCATCGGTCACTGCAATTTCTAAGTTCATACGGGTTTGAATTGTCTTTGCCATAACATAAACGTCGCGGTCTTGAATATGACGACGATCTTCACGCAAGTGAATTGTAATGCCATCAGCGCCAGCATGTTCAGCTACACTTGCTGCATGAGCGGGATCCGGGTAGTTTGTGCCGCGTGCTTGGCGTAAAGTTGCAATATGATCAACGTTGATACCTAACAGAATGTCTTTCATTTTTTACCTATATAAATTATTTAATAAAAAGCTCGCGGCTTTTTAATGGTTTTTTACCAAGCAATGGCTTCATTAGATGACGGCTTAATTGTTTCGCCATATATAGCACATCAGGTGCACTAAAGTCATGATCTGCAATTGCATTTAACTGAGCTCCCGTAAACCCATCCCCTTTTAAATCCTGAACTACAAAACCGTATTCGGCAAAGTAACTATACGTGTGCGACGCATCAATTGGATCGCCCGCCGCATCGAAAGTAAAATCAACACCATAGCCCAGCAATTCTAGTAACTGAAACTCATAAGAGCGTAACACGGCTTGTAAGTTTGGATGCTGGTTTAGTTGCCTAAGGTGAGTTTTATATAACTGATAAGCATGATCAATTGGCTCATTAATTGGCACAATGCGGTTAGTGAGTTCATTTAAATAAAAGCCACAGTAAAGCTGATCACCTACAAGTGGTGATTGCGTACCATGTAATTCAAAGCGTTGGATGTATTTTAAATCATGCCTACCAGTGTAGTTTACTAGTAAGGTTTGGAAGGGTTGTAACTGTGCTTTATGCTTTGTTGCTTGTCGGCCATTGATGCGGGCTAACATTCGCAATTGGCCAACGCCTTCTACTAGCATATCAAGCATTACTTGTGAGTCGCTATAAGGACGTCGGTGTAATAAATATGCTGTGTAGAAGTCGCTATCCATAGGTTAATTTAGGCAGAAGTTAATCTTCACCATAGCCTAAACTGCGCAGGGCTCGTTCATCATCAGCCCAACCCGATTTAACTTTTACCCAAAGCTCTAAAAATACTTTGTTATCAAGCATTTCTTCAAGATCTTTGCGTGCTTCACGGCCAATAACTTTTAGCTTTTCGCCTTTGTTACCTATAACCATCCGTTTTTGTGTTTCACGCTCAACCAAAATCAAGCCATTGATATGCCAAACACCATTGTCTTGCCACTTAAACTGCTCTATTTCAACAGTCACTGAGTAAGGTAGCTCCTCACCCATAAAGCGCATCAGCTTTTCACGAATAACTTCAGCTGCCATAAAGCGCATAGAACGGTCTGTAACATAGTCTTCAGGAAAGTAAAATTCACACGGTGGAAGGCGTTTCGTTACTTCATCTTTGATCAAGTTAATATTTTTACCCTGTGTCGCTGACACTGGCATAATACCTACAAAATCAAACTTATCGCCCAACCACTTCATATGTGGAAGTACTAAGTCACGATCTTTAACCTGGTCAATTTTATTTATGACTAATAATACTGGTTTGCCACTTTGGCTCACTTTATTAAGAACCATCTCATCATCAGCATTCCAATGAGTGCCTTCAACCACAAAAATAATTAGCTCAACATCGCCAATCGAACTTGAAGCTGCACGGTTCATTAAACGGTTAATGGCGCGCTTTTCCTCAACGTGCAATCCAGGTGTATCTACATAAACAGCTTGATGCTGACCTTCTGTATGAATACCCATAATACGGTGACGTGTTGTTTGCGGCTTACGCGAAGTAATACTTACCTTTTGCTCAATGATCTCATTAAGTAAGGTTGATTTACCGACATTAGGACGACCAACAATGGCTATCATGCCACAAAAAGTATCAAGCTCACCTTCATGTGGTTGGATCAATGTATCAAGATTCATTTTTGAGTATCTTCAATGCTTTTTCAGCGGCTTTTTGCTCGGCTTTACGACGTGAGCTACCTACTGAGATAATGCTATCCATACCTTCAACAATACATTCAACCGTGAATGTTTGATTATGTGCTTGGCCTTTAGTATCCACTACAGTATAGCCTGGCAGTGATAGTTTACGGGCTTGTAGGTACTCTTGTAGTAGAGTCTTAGGATCTTTTTGATTTAAACCAGGAGAAATCGCATCAAGACGCGCTTCATACCATTGTAAAATTAGCTCACCACATACATCGATACCGGAGTCTAAGAATACAGCACCAATAATTGCTTCTACGGCATCGGCCAGTGTAGACTCGCGCCTAAAACCGCCACTTTTAAGCTCACCTGGACCTAAACGTAAATAGTCACCTAAACCAAATTCAAGGCCAAACTCAGCCAGAGTTTGCCCACGCACTAAAGTAGAGCGCATACGGCTTAAATCACCTTCACGGGCTTTTGGAAATTTGCTATAAAGTGCATTGGCAATGACGAAGCTTAGAATCGAGTCACCTAAAAACTCTAAACGTTCATTATGCTGGCCTTTATGGCTGCGGTGGGTCATTGCCTGCTCAAGTAAACCTTGATCAGTAAATGTATACCCTATTTTTTTATATAACTCTGTTACATTTTTTTTCATTGTTACTGAATATTACCTAGGCGTTCAAAACGAACTCCAGTTGGAACCCAGCCTGGTAAAATGTCATCTGGGCCATTATCAAATTCAAAACTCATCCATATAAAGACGGCTTTACCCACCAAGTTTTCTTTTGGTACAAAGCCCCACACACGACTATCTTGGCTATTATCGCGGTTATCACCCATCATAAAATAATGATCAGCCGGTACTACCCATTCATCAGAACGTGTACCCGGTTGTTGATAGTAGCGCCCTTTCATTTCAAGCGCTTCTGGGTTGATTAAAATATCATGGTTTAGTGTTGTTAAATTTTCATTTAAACGTACTAGATCCATAGAGCCTTGCTTAAATTCGTCACGATTGATGATTTCCATATCAATCTTATTAAACTCATTACACAATAAATCACCTTGCTGAGTTTGTTCTTGCTCACAGTTAGGCTGAATGTATAAGCGTTTATTACGATATACTATTTTATCACCTGGTAGACCAATAGCACGTTTAATGTAATCCACACGCTCATCAAGCGGGTATTTAAACACGACAATATCACCACGTTCAGGTTCAGCAACATCCATCAGTTGTGTACGCCATACAGGGTCTTTTACCCCGTATGAGTATTTTTGTACTAGGATAAAGTCGCCAACTAATAAGGTTGGCATCATAGAGCCTGACGGGATTTGAAACGGTTCAAACAAGAACGAGCGAAAGATCGTAATCGCTGCAATCATCGGAAAAATAGACTTTGCCGTTTCAGTAATTGTAGGCTCAGGTGCAATCAACGATGCAGTTTCTTCATCTAATTCGCCACCGGCAGAACTCGTAGCCAAGGCTAAGCGCTCTTGTCTTTTAGGTGCAAACATAAAATGGTCAATCAACCAGATCAAGCCCGAGCCTAAAGTTAATAGCACTAAAAATATTGAAAAATAACCTGCCATTCATTCATTCCTTTATCTTACTAACTTGGGTTTGAAACTTATTTACCAACTTTAAGAATAGCTAAGAACGCATCTTGTGGTACTTCAACATTACCTAGTTGCTTCATTCGCTTTTTACCGTCTTTTTGTTTCTGAAGAAGTTTCTTCTTACGGCTCACATCACCACCATAACATTTAGCGATTACATTTTTACGTAATTGCTTAACAGTCGTACGGGCAATAACATGCTGACCAATCGCTGCCTGAATTGCAATATCAAACATCTGACGAGGTATAAGCTCTTTAAGCGCATCGGCTAATTGACGTCCGCGTGATTGTGCACTTTCTCTGTGTACAATAATAGCAAGTGCATCAACTCTGTCACCATTTATTAAGATATCTACACGTACCATGTCAGATACTTGGAAGTGTTTAAAATTATAATCAAGCGAGGCAAAACCACGACTAGTTGATTTTAATTTATCAAAAAAGTCCATGACCACTTCAGCCATAGGTAGTTCGTATGTCACTGCAACTTGCTTACCGTGATAACTCATTTTTGTTTGCATGCCGCGTTTTTCGACACATAACGTGATCACACTACCTAAATACTCTTGCGGCACAAGAATATTTGCTTCAACAACGGGCTCGCGAATTTCTAAAATATCATTTACTGGCGGTAAGTCAGACGGGTTATCTATTTGCGTTGTGCCATCTTTAGTCACTACTTCATAGATTACCGTTGGTGCAGTGGTGATCAAATCAATATCGTATTCGCGCTCTAGACGCTCTTGAATAATTTCCATATGCAACATGCCTAAGAAACCACAACGGAAACCAAAGCCTAGTGCTGTTGAATTTTCTGGTTCAAAGAACAGTGACGCATCGTTTAGGCTTAATTTATTAAGCGCATCACGGAACGATTCATACTCATCAGATGCAATTGGGAACATGCCCGCATAAACTTGTGGTTTAATTTTCTGGAAACCTGGTAAACGCGCAGGTGCAGCATTTTTCTGATGCGTAATTGTGTCACCTACTGGTGCACCATGAATCTCTTTGATACCGGCAATTACAAAGCCAACTTCACCGGTTTTAAGTACACCTGTATTTGTTTGTTTTGGTGTAAATATACCCACGTGATCGGCAATATGTACTTGCTCATTCGACATAATCTTTATTTTATCGCCAGCACGTAACTCGCCGTGCTTAATACGAACAAGTGATACAACACCTTGGTATGGGTCAAACCATGAATCGATGATCAATGCTTGTAAAGGTGCATCTTTGTCGCCTTCTGGCGATGGTACATCTTTTACAATCATTTCCAATACTTCGGCAATACCAACACCTGTTTTAGCACTACATTGCACTGCGTCTAAAGCATCAATACCAATAATATCTTCAATTTCTTCAGCTACACGTAGTGGGTCAGCTTGCGGTAAATCAATTTTATTGAGAACAGGAATAACTTCTAAGTCCATCTCTATCGCAGTGTAGCAATTTGCTAATGTTTGCGCTTCTACGCCTTGGCCTGCATCAACAACCAATAATGCACCTTCGCAAGCTGCAAGTGAACGTGATACTTCATAAGTGAAGTCAACGTGTCCTGGTGTATCGATGAAGTTTAACTGGTAGGTCTCGCCATCATTGGCTTTATAATTTAGGGTAACACTTTGCGCTTTAATGGTAATACCACGTTCACGCTCAATGTCCATTGAATCCAATACTTGCTTTTGCATTTCACGGTCGGTTAGGCCACCACAAACTTGGATCAAACGATCAGAAAGGGTCGATTTACCGTGGTCAATATGGGCGATGATCGAAAAATTACGGATATGCTTCATAAACTGGATTCTAAACTTCTATTTTAATGGACTAAGTGTATAAAGCCGCAATTTTACATTTAATTGGCTTCAATCACCATCTATTTGAGTTAAAGGGAGGCTAATTGGGTGAATTTTTATTACTTTTATATCGTGCTTTAGACTTTTGACCCTACTTTTAGCAATCCCAAAGCCTGTAATACCACCGCCTACAGCGGAAATTATTTGTATCCACTCTGCGGCTTTAAATAATTCGCTAGCAAGCAAAGCAAATAGCATACTTAATAATAAAGGTAACATATACACAGCAAAAGCGTGTTTAACCATGTGGCTATCGTCTAAAGCCAAGGTTATTTTTTGCCCAACCTGCACTGGGGTGTCAAATTGATATGGGAAGGTTCTTTTAGCTGTGCCGAATAATTTACCAAAAACTTGTGAACCGCAACGTCCATTACAGCCTTCGCAGGCCTTTTTTTGCTGGGCTTCTAAATAAGCAGTGGTGCCTGTAATAGACACCACGGTTAAGGTTTGTTCAATCATGAGATTTTAAAGTGGCCGCGCAACAGATTCTGCAATAGCTTTTGCTGTCATTGCGGGGATATTCCCCACCACTGACACATCAAAACTACCTGCATTATGTACATAAATTGTAGTCGCCCCAGATGATAAGGAGCCGCTAGGTCTGCGTCCTGGTAAAGGGCGCTGTACAAAGACAGATACTTCAACAAAGCCATCTGAATATAAATAGTAGTCGGTTAATTCGTTATTTAGATCAAGCTTATGTCTATCAGACTTTAATAAGCTAAAGCCATCAGGTAGCCAACCTATTTGCCAATTGTTACTTGCAACATTGGATTGCTCTTGCGTAACGGCATCACTCGGTAAAGGAGTCGGAAAGTCACGATTAAGCATTTCGAGCAATAATGGCGCGGGTTCTTCTGTAACGCTTATATGCGTTAGCTGTAGCTGCTCTAGCATTTCACCGTCTTGATTTACATAGGCCGACTTTAAAAGTAATGACGATTCAGCGTCAATCCAGAGCCAATAATTAAACTTAAATTCATCTTTTGACTCGATGCGCACTAATTGTGCAGCTCGTCCTGCTATGCGCCCTTTACCACCCAGTACAAAGTCATATTCTTTACTCAAGCGTTCAATATCTTTAAAAAGCACTTCAGGAATTGGCCCAGCAATTGAATCTGTCGCGATTGAATAAGGCGCTGACTGCGGTTCAAAGTATGTTACTTGATCATCGATTCGGACCATTTCAAGCCCTGCACCATTAAGTAAACTTAAATGCTCAAGTTCAGTCTCATTTTGCTTAGCATGTAACCAACGATACGGTTCCATTGACTTGCCTTTTACAACAACAAAAGACGCATCAAAGTTACGGTTGTGGACGGCTTCGGCCATGTTAAGCAAAAGCTCTTTTGCAGGGGTTTCATCGCTGGCATAGGCTGGAGCCAGTATTACCAATGACAAGATAAAAGTAATAACTTTCATTTAATTAGTTTTTTTCCTCTTCGGCTTGCGCCTTAGTGTGAGCCTTTTCAAGAGAATATGCAACGCGTGCTTGACGTTGATGCTCTAAAACAAGTGCACCTATACGTTGCTGCTGTAATTCACGTAAGCCCTGCTCTGCATTTTCAAGGGCAGGCTCTGACGAATAGCTCACTGGAGAAGCAACCCCGGTTAACGGCGTGCTTTGCAGTATTGGAATTTCGTTAGCGGGTGAGTCTTCACCTTGAGGTAGTGTTTGCACCCCAACAATTGCAAACATAGCAACACTTGCAGCAATAGCAAGCTGTGCAACCGGTTTGCGCCAGTTAAAGGCAACAACATTGTCAGTGCCCGTCGCAGCAATAGATGTAGTTTGTTTTTGACTAAAATCAGCATAAACAGGTTCACTTTCTAATGCTTTAGCAACACTGTCGCTAATATCGAGCACAAAAGCATCTTCTGATTCAGCACGCATTACATCACCTATTAACGCATAGCGCCCTAAGGTTGTAGTATCTTGCGCAGCAATTTCTTCATTTGTTAAGAGTTGCTCGCCGTCAAGTAATGCGGATAAATCTTGATTATCCAACTTGTTAACGTGTGCTTTTGTCATATTAAGACTCGCCTATTAATGGGTTTAATTTGTTATCAATTGCTTCACGGGCACGGAATATACGCGAACGCACCGTCCCGACTGGGCAATCCATTACCACGGCTATTTCTTCATAGCTCATCCCCTCAATTTCTCGTAAGGTGATCGCGGTTTTAAGATCTTCAGGCAAACTATCAATCGTGTTAAAAATTACAGCGCGAACTTCGTCGCTTAATAATAAATTCTCAGGTGATGCGTTAGAACGCATTGCATCCGCGCCGTCATAAAACTCGGCTTCATCAGCGTCGACGTCATTTGCTGGCGGTTTGCGGCCCTGAGCCACTAAGTAATTTTTAGCACAATTAACAGCGATACGGTATAACCAAGTATAAAAGGCGCTATCTCCACGAAAGTTTGGAAGTGCACGGTATGCTTTAATAAAAGCTTCTTGTGCCACATCAGCAATATCGCCCTGATTTGAAACATAACGAGAAATCAAACCGGCTATTTTATTCTGATACTTCTTTACTAATAGGTTGAAGGCGTTTTTATCACCCTGCTGAACCCTTTTTACTAGCGCTAAATCTAAATCCTGCTCGCTCATTCGAGCCGGTACTCCTATATCTAGTTATTACTTGTTATTCATATCTTAGCCATTGTTTACAAATACTCTGACTGAGGCATGAATGAAAAGTTCATTTAATATTATTTTTTTATAAAATAGCGCATAAATAAATACGTAAAAGTTGAAAATCACTAATAGTGTTATGCCAAAATATGATACATATACGCTTATCACAATAATATTGATTGCTCGTACCAATTACTTAAATTAGTATCCTAGAGCATTGTAACCGCAAAGACCACGGACATGAACCAAAATAAACACCACGCCACAGATGTTGCCATAATTGGTAGCGGCGCTGCCGGACTTTCTCTCGCACTTTCCTTAGCTAATCATTGTAAAGTTACTGTAATTAGTAAAGGTGAGTTAAAAGAAGGCTCCACACTTTACGCGCAAGGTGGTATTGCTGCTGTCTTTGATAAAAAGAATGACAGTATTGAATCGCATGTACAAGATACTCTTGATGCCGGTGGTGGTTTATGTGATCGAGAAGTTGTACATTACACCGCAAGTAGCGCTCCAGATTGCTTAAAATGGTTAATAGAGCAAGGCGTGCCATTCGATATGGAGTTTGACAGCAAGGGTAAAGAACGCTTTCACTTAACTCGTGAAGGTGGACATAGCCACCGTCGCATTTTACATGCCGCAGATGCCACTGGTCGCGCCGTGCAAACGACATTAATTAGTCAAGTACAAGCTCACCCTGAGATCACTTTGCTCGAGCAATATAATGCAATTGACCTAATTGGAGATAAAAAATTAGGTAACAAGGGCGATCATATCCACGGCGTTTACATGTGGAATCGACGCGCTAAACGTGTTGAAACTATTGCAGCTAAATTTGTTGCTTTAGCCACAGGTGGTGCCAGCAAGGTGTATTTATATACGTCAAACCCTGATGTATCGAGTGGCGATGGTATCGCCATGGCGTGGCGCGCCGGTTGTAGAGTTGCCAATATGGAATTTAATCAATTTCATCCAACTAGCTTATATCACCCAGAGTTACAAAATTTCTTAATCACCGAAGCGATGCGAGGCGAAGGCGCTTATTTAAAGCGCCCTGATGGTACTCGCTTTATGAAAGATTTTGATGAACGTGAAGAACTTGCCCCACGCGATATCGTAGCCCGTGCAATCGATTTTGAAATGAAACGCCTCGGGGCAAATTGTGTTTATTTAGATATCAGCCATAAAGATAAAGACTTTATAATTGAACACTTCCCTACCATTTACGCAAAGTGTTTAAGTGTGGGTTTAGATATCACCAAAGAACCAATCCCTGTGGTTCCCGCAGCGCACTATACCTGTGGCGGTGTGATGACCGACTTTAATGGTAAAACCGACTTAGCCAATTTATATGCCGTTGGCGAAGTGGCGTACACTGGCTTACATGGTGCAAACCGAATGGCAAGTAACTCACTGCTAGAGTGTATTGTATTTGCTCATGCCGCAGCAAAAGATATTCTTGCAAAACTTGCTAGCAGCCCGCCTCAGCAAGCTTTACCGCAATGGGATGAAAGCCGAGTCACAAATTCTGACGAAGAAGTTGTGATAACGCATAACTGGCATGAGTTGCGCCTATTTATGTGGGATTACGTAGGCATTGTTAGATCAACTAAACGCTTAGAGCGAGCACTGCATCGGGTTGAATTACTACAACAGGAAATTCATGATTATTATGCAAACTTTAGGGTTACTAATAACTTGCTTGAACTAAGAAATTTAGTGCAAGTAGCTGAGTTAATCATACGCAGTGCAATGGAGCGAAAAGAAAGCCGCGGCCTACACTATACTATTGATTACCCTGAACAAAACGACAACCAGAAGCCAACAATTTTAATCCCAGCTAAAGCTTAGCATTAGCAAGAATTGCACGTTTTAGTCTGATAAAGCTTTGCTCATCAACCCCACTGGCGTTAATCACCAGCCAGTGGGCAGTTGTAAACCCTTCAATATAGAGCCAAACACAGTGTTGATAAGCGCGGCTTTTCGCACTTATTTTACCGTTTAATTCTTGCTCTGAATTTATAAAGTGACAATGCGGCGAATTTAAAATTATCGTGCCATGCAGAGGGTGTAAACGCTTAAACCAAAGCCAAGTTATGTAGCCGATAATACCAGTGACAATAACACAAAAAATTTGCGCAAAGAGTGTTGTAAGGAAGGCGGCAAAACAAACCGCAAACAAGCTAAAACAGACCACTAAAGGGGTGTGATCTGCTTTATTATTCGTCAATGTAAATCTATACACGAACTCGGTCTAAAATAAGGTTCACCATTTGCTTTAGCTCTGGATCTTTGCATTCTTGATGACCCATAAACCAAGCAAACAAATCAGGGTCATCTGCTTCTAATAAACGCTGAAATACTGCTTGTTGTTGTGCTGATAATGAATCAAATGCTTCTTCAACAAATGGCATAAATAATACATCAAGTTCTAACATACCACGGCGACATGCCCAGCGAATACGTGCTTTACTATGAATTTCAGTCATTTTTTACCTCGTACTTAGTTACGCTTAAGTTTACCAAATTGCCCCTGAATAAACAGCTTTAAATAACACTAACTAAATATTTCCAATGTACTGACTTATCATTTTCTTGCATCTATACCCATAGCGCCATCTACGTTATTATAAGCACCTCAATTTCTCGCAAAGAAGGTTTTTATGTCAACTGTATATGCATGTCCTTTATCACATAAGCTGATCAGTATAAGTGGTGTTGATAAACTCGCCTACCTTCATGGCCAAATTACACAGGATTTAAACCTGCTCAAGCAAGATAACTTTTTGTGGGCAGGTCATTGTAATGCCAAAGGCAAGCTTTGGAGTGTTGCTAAGTTATTTTCTCATCAAGATAATTACTATCTTGCAGCCACAGCACACGAAGTAGAGCAGTCTTTAAGCGAATTGAAAAAATATGCCGTTTTTTCAAACGTTGAAATCCAGCAATCATCTTTGCAGCTCATAGGCTTACTTGGCGATGACTTAACGCAAGTGCAAAATGAATTAGCAATAGAGTTTGCACCAGACGCAACAGCATGTGACTTCAGCGCTGGTAAAGCACTTAAATTAGCAGACAATCGTATTTTATTAATGGTAGACAGTGACTTTTCTCTATCGCAAGACATTACCTGTCTAGACGATGATGCATTATGGCAACAACAGGCAATTTTAGCAGGTGAGCCAGAGCTTAACCAAGCAGCAATTGGTGAATACGTACCGCAAATGGTTAACCTACAGGCAATTGGTGGCATAAGCTTTCGTAAAGGCTGTTACACAGGGCAAGAAACTGTAGCCCGTATGAAATACCTTGGTAAGAATAAACGCGCCATGTTTATTGTATCAGGCCCAAGCGAAGGTGCGTTTAGTGAGTTAGATTTAGAAACTCAAGTGGGTGAAAACTGGCGTCGTGCTGGAAAATTAATTAGCCAAGCCTACAATAAACAAACGAAAACTTTTTATGGCCTTGTTGTGTTGCCAAACGACAGTGAACCTAGTCAATCACTGCGTGTAAAACATGAACCGCAGGTAGAACTCACAATTCAGCCTCTACCCTACTCTCTAGAAGACGAATAAATAGGAATGACTATGCTCATTGCAACAAACAAAGTGGTAAAAATGCATTATTCTGTAACGGATAATGACAATAACTCTATCGATAATTCATTTGATGGCGAGCCACTAATTTTTATCGTTGGTACTGGATATTTAATCCAAGGCCTAGAAGATGCACTACAGGGCAAACAAGCCGGTGATACTTTAAGTGTTACTGTTGAACCTGAAAATGGCTACGGCGAACGCCACGATGAATTAATGCAGGCTGTGCCTAAATCTATGTTTGAAGGCATGGAAATTGAAGTAGGAATGCAATTTCGTGCCACAACTGATGATGGCGACCAATCAGTTATGATCATCGATATTCAAGATGAAGAAGTCATCGTAGACGGTAATAACCCACTTGCAGGTATTACGCTAAAGTTTGATGTAGAAATCCTTGAAGTGCGTGACGCAACTGCTGATGAGCTTGCTCATGGCCATATACATGGTGAAGGTGGCTGTGGTCACGAGCACTAGTTAGTTAACCTGAACTCAGGATAATAAATCTATCTCCAGCGGCTACTTTCAACGCTAACTGCGTTGAATTTACTTGCAATAGGCTAGCTATTGACGCGTAAATTCGCCTTGTTATCGCTAAAAGCCTACGGCTGGAGACTAATAAATATATTTGTGATTTAGTATCAATACTTTAGTACATCTCTTAACCAGAGTTCAGGTTAGTTACATAAAAAAAGCGCCTCGGCGCTTTTTTTATGAGTAACTCTAGGCTGTTTCGGCGGTTTCTAACGGACAAATTTTACCATCCAATGCGCTAAGCAGCCCTTCTTGATCATTAGTACCTAGCCGGTACTGACTGCCATCTTTCATCGTTAACTGCACCGCACTAAACCCAGACACAGTATAAACCCAACCGTCATGTGTAATACGTAAGCCAATACCATGGCGAAATGAGTTCTCTACTGGCTTTGCTTCTATAATATCTGCTAACTGTAGTGTTTGACCAAATAAACCAGGACCAAAACCCCAGCGAATAGTCTCACTATCTACTTTGATAGTTAGGCCATGAAAAATAAACCCGACGAAAACCAGTATCCCTGCAAAAACCATTAACGGCATATCCGCACCAATTAAATACCACGCAAGGCCTACGAAGCTACCAATCCACGCTAAGATCACAAAAATAAATAAAGCATACTGCTTATGTTGATACATAAAAATCTCTATAGGAGTTAAAAGCTATATACAAAAGTCGCACTAAGCTCGGAGTCATTCTTCAGATTGTCATCTTCAGGTTTTGAATTATATCGATATAGGTAAGCAAATTTTAATGATACAGCCCCCATAACTTGGCTGATCAACGATGTCTCAGATTTAAGTCGCGAATTCAATCCAGACAATGACTGCTCAATACTCACATCTTGATTGAATCGGGTACGTTTTGATACTGTGCGTTCCCACTGTAACGCAACCCGAAGCAAATAACCCGTTTTGGTAGCGTCTTCACCGACTTCCAACTCAGTCTCATTATCAGCAACAGAACGATATAAACCAGGTCCAATATCAAAATCCACTTGGTTTTTTACGCCTTGGTACAAACGATTACCGTACCCTGTGGCTATGGTACTTTTAAATGCTAAACCGCTAAACTCATCATCTTCATAGTCACCATAGACAAAGAAAGAGGCATTTTTAACACCCACCTTATAGTTTCCTTGCGCTGATATAAAGATACGATTAGCAGAAACTTCATCATCGCCGGTGATTTCATTACGATCGCGCTTGTAGAGCGTATCGATTTTAAATTGATTTCGCCAGCTTTCTAAGTCTTGATACAAATTACCTCTGAGCTTAAAGCTGGTAGAGTTGGTATTTCCGCGGCTAACAATAAAACCAAATTCGGTATCACCATATAGCATTTCACCTTGATGTATTTTATGTATTTCTTCATCAGAGAGTTGGCCATATTCATGAAAATCTTCAAACGGATCAACCGCCCAAATTTTAAAGCTCACAAATACACAAAAAAACAGTAAAAAACGATTCACTGTTTACTCGCTAATACATAAACGCTATTGCTAGCTAAATCACCAAAACGATTCATTTTCTTATTCGCTATCTTTCCATAAAATATGACAAAACGGCGCGTCTTTATCGCGACTAATTAGAATTTTAGCAAATAAAATATCTTGATTCTCAAACTCAAGACCAACTAAAACCTGTAAAAAATGTTCGGGTTCTATTTCTAATGCAACGAAGTCTTGCCATTGTTCATCCGGCTCACCTTCTTCGATAAAGCCGAGGTTTTCACGATGCATATTAAAATCTTCAATATCTTGCTCGGTTAAGTTATCTGGCGCTAACTCTAAAAAAATATCGTACGCTTGATGCGTTACTTCTTCTTCGCTGTATAACCGTGGTCCTGTCATTGCCATTGCTCTTTATCGACTTATGGTTGCTATAGTATCAAATCTCAGCAAAATTATGCCAAAAAAAAGTCAGGTTTCCCTGACTTTTTTTAGCAAAACTCATTTTTACGATTCAGAGCTGGTTGTCCCTTTCATTTTTTCACGCATAGTCTGCACTAAGCTATAAAATAATGGCACCAGCAAAGTACCAAAAATAGTAGCTGCAAGCATACCTGCTAGCACTGTGACACCTAATGACACCCTACTGCCAGCCCCCGCGCCTGTTGCAAACACTAACGGCAGCACACCTAAGACGAAAGAGAATGCAGTCATTAGTACTGCACGAAATCGCATTTTAGCTGCGCTTAATGCTGCCTCAAAAATACTTTTCCCTGCAACACGTTCTTCCATCGCAAATTCAACGATTAGAATCGCCGTTTTAGTAGACATACCTATCAGCAACACTAAGCCGACTTGAGCATAAATATTGTTTTCAATACCAATCACATATAAAGCAAGCATTGCGCCAAACATCGCAAGCGGTATTGCCGCAATAACAGAGAATGGAATGGTCCAACTTTCATATTGAGCAACTAAAAATAAATAGACAAATAAAACCGCTAAGCCAAATAGTAATGGCGCCATATTGCCTGCTTCAATTTCTTGCTTAGATTGGCCTGCCCACTCAAATGTATAACCGCTAGGTAGCTGTCCTGCAAGCTCTTGCATAGCGACAATAGCATCACCACTTGAAAACCCTGTTGCAGCCTGACCACTAATACTAGCACTACGGTATAAGTTAAAGTGGTTTAATGTGGTAGGCCCAAGGATCGGCTCAAGTTTAGCAAGGGTCGTTAACGGCACCATGTCACCCTGATCATTACGCACAAAATAGTGCTGCAAATCAGCGGGGTCTTTACGAAATTCACTTTCAGCCTGCATTATAACTTTATATGTACGGCTATACTGATTAAAGTCATTAATATATAAAGACCCCAATTGAGCTTGCAAGGTAATAAATATATCACTTAGGGCAACACCTTGAGCTTTGGCTTTATTACGATCAATTTCTAAGAAGTACTGTGGAACGTTAGCCCGAAATGTACTGTATACATTACTTAATTTCGGATGTTGATTTGCTTCATACACCAAACCGTTGAGCACCTGTGCAAGTTCTGTCGGATCGCGCCCTTCACTGTCTTGTAATCTAAACTCAAAACCTGAGCTAGTTCCTAGCCCTGGAATTGGCGGCGGGTTAAATACCATAATTTGTGCATCTGGCATTGCCCACATTTGCCCCATAAGGCGACCTATCGTCGCTTTTAAACCTAGCTCAGCAGCAGTACGCTCTTCCCAGTCCTTTAAAATAACAATACCTAGAGCATTATTGGACCCTGCCCCGCCAATCAACGAAAACCCAGATACAGCAATGAAGTCAGTCGCAGAGGGGTCATTTTTAACTATATCACCAATTTTTTTCATCACACCTTGAGTTCGCCCTGACGCTGCAGCATCAGGTAATTGAACATCAACGAATACAAACCCCTGATCTTCAGCAGGTACAAATCCTGTCGGAACGCTTTTAGCAAGCCATGCAGCAGCCACAAAAATAATGATCGCAAATAAACTCATTCGACCTGCACGTTTAAGAATAAAATGAATTATTTTGCTATAAACTGAGGTAGATTGAGTAATGCCTCGTTCAATTGGAGCAAGCCACTTTATCGGTTTCATGGCTTTTTCATTTAATAACAAAGCACACAATGCGGGGCTGAGTGTTAACGCATTTACTGATGAAATAAGCACTGCAAATGAAATTGTCACCGAGAATTGCTTATATAACTCCCCAGTAATACCAGGCATAAAGCCAACAGGAACAAATACAGCTAACAACACTAGTGTTGTAGCAATAATTGGCCCAGTTACTTGCTCCATCGCTTTGGTTACAGCTTCTTTGATCGGTAGCTTATCTTCTTTTAAAATCCTCTCAACGTTTTCGATAACAATGATAGCGTCATCTACCACAATACCTATTGCCAGTACTAAACCAAACAAGGTTATTAGGTTTATTGAGTAGTCCATTGCCATCATAAAAGCAAAAGTACCAACTAAAGAAACTGGAATTGCAATGGTAGGAATAAGCGTGGCTCGCCAGTTTTGTAAAAATAAAAACACAACTAACACCACCAAGCCTACGGCTTGAAATAAGGTAACCACCACCTCTTCAATCGAGCGGTTAATGAACTCAGTGGTATCATAAGGTATAGAATACTCAACACCGTCTGGTAATTGTTTCGCAAGCTCAGCCATCGTGGCTTTAACATCTTTAGCAACTTGCGTGGCATTAGCATCAGTTAGCTGATAAATAACCACAAAAGCAGTATCTTGCTGATTCAACTTAGCTGTTGTACTGTAATCGGCCGAACCTAGCTCTATTCGCGCAATATCATTCAAACGCACAAAATTACCGTCTTGGTTAGCACGAATAATTGTTTGACCAAATTCTGCGGGGGTTTTTAAACGCCCTTTAGCTTGTATTGAATATTCGAATTGTTGACTAGGTAACGAAGGTGCGGCACCTAGTTTACCAGCCGCGACAATCGTGTTTTGTTCTTGCAACGCAGCTTGCACTTCAGTAACGGTAAGGCCCAGTGACGCCATTTTATCTGGACGAAGCCACAACCTCATTGAATAAGTTTGTTCACCCATCACTTCTGCAGAGGCGACACCTTCAATACGCCCAAGTGGCTCTGTTATATAGTTTGTAGCGTAGTTACTTAAAAAAATCGCATCAATATTTTCTTGATTAGAGTAAAGGTTTATACCCAATAACATTGAGCTAGACTTTTTCTTAACCGAGACCCCTTGCCGCGTAACTTCTGAGGGCAACCCAGGCTCAGCAAGCGCAACCCGATTTTGCACATTAACTTGTGCAATATCTGTATCAGTCCCGACTTTAAAGTACACCGTAATGTTGGCTGTACCATTATTAGTGGAACTCGATTCTATATACATCATGTCTTCAACCCCATTGACTTGCTCTTCAATGGGCCGAATCACCGACTCTTCAACTATTTGCGCACTCGCTCCAGGGTAAACAGCCGTTATTTGTACTTGCGGCGGGGTTATTTCTGGATACATATTTACTGGAAGTAAGCCCATTGAAATCAAACCAGCTAAGGTAATGACTATAGAGATCACTAAAGCAAATTTAGGTCGCGCGATAAACGTTTTACTTATCATATACGCTCCTATTAACTCGCTGAGTCTGTTTTACTTGAGATAGTACCGGTGACGTGATCAACCATTTTCTCAACTGGCTTTACTTCAACTCCTTGTCGTACTTTCTGTAGCCCTTCAACGATGACCTTTTCACCTTCTTGTAAGCCAGATTCAACAACCCACATGGCGTTAATACGTCGACCTAAAGTTACAATACGTGTAGCAACTTTATTATCGTCTCCAACCACCAATACGAATTTACCTTGTTGGTTTTCTTGTACCGCGGCTTGTGGGATCAATGCATGCTCTTGCTTGTCTTTGCTCTCAACGATTAAAGTTACAAACAATCCTGGCATAACAATACTTTTCTCATTTGCGAAAGTTGCACGTAACTCTACCGTACCCGTACTTCTATCTATTTTCGTATCGGCAAAATCAAGCTGCCCTTTTGCGGCAAAATTAGTATTATTTGGTAACCGCAGTGATAAATCTATCGGCACATTTTGCGGATTATTCACACTATCTTGGTGCTTCTGGCGATAACTTATATAATCAGCTTCTTCTACCTGAAAATTGACATAAATGGGATCAACGTCTGTTAATTCAGCTAATTCGTTTGAGCTTGGTCCAACGATATTGCCAACATCATAATTTACTTTACCAATACGTCCGGCAAATGGCGCGCGTATTTCGGTGTAACTTAAGTTTAATTTAGCCTTTTCCAAACTCGCTTGTGCAGACTTAACCGCTGCTGCTGCTTGTTCATAATTAGTTGTTAATTTATCGAGATCAGATTGCGAAATGAATCCTTGCTCAGCGACTTCTTTACCTCGTTTTAAATCACGCTGAGCTCCATTTTCACCGGCTATTTTACTTTTAATATCAGCTTCAATTTCAGCCACTGAAGATTTGTATTCAGACGGGTCAATACGAAGCAGTAACTGTCCTTTTTCAACATAAGAGCCTTCATTAAAATGACGTTCTATCAGTTCACCTTCAACTCGCGCCTTAATCTTAACTTCTTGGTGTGCCTCTGTGCGTGCTACAAACTCTCGGTAGTCGCCAACTTCTTGCGAAACTACGTTAAAAATAGATACGGCTGGTGCGGGAGCTACCTGTTTTGCTGCATTTTCATCAGAGCAACCAGTTATAGACACAATAAAAGCACTGCCTAAGGCACCTTTGACAGCTAACGACATATAACTTGCTAAAATGCTTGGCGTAAACCGTTTAAGCATGGTTTTTCTCCTTGATAGCTTTTTAAAAACTACCTTTTATGATTATTGTTAGTTACATCAAAACGCATAACTTGTTTTTCCGGCTAGTATTGAGCTCTGAGATAGCGATTAGTTCAGATAAAAATATACACCACTTTGTAACCTTTTGTAGGTCAGGTTTACAAATAGGTGTATATTTTTTAAATTAAAAAGCATCGCTTTACATCATACTTTTTAATTCGTAAGCTAAGTTAAAACAGGTCAGAGCAGTTAACATGGTAAAGCTTGAAAAACAACAACACATCGCTTTCGTAACTTTTACCCGCGAAGAAAAACAAAACGCACTCAATTTTATTATGTTTAAACAACTGGCTTCAGTGATTAAACAAATTAAAAAAGATAGCTCAATTCGTGCAGTAATTATTCAGGGTGAAGGTGCTCATTTTTGTGCTGGCCTTGATGTTGCCGCGGTGATGAAAAACCCAATGAATATTATTAGCTTGTTATTCAAGTGGTTGCCAGGCAACTGTAATTTAGCTCAGCAAGTTGTGTTAGGTTGGCAGTCTTTAAGTATCCCTGTATTTGCTGTAATTCAAGGTAACTGTTTTGGTGGTGGTCTACAAATAGCTTTAGGTGCAGATTATAGAATTGCACATGAAGGTGCTAAGTTAGCGATTATGGAAGCGCGCTGGGGCTTATGCCCAGACATGGGAGCGAATGTTGTGCTGCCTAGTTTAATGCAAAAAGATAAAGCGCAATGGCTTGCCAGTCACGCATCCGCAATTGATGCAAAGACTGCCCAGCAACTAGGGTTAATAACAGAGGTTAGCAATGAGCCGCTAAAGGCTTGTTTAGCTATGATTGATACCTTAATGACTCGTTCACCTGACACATTAGCAGCAATTAAACGGGTTACTCAGCAAAGTTACGCAACTCCTAGACGAAAAATTCTGGCGAAAGAAACGTTTAGCCAAATTCGACTATTACTCAATAAAAATACAAAAAAAGCAATTGCTAAAGCAAAAGGTGACGAGAGCATTGAATACTCAGACTCAAAACGCTGGTAAATATGTCGCATAGTAAAAAGTCACCGAATATGATTAATTATAGTGTTATAAAATCTTAAATTATTACAGAGCCTACTATGACAAAGTTAAAGTTATTCTTGCAAACAAGCTCCCAGCTTGTAGTCAGTTGTGGCATTATTTTGGGCTGCTTGCTAATAGCTAAGTTGGCTATGCACTTTATTGGCGGCAGCTTTCCAGCTCCCATACTAGGTATGCTACTTTTAGTTACTTTGCTCTTGTCAGGCATAATAAAAGAGGCCCAAGTTACCCCCTTTGCATCACCTCTATTAAATTTTATGCCATTGTTCTTCATCCCCGCTGGGGTTGGATTTATTGAACACTTAGGGTTAATACAGCAATACTGGCAATTTATTACAGCAACTTTAATTCTCATCCCGTTAACAAGCCTATTATTGATAAGCCACATAATTGGTTATTACAAAGGTCGTGCGCAGCATGATTAATTATTGGTGGTTAAGCTCTTTTGTGGTGGTTGGCTTATTCATTATACTTAAGCGGTTAAATAGCTTAAGTCATAACTCAATTATAAAATCACTAACCAACCCTGTTTTCCTCGCAATTACAATTATAGCCGCCCTATTAGTACTTTTTAAATTACCTTATAGACAACTTTATCAGCATACACAAATACTAAGCTGGTTGTTAGAGCCTGCAATTGTTGCGCTTGCCGTTCCTTTATATCAACAGTTTGTACATATTCGTAAAAATGCGATCTTAATCTTACTAAGTTGTACTGTTGGGATTATAAATGCAACCTTGGTGGGCACTCTTCTAGGTGCCTTCTTTGCAGCCCCAAAAGAACTGGCTGCTTCAGTGGCTGCTCTGTCAGTAACAACACCTATCACCTTATTGGTGACTGATTCGCTCGGTGGCGTGCCCTCTTTAGCTGCAGCAATGGTAATTTTTATTGGTGTATTAGGTGCTTTATTTGGCGTGTTATTTTTGCGCTTTATTGGTATATCTAATCACCAAGCGCAAGGTGTCGCAATTGGCACAGCCTGCCATGCAATTGGCACAGCCGCTGTGTTAAACGAAAATGTTACAGCTGGTGCCTATGCATCTGTAGCAATGGCATTAAGCGCCCTCTTAACTGCACTTATAGTGCCTTGGCTTTATCCATTTTTGTATCAAGCTCTGCTATGATACACATCCATTTGGTTACAGCGTTTTTTAATTATCACTTCATGGACTTTAGATGATCAGCACAGAAATAGAACAAGTCGAAAAATATTACACAATGATTAGTGAGTATTTAGTTAAGTACAGTATGCAGCTTGTTGGTGCACTACTGATATTAATATTTGGGCTGTGGATAGCGCAAAAGCTGTCAAAGGTGGTTGCGGGGATCATGTCCCGCAATAACATCGATGTCACACTCACTAACTTTGTCAGTAACGTTGTCAAAGTTCTATTAATCATCATGTTTATAATTATCGCACTGGGTAAAATAGGCATCAGTGTTACCCCGTTTGTTGCAGCTATTGGTGCCGCTTCGCTCGGTGCTGGTTTAGCATTGCAAGGCATGCTGTCAAATTATGGCGCTGGCCTTGCTATTATAGCTACGCGACCTTTTATTGTTGGCGACACTATCGAAGTTAAAAATGTCAGTGGCCAAGTAAAAACCATAGAGCTTGGTCATACGGTACTTATCAACGAAGAAAAAGTTGAAATTACTATTCCAAACAAGCATATCGTTGGTGAAATTTTACATAACTCATTTAACTATTCACTGGTAAAAGGTGAAATAGACATTGCGTATAACGCCAGTGCAGAGCAAGCAATAGACTTGATTGAAGACGTGTTAAAAGAGCATGAACTCGTCGCCGATGATCCCCACTCACAAGTCGGTATAGAGCGATTCGCAGATAGTGGCGTGACGATTAGTTATCGCTATTGGGTACCGACAACTAAAATTATTGAAACTAAGCTCGCTGTTAACGGTGGTGTTTATAACGCAATCCAAGGCGCAGATATTGAAATCCCATTTCCTCAGCGAGTGGTTACTTTTAATAAAGAATAGGTATTTAAAACAAATCTCCCCCTGTATAAGGAACATGTGGCTAAGCTAATTGAGTTCCTTATGTCTTTAATAGTACAATCGTAAAATACATTGAGAATTCTTACTATTAACATCAGAGGTTAACATGGCAAAAATAAGCCAGCGATTTTGGTTTCAGTTACATGGCTGGTTTTCACTGCCTATTTGGGTTTTATTTTGTTTTATTTGTATAACTGGCACAATTTCGGTGATCAGTCATGAGTTAACCTGGCTTACAAACTCTGAGGCACGCGCTAGCAACCCTAACAACTTGCCAGAGAAGTCTAAACAAACACTTATCGACAACTTAAAAGCTCAGCACCCCACAGCTGATGTAATGAGTGTTGTTAGCTATGAACCTTATTTAGTAAACGCACTTATTTTTACTGATACAGATAAACCCTACGCTACAGCTTATGTAAACCAATACACAGGCGAAGTACAAGCAATAAACCAAACCACTTCTTTTATTGAGTTTATGCGCACGTTGCATGGGTGGCTATATTTCCCTTGGCAAGAAGGTTACAGCGTTGGCTATTACCTTGTTAGTGCTATGGCAATCGTTATTCTAGGGGCGTTAATCACTGGCTTAATTATTTATAAAAGCTTCTGGCGCGCCTTTGTCCAACCTAAAATTCGCTTCAATCAAGGTCGTAAAACTTTATTAAAAGATTTGCACACTGTCAGTGGCGTATGGTCCATTTGGTTTATGGCAATCATGAGTTTAACTGGGCTTTGGTACTTGGCTCAATCAATTATGTGGCATAACGAAATTGATATTGAAGAGCATGCGCCTTTAGTAAGCGAAGCTCAATTACCCAGCTCTAAAAACACTCAACCTATTAGTTTAGATAGTGCTGTTACCTTGACTAAAAATAAATTTGGCGATTTTACTCCTACTTATATCATGCTGCCTGAACACAATCGCGGTATGTACAACATCATGGGTGCGGGTAATACGATTTTTTACGATGGTTACTCATATTCTACCTCAGTAAATCCATGGTCAGGTGAGATAGCCACAAGCAAGAGCCCTGAAACAATGACCACTTTACAAACATTATCTCACATTGCAGATCCTCTACATTACGGCACGATTGGCGGTATTTGGACGAAAATAATTTGGTTTATTTTTGGTGTTATTTTAAGTGGCATGTCAATTACAGGTTTTATGATGTACTCAAAAAAACTAGTTAAAGCTAAAAAGCCTAGTTCAGCAACCATCAGCAATACCGCGGAGGCAAACTAATGGCGCGTTTACAAAGCACTTGGTGGCAACAAAAAAAATACTTACTCAATGCCCTGGTTTTAATACTACCTTGTGTGTTTATTTATCAAGCTTTAAACCCAACCTTCCCTGATTTATGGCAAGAGCACACCGTAGGTGAGTATAAAATAGCTCCAATGCCATTGAATATGGAACAGCCATACTCTCATCACAACGAGTATGTGAAAGACTTCTATCTAGCGTTTAACCAAGGTGACATTAGCAATATCCGCCAAGCGTACTTAAATATTGGCCCTGCTCCACTCCCATTAAGTAAATTTGCTAAAAGTGATGAAGGCATAATGCATGGTACAGACCATGGTCAGCATGCTCATGCGATTGCTCCCGCCACTATTGGCCAAAATGATAAACTTTGGGTAACCATTCAAACTTGGCAGAATGAATTACTCCAACACAGTTGGGACATCCCAAAACAGCTCATTGGTGATAAATAATTGGCAATAGGTGTTGTTCGCTTTATAGTGAATAACACCTAGCTATTTATTTGAGGTTAGCTTGCCTTTTACTTCGCACCAAGTCATTAAGTATATATTGCTAAGTAGCCTAGTTTTGCTAGCTTGGTTACCTCATTTTCAGAACTTTATTCTCGACTTCATTGATCAAGCTCTATTACAGTCAGGTATTCTGTATGCCTCATCTCGCTCTGTAAATGCCATTATATCGCTATTACAATCCGCTGAAGTAGGTATAGGTATAGCCAGTATTCAACCTGCGCAATTGCTCGACCCTGTGAATGATTTAGCTGAATATATGTCAGATGCGATGCGTCTGGCTTTAGGCTCTTTATTTATACAGCGGATTTTATTTAGCATTGCCTCGGGAGTACTTTTTAGTGCCCTATTTACCTTAAGTGTTGCATGCTATGTTGTGTGTGATTACTTTGGTTACTTAAAAAAGCTAAGCACGAACGTGTTAGCAAGCTTAGTATTGATCCGCTTTTTAATACCGCTTGTGGTAATTACCACAGGGCTTGCAAGCCAAGTGTTTTTAGATGACGAAATTGATACGCAAACTAAAGCAGTAAGCCAAACCGTCAACAATCTATCAGATCAAGCACATGCCACCTCAGCATTATCCGCAAATATGCGCTCGCAAATTACAAGCCAAAAACAAACAACATTAGATGAGCTAACAATGCTCAGCACTGAGCAGCACCAATTAAACAAAATTGTTAAAGATAACCAAGAGCAATTAAAACAGCTTAGGACTCGTATCGATGCAATTCAAGCTAATCGAAGCCTGACACAAAAGCTGACAATGATAGAGCTTGAACAAGCTAGGCCACTTATTAAGCAACAACAAGATTTAAAACAACAGCAAGCCAAACTGAATAATCAGCTTGCGGCATTACATGCTAAAACAGAGCAATTACAACAACAGGTGCAGCTATATAATGATCAATTAGCAGGCAATACGGGAAATATGGTGAGTAAAGTAGCTGATGCAGTAACATCGGGTATTACTGAGATGGTTACATCACTAGAGGCGCTATTTATCGATTTTATTAATCTTTTATCTCTGTTAGTTGTGAAACTCATTTTAATGCCACTACTATTTTTATATATATTTAACAAAGCATTTAAAGCTATTTGGCAGCGCTCAATAGTACCTAGCTATATGAACGAGCAACTACCAAATAAACAATAGCCTTACAAAGTACTTAACCACCATGCAATTAACACCACTACGGTTAGACCAATTAACGCTTTAGTTTTGTGCTTTTTAATTACTTTTTCAGCTTTATCACCCGCATAATAAACCACTAAAGCCAAACCAAAATAGCGTATCGAGCGTGCAATGGTTGTCGCTAAAAGAAACAAAGCTAGCGAGTACTTTGTCGCTCCCGCAGCAAGCATGGCAATTTGAAAGGGAATAGGCACTATGCCTAAGGTCATAACAAACCAAAACCCTTGCTCCTGCATTTTTTGCTTGACCGTTTCAAACTGCTCAGCAGATGAAAAAGAATTAATCACCCAGTCACCTATCAAATCAAATAGGTAATAGCCCATAGCATAGCCAAAAATCGCCCCAACAATACACCCAATCGTGGCCATTAACGCAATAAGCCATAACTTTTCTCTTCGGGCCTGCATAAGTGGCACCATTACCGCTTCAAGTGGAATAGGCACTATGGTTGACTCTAAAAAAGAAGCCACCGTAATACCGCTTAGCATATGCTTGGAGTCTATGAAATTGCGTGTTTTTTGTTTCACATTTTTTGTTAACGACATGTCCATCCTTATCGGTGATCAAGGGTTGCGCCAACGCGCCTTAAATCCACGCGTATCTATGTGTATAAATGCACCGCGGTGCGACTTTGGTCCGTATACACCGAGCCCGCCTATTAAGCCTTTAAAAGAATCCCGTTTGTTTAAAGACTCTACGATGCTCGCCATCACATCAGCGTCCGCTATGGTTAATTTACCATCACGATTAAGATCGTCCATTCGGTAATTACCATCATTATCAACAAATATGTCTGCGGCATCACCAAATACGTGTCGGCTGAATTTTACGTTTCCAATTGCTTTATTGTAATAAGGCGTACGGTATCCGCTCATGACAACCATATTTGACACAGGATGCCCTTCAAGTTCCAGTTCTTTCCTTATCTTTTCTAATTTGAGTAACAATGCTCCTTGCAAATACACATACTTAGGAAACTTGCTTCGCTGTTTACTTATAAACTCTTTTAACCTGAAATGTGGTGACACAAGAACATTCTGATTTTGTTGTGTTACCTCTATGTAGCCATCAGGTACAATGTAGTGATCTTTACCTTCAAGCTCAGTCTCATTGGGGTAGTGACCAATATGAAAATATTTTAGTTTCCCGCCTTCCACTTGCTCTGATGGTACTTTAACAAACGCATTAATTTGCATCTGCTGCTGGCCGTCTCTCGATTCTATGACCAACTTATAATAGCCTGGCTTTTTAGGGGCTTGCCATACCCAACGATTCGTTGATGTCGCCTTGAGTTGTTTGTCTACTTGCCTTAACACATAGCCCTTTTGTGATTGAGAATAAAGCACTTCAAATTCTACATTTTCGCTTGGTAATACAAATACTGAAAACACACTATAAGGCACAACAATGTCGTTTATTTTTAGGCTAAATTCTGCATCAGGTAAGGCATCTGTATTTTTAATAACAACCGCCTCATGATTACTTTTAGCTTGCGCAATCACATAATTCGGCAGTAAAAACCCGAAACACAGCCAGGTGAATACATAAAAATACTTCATAACTCCTCCAACTATACTAAGGCGTGACTGCACGTTTATCCACCGAGTAATTAGCCGCAATCATTGCTTCTTGCGACTCAAGCAAGTGTAAGTTCTTATCTCTGTTATAAACATCAGTTCTAAAATTGACAGTATCGGTTTCATCAACCCACGCAGTCCAATAAACTAAGTGGATTGGCACAGGCTTTTTCAAATGAAATGTACGTGTTTGATCTGCATCTCTCGCCTGATTTACATCATTAAAAACATCTAATCCTTGCTTTTCAATAATCGCCTTAGCTAAGGAAAAGGGTTGCTCCATACGAATACACCCATGTGAAGCCGCACGCTTAGTTTGTTTGAACCAATTTTTGGCCGGCGTGTCGTGAATATAGATGGCGTTCACATTAGGAAATAAGTATTTTATTTCCCCTAGAGGATTATCTTTGCCTGCACGTTTTACTAAAAAGTGCTTAAACTGGTATGGCGCGATCTCATCCCAATTGATTTCATCAGCGGGAATTATATTTTTATCAATATAACTGCTCTCTCTGATTTCAATATTTTTCTTCGCTAAATAATCAGGATCATCAGCAACTTTAGGTGCGATTTCCCTTGTTGCAATTGAAAGCGGTATGCGCCAAGTTGGATTAACAACAAACTTTTCTATTTGGTCACTAAATGCGGGAGTTTTCCAACTTGGTTTACCTACAACGACACGGTTTTTTAAAATGACGTTACCTTTGTTTATGTAACGCAGTTTAAACTCGGGAATATTCACCAATACATATTCTTCGTTAGTTAACCCCGAAAACTGAGTCATGCGTTGAAAGTTAAGTAATAGTTGCGCGTAACGTTTTTTCGCTGGTATGTTTAATTCGCGCAGGGTCTTTTTTCCTACAACCCCATCGACTGATAATCCATGACGTTGCTGAAAACTTTTCACGGCTTGTTCAATATTTAAATCAAAAATACAGGGCTCTATCGCTTTAGCCTGACTAAGTGTTGAATAGCTAATACAGCTAGTGTGAGTCAGATCTCCGCCTTGAATTAATCTATTTGCTAACGCTGCAACCGCGGGTCCTTTACTACCAAACTCAAGAACTTCATCAAGACTTAAATTTTGCCAGCCCCCTTGATTAACCAGCTCACGATGCCAGCTAATCACATTCTTCATTTTCTCAATAAGCTGTGTGGAATTAGGATCTAAATAGACAGGTTCAGATAAACTAGTCGCATGCTGTGCACTGTGCTCTTGTGTTATACCCGCCGATGTTTTAGCAGATAACAAAGATGCATTAAAGCCAACAATGCAACTTGCAAATACAGCGCCTTGAACAAGTGCTTTCTTTGCTGTTAATAAAGTGGAGCGACTACTTTTATCTTGCCTGATTAACCTCATTACATTCACCTATCACATTAATTGATATGCCAAGCTCAAAATAAATCCTTTAAGAGCTATTACGTACACAACAAGTTGCAATACAGGTGCCAGTAACAAGAATAGAATTTAAAATATTTAATATCATAAACTTACATTAAAAAGTAACAGCTAACTCTGGATTGTATGTTTAATATAAAATGTAAAGTCGATACTCTTATGTGTAAATATGCCAAGGTGTTCACCCTAAATTTAGGTCGCATTCTATTGCAGAATTTCTTACTATCGCAAGATAGATAAATAGGTGAAAAAAAATAATATGCCTTACGATAGATTTATCCCTTTTACAAAATACGATGTTATTAATTTATGTGCTCAATTACTCCCTGAGCCTGAGTCGTTTAAGCAATTTAGTCACCTATTATCGAGTTTAATTCATCATCAATATTATACTCACCTTGAATCTCTTAAGTATCACTATGCGCCTTTTGATCCAAACAGCGACACTCGAAAAATTAAACAGCTAACAACAGAACAAAAAGCAGCACATCAAAGCGAGTTTGCCAAAGGGTTTGCGCAAATACTCAATGCGGCTAATTACGAAAAAATCACACAAGATGATTTACAAGATGCTCTCAATGAAGAGTCATTATTTAAAGTACGCTTGGCTGTCGAGTTCGATGATTTTGCAGAAGTCGTTTTCTATCGACGGGGTGAATCACAAAAAACCGAAGTTTTAACATCGTGGTGGGGAATGAGAAAAAAACCTCTGCAGTTTACTAATTACGACCGAGTAGCCGTATTTATTCGCTTTAAAGATGCTGATTACTTTGCCGCTAAAAACAAACAACCACTAGGATATGAGCCAAATTCTACCATTGTAAAGTTATTCCAGAATGTACCAAAAGCTGATTTAGAAATGCTCTTTCCAAACAGTGAAGTAAAAATGCGCCCCATCGACAAGGCTGTTATCGCCTCTTCAGCATTGGTTGGTGGTGCTGTGGTACTGGTAACTAAATTAGGGGCTTCAATTGTATTACTAGCTGCACTATTCTCTTTTTGGCTTGGTTGGCGCAGCGAAGAAGTTCATATGGGCCAACAACATTTTATTACTTTTGCAATTGGCATGGGGGTTTTTGGTGGCTTTATATTTAAAGAATGGAGTAAATTTAAAAATCGGAAAATTCGCTTTATGAAAGCACTTTCCGATAACTTATATTTTAAAAATTTAGATAATAACGCCGGCGTCTTTCATACATTAGTTGACTCTGCACAAGAAGAAGACGTTAAAGAAGCTCTACTTGCATATACCTTTTTACTCAACTCACCGAAGGGTCTGAGTCCAACACAATTAGATGAAAAAATTGAGACTTGGTTTGCGCAACAACATAACTGTTTGCTCGATTTTGAAATAAACGATGCGCTGCAAAAACTAACTAAAATGCAGTTAGTTAACAAACAAAATGAGATTTTTACTGCCATCCCTTTGCATCAAGCTAAAGCGAGCCTTGATAAACAATGGGACGACCTATTTAAGTTTAGCTAATTTACTCATCAGGTGCTTGCGCTGCCTTTATTCGCTCTTGATTTTCTTGCATCTGCTCAAAAGCAGCTTTTATTTCATCAAGCACAGAGTCAACATTTGCGGTGGTGTTATCTTCTTCAGGATCACCATACAAAGTTACTTGTGGTGTTAATTCACCCGCTTGGTATAACGCCCACATTTCTTCACCAAAACGGGTAGCTAAAATATCGGGGGCAAACTGACCATAGTATTGGCGCATGTTACGTACATCTCGTAAAAACATAGCTTGCGCATTATTATTAGCAGCGGCATTAACCGCCTGAGGTAAATCAATAATCACAGGACCATAACTATCCACCAGCACATTAAACTCTGATAAGTCACCATGAACAATGCCTGCACATAGCATCAGTCGAATGTAGTGCACCATAGTGGCATGATCTTCAATCGCTTGCTCTTCGGTCATGCTGACATCGTTTAAACGTGGAGCAATATCACCCTCATCGTCTGTTACCAGATCCATGATTAGGACTCCATCATAACAGCCATAAGGTTGCGGCACTTTTACGCCCGCTTTTGATAAAGTAAATAACGCATCTACTTCGGCATTCTGCCACACGTTTTCTTGCTCTTTACGACCAAATTTAGAGCCTTTTTCCATCGCTCGGCCACGGCGGCTATTGCGAACTTTTCGGCCTTCTTGGTATTTAGCCGCTTGCTTAAAGCTTCGATGCTGAACATCTTTATATACCTTTGCACAGCGGATAGCTTCCCCACAACGTACAACGTAGACTGAGGCTTCTTTACCACTCATTAATTGGCTGATGACTTCATCAACTATACCGTCTTCGATTAACGGTAAAATTTGTTTAGGTGTTTTCATACCGCCCTTATACCGTACTTAGCTTATAGATGAAATGCTCTATTGATAATATTATAAAAAACTTGACTAATTAAGCTAAATGCACAAACTGCGTGGTAAAAATTTCCAACTGCGAGAGTAATTATGAACTCAGAGATACGTTATCGTTTTCAGTCAGGACAAATCGCCAATCGCTTTTTAAATGAGCTTAAAGACTGGCATGTTGCGAAAGTAAAAACAACCCTACTCAATGGCGGATTAGATGTAAAAGTAAGTTACCAATTTGATGGCACTGGATTTGATTATACATGTTCCGAGCTAGATGACTTAGCTGCTAAGCACCTAGGAGAAGAAGTTAACTAAAAGTATATGACTCATTAATATTGGCGGCAATTATTTCTATGCTTGCAATAGATTAATATACTTTTTGTATTAGCTCAGCTATGTTAGTGCTGTACTAAATAATTTTGTTATAGACTGCGCTACATAACTTTAAGGAGTGAACATGAATAAGCCAAAAACGAGTCATATCCCTCAAGAAGCCTTTGATTGGTATGATGAATACGCCCACGGCATGATGGATAGGCGAACGTTTATGAAAAAACTCGGTGGCTTAGCCGCTCTAGGGTATTCAATGGCTATGCTAACTTCAGCTTTGCTTCCAAATTACGCTCTCGCAGAACAAGTCTCTTTTAATGATGATGATATCAAAGCAACGTATCAAACCTTTGACTCACCAAAAGGCCATAGTAAAGGACAAGGTTATTTAGTCGTACCAACGAATCAAAGTAGTGAACTTCCTGTTGTATTAGTGATTCATGAAAACCGCGGATTAAACCCTTATGTTAAAGACGTTGCTCGTCGTTTAGCGAAAGCTGGCTTTATCGCTTTTGCACCGGATGCCTTGCATCCGCTAGGTGGTTACCCTGGTAATGATGATGAAGGTAGAGCGATGCAACGCACTATGGACAGAGAAAAAATTCAAAATGATTTTGTCGCCGCCGCGCAGTTTTTAAAATCACACCCTCGTAGTAATGGCAAACTCGGGGCGGTTGGCTTTTGCTTTGGTGGTTATATTGTCAATTACTTAGCCGCCGTTGACTCGACTTTATTAAGTGCAGGCGTTCCATTCTATGGCACTCCAGCCAGTAAAGAGCTACGAAAAAATATTAAAGCGCCACTAATGATCCAACTTGGCCAGTTAGATGAACGTGTAAATGCCACTTGGCCAGAATATGAAACCGATTTAAAAGCCAATAATGTCCCGTATCAAATGCATATGTACCCAGGTGCACATCATGGTTTTCATAATGACTCTACAGGCCGGTATGATGAAAAGAACGCAGAGCTTGCTTGGCAACGCACATTAACGTTTTTCACGCAGAAACTTGTTTAGGTTTATACGGCTCTATGATTAGCCTATTTAGGAAGTGTCTTGTCACGACTGTTATATTACTTTGTTGTTTAACAAACACTGCACATGCACTAACATTTGTCGCTGAAGACCTCCCTCCTTATCATTACACTGATGACAATGGTGAGGTTGTTGGGGCATTAGTGGATGTATCAAAAGCAGTGTTAAAACAAGCTGAGTTAGCTGGAACGTTTGAGATTATGCCGATGGCTCGGGCATATCACGAACTTGAAGTTAATTCTGATATAATAATGATGTCGTTATTAAAGAACCACCAACGTATTGATTTATTTCACTGGTTAGGTTCGATTTACTTTGCCGATGCTTACTTGATCAGCTTAAATAGTTTTACACCGAGCATCGAAAATTTAGAACAAGCTAAAGACTATCGAGTTGGTACTATCAATGGTTACTCCAGTGAACAGTACCTTCGAGATGCAGGCTTTTCAGATAATGATAATTTAGTACTCGTTAGCCATTACATCCAATTGTGGCAGATGCTGTTTAAAAAACGTTTAGATTTTGTACTAACAAACACACTCACTTTAAAAAATGAGCTAAACCATGCAGGATTCGATTTAAAAGACATCAAAAAGCACCTACATTTAACTGACTATCCTTCTACATTGTATTTAGCAGCGAATAAAAAGCTTAATAAGCAGACCCGTAAAAAGCTTGAACATGCCCTATTGGCTATTAAACAAAACGGGCAGCATCAAGCTATATTAGAAAAATGGCACCTGCCAATTAATTCACTATAGATAATTTTTTCACGGTCATTTACTCTACCCAGCATGACGAAATTTTTTATTCTAAAATATATCGCCTTTTTTAGTGGGTGTGCTGCATGTTTTATATTACATACACAATTTCAAACCCCTGCAGTGGTTGCCTCTTGTTTAGTCGGCTTGATTGGTAGTTTTATTCCTATGCCTAAAAGTTATGGGCAACACCCTTACGCTGCAATCTATGCAGGCAGTTTTGCAGGTATGTGCTCAGAAGGGTTAATTAATAGCTATTGGGAATTAGCAGGAATATCACTAATTGGCGCAATTTTATATGCCGTGACAACTAAGTTATTCACTGGTTTTGGCGGAAAACTAGGCAGTATTGCATTTGTAAGTGTAGCGCTTTTTATTCTCGCAAAAGGCATCATTGTATGAGCTTAATCACGGTATTAATTTCACTACTCGGCGCGTTTTTAACTTTTCTTTTGGCTAAGCACGATAAAATTGGCGCTATCAGAGCATCTGCTATTTTATCAATTATTGCTTACCTCGCTTTTTCTGTCGCAGAACTAAATTCTGAGCTCTATGGTACGCTCTTTTTTGGTGGTACATTCATCGGAATGAGCGCTCCCAAGCGCTTTGGCATTTATACACTATGCTCAGCCAGTATCATGTTCTCTTTATTATTTTATTACTTTGTACCATTAATTAAAAGCTATGGCGGAGCGTTGGGACTCAGCGCTTTTATCTCTGTTTGTATTTGTCATTTGGCAATTTTATTCGGTGCACCGAGAAGCAAGAAACACCTAGAATAATTTAAACTTAAGATAAACTATAGCCGCACTGCTAATTTTTATAGGACATTGTTGCTATGCATCTTGCTCTTTACTCATAAGGTCAACCATCCGCTGGTTTACCTCCTCATCGGTCAAATCTTCTTTATGGGTGCCTATAGTCCAAACATGGCCGAATGGATCTTGTAAAGTGCCCGCTCTATCACCGTAAAACTGATCATGTAGCGGGCGTACTTCTGTCGCACCAAAACTAATAGCGAGTTTAAAAACGGTATCAACATCTTCAACATACAACATTAAACTGACCGGTGTGCCACCTAATTCATGGGGGCTTTTAAAGTGTGCTTCTGGGCACGTATCTGACAGCATAATGTGAGAGTCGCCAATTTTAATTTCCGCGTGAGCAATACCGCCATCAGGCAAAGGCATTTGCATAATCAACTGTGCCCCCAACGCTTTACAATAAAAATCAATTGCTTTTGCCGCCCCATCAATAATTAAATAAGGGGTCACGGCATGGTAACCTTTTGGTATCGCTGAAACGGCCATCATTGTCTCCATGAATTAATACTTTCTATTAGCATAGTCAAAAAAACAATAAAGTCAGCTATTCAATTGTATGAATAGCTCTTTAGATAAACTAAAACAAAAGCCAAATAAACTCGCAGCAAAAAATAATTGGATGGTTTCCTCTTGGCTAAAGGCATCTTCACTTTTATTCCATGTTCTTTTGGATCACGGCCTTGTTCTTTAAGGTGATACTTACAAATTCAGCAACCGTTGCACTTAGCTGTGTATTTTTAAACTGTAACTGAGTTGGAATGGCTTTTTCTATATCTGATAACTGTAAAAAGTAACACCCTTCATGGAATAACTTGCGAATACAATATGGGGCTATTGCGATACCAAGCCCTGCTGAAACTTCTGTTAATAAGGTTTGCATGTGCCATGGTTGACTGACAATGTTTGGCGAAAACTCTGCGCTTTTACACAAACTAATTACATCATCGAATAAGCCAACCGCTTCTTCTCTATTAAATAAAATGAATTTATCATTACTTAATTGCTGTAGCTGAGCTTCTTCATTTTGCCAAAGAGGATGATACTTAGGCACCACAGCCACCAGCCGATCTGTATAAATTTCATGACTTGTAAACCCCTCAACGACTTCTTGAGGTAACGGCCTAGAAAACCCAATATCAATTAAATCATCCTTAAATGCTGAAACTTGATCTGAAGCGGTCATCTCAAATAAACTCACGTGCACATTTGGGTATTGATGCTTGTATTCTCTAACTAAACTTGCCATAAAACTTAAGCATGCCGAGCTTAAATAGCCGATTCTTAACGTGCCAACTTGTCCATTTTGTGCTTGTTTTACTTGGCTTTTAGCTCGCTCAGTTAATGCCAAAATATGTTTTGCATCTTTTAATAACTGTTCCCCAGCACTTGTTATATTTACTTCCCGAGAGTTTCGAACAAACAATGTAACGTGTAAATCAGCCTCAAGCATTCCGATATGGCGACTAATTGCAGGCTGAACTGTATGTAGTTCACGCGCAGCAGCAGAGAAGCTCTTATGAGTTGCCACACTGACAAAACTTCTTAGTATTTTTAGGTCCACACATCACCCATACGAATTTGTTATAGATTCTATAAAATAACATCATTTTTATTATAATCGAATACATTTTATCCTAGTACTACACTTACTAAAGATAAGATCAAGATGACTACGACGCCCACTATCAGCAAACTATTGTTATTTTTGATGACCGCCGCTATTGCGGCTACAGCAGCTAACTTATATTACAGCCAACCCATATTGCCATTAATAGCGCAAGAGTTTGGTTTAACAAATACAAAGACCGGCAGTGTTATCGCATTAACTCAATTTGGCTATGCCGCGGCGTTATTATTTATATCGCCATTAGGTGACTCAGTCCCAAGAAAACGCCTTATTGCTATACTCTCTATTTTACTTGTTTTATCTTCTCTACTCGCCGTGACAGCACCAAACTTAACAGTCTTACTCATAGGCGTGTTCTTTATAGGTTTAAGCGCTAATATTACCCAGCAGCTTATCCCATTTGCAGCATCTTTAGTTACACCAAAAGAAAAAGGGGCAACGCTAGGCACCCTAATGATGGGTCTTACTTTAGGTATTTTATTATCAAGAACCCTTAGCGGCTCAATTGCTGAATACTTCGGCTGGCGCGCTGTATTTGTGATGTCTGCCTTATTAGCTACTATATTTGGCTTACTGCTTTATAAAGCACTGCCTCACAATACAGTCCATACAAATTTAAAATATACCCAGCTGCTTAAAAGCACATTCGTCCTTTTTAAAAAACACAAGTCATTACAAATACTTACCTTTGCAGGCGCCAGTTGGTTTGCTGCTTTTAACGCACTTTGGGCAACGCTTGCAATTCATGTTAGTCATGCGCCATTTAATTATAATGCGCAACAAGCTGGGTTTTTCGGTGTTATTGCTTTAGCTGGCGTCATAGGCGCAAAATCATCCGGTAAATGGGTGAACAAGTTAGGCTCTAAATCATTGATAAAATTTGCATTATTTATTATTGCAGTTGGTTTTATAATCACTGGAGTGTATGCAAAGAGTTTAATCGCGCTAGTCATTGGAATAATCCTTATCGACTTTGGGGTATTTAGTGCTCAAGTAGCCAACCAAGTGAGGGTATTTTCGATTGACCCACAAGCGCAAAGCCGAATAAATGGTGTTTACATGCTAGGGTATTATTTAGGCGGTGCTTTGGGGTCTATTGCTGGTGTAAAAGCTTATCAATATTATGCATGGCCAGGTGTTGCTGGGCTGAGCATTGTTTTCATTCTAATAGCCTTACTGTTTAACAAACTTGCACCACATAGAAGTAATAGCTAATCATTCTGTGTTTTATGTTGCTAGTAATCACCAGCTTGAAAAGCTGGCGATTACTAATATCCTAAACTTCAAGAAAACTAAATTAATTTATGTAATAGGCTTTAAAAAGAATTTTTCTCCCCAAGGTCTACTATAAGAGAGAAATTTTAATCAGAAGGAGTTAATTATGAGCAAAACTTTGGTAATTGGAGCAAGCGGTCAAATAGGTAAAATGACCACCAAATTATTACTATCTCAACAACAGCATGTAGTTGCTCTTGTTCGAGATAAAAGTAAGTTAAACGACATAGAGAACTCTAACCTTAGTGTCGTTGAACAAGACCTTGAAGGCGATTTTAGTCAAGCCTTTACAGGCTGCGACCAAGTGATTTTTGCAGCTGGTTCAGGTGGGAGCACCGGTGCTGATAAAACGATTTTAATCGATTTATGGGCCGCTACTAAAGCGGCAAACTATGCAAAAGACCATGATATAAAAAACTTTCTTATGGTTAGTTCGATTGGAGCAGATGATCCAGATGCTATTGAAAGTGAACTAAAACCTTATTTGGTAGCCAAGCACATGGCTGACGAACACTTAAAACAAAGCGGTTTGAATTACACTATCGTCAGACCTGGCACACTGACTGATGAAAGTGCATCAATGCAAGTAACCACGCAACGTCCAAATAGCAAAGAGGATGCAAAAATTAGTCGAGAAAATGTTGCAAACTCACTTGCACATATTGCCTCTAAGCCACCTGGGGAGAAAGCTATTTTCGAGCTATTTGATGGCGATCAAGTAATATCATCACTGTAAACCTTTAGAGCGGCTACTATGGCCGCTTTAACACTTTCCTTGTCTACCTCATTCCCTGACTTTTGTATTTTATAATACGTTTATAAATCAGCATCAGAAACAACACAAATGAAAACAATTATTGATTACGTTCCTTTTTCGTGTATTATGTGCGCCGCTGTACCTAATTATTGCAATTAATAAAGGAATGAAATCAATGTCAAACCTATTAAAGCCAAGCATAATCGCTGTTGCTGTGGCTGCTAACTTTTCTGCTGTAGCTGATGAAAAAATCCCCGAAAAAAACATGGAACGTATGGTTGTTACAGCAACCGGCTTTGAACAAAAAGTCACTGAGGCACCAGCAAGTATTTCAATCATTACTAATGAAGACATTAAGTCTCATGCTTTCACATCTGTATTAGATGCTGTGCAATACCTAGAAGGTATTGATGTAGGTACAACTCGCGATAAAACCGGTCAAGGCAGTGTCAGCATGCGAGGCCTAACAGGCGAATACACTTTATTGCTCATTGATGGCAAACGTCAAAATAACCATGGTGATATTTACCCTAATAACTTTGGCGGCAACGCCTTTAATCACGTCCCCCCTGTTGATGCAATTGAACGTGTAGAAGTTATTCGTGGCCCTGCATCGACCCTGTATGGCGCAGATGCACTAGGTGGCGTTATAAATATCATCACTAAAAAGCACATGGCTAGCTGGGGTGGTGCTGTTTCATTTAGCCGTTCATTACAGCAAGATGATAGCTTCGGTGACGATATTACAACCGATTTCAATGTATCAGGCCCACTAATTGAAAATGTATTAAGTCTAGGTGTACGTGGCAGTATTTATGAGCAACAAGCTTCGTCGCCAACCTTTGAACCTGCAACAGATCCTAATGGCCGAGTACATATACGTTCTCTAGGTTTTGGTAGTGGTGGTCGTACTGTTGATAACACCAATGAGCAATTTGGTTTTACTATCAATTACTCCCCTTTTGAAAACCATCATTTAAGCTTTGATTATGATAACTCAAGCCAAGTGTATGACAATACACCCAGCTACAATATTGAATCTGGAACTATCACATACCCACTCGGCACAAAGGATAATATTGAATCTATCTGGGCAAGCCGTGGCGGCCAAGTAAACCCACGTGCTGGTTATGCAGCCGACCAAAAATTTGACCGTCAATGGTGGTCACTTAGCTACGATGGCGAGCTTAGTTGGGCAACAATGAAAGCGTCCGTGTCTTATGTGGATACACAAAATAATGGCCGAACGTTACCATTAAGTGTGGCTGAGCGCCTGCAGTTACAAGAAATGTATGATGGTACAGGCGAATATGCCAATATGGATGAGCAAGCACGCAAAGACCTTGCTGAAGAAACGTTCTTGCCACGCCCTGTACGCCCACTAGAAAGTAGCCAATATACATACGATCTTCGCTTTGATATCCCATACAGCGGCGCATTAGGCGATCACAACTTTGTGGTTGGTGGCCAATTAATAGATGGCGAACTAAAAGACGGCGTGTTTGGTTTAGAAAGTAATGAAGCAGGTAAAGTACAAGAACAAAACATGTACTCTATTTTTGCTGAAGATAACTGGATGATGACCGATAACTTCACGCTAACTGCGGGTGCTCGTTTTGATGATCATGACGTGTTTGGTAGCCAAGTGTCACCTCGTTTATACGGTGTGTATAACGTTAATAATACGTGGACTGTTAAAGGTGGTATCAGCACGGGTTACAAAACGCCACAAACAACTGATTTATACGATGGGATCACAGGCTTCGGCGGTCAAGGCACTAGCCCTTTTGCAGGTAACCCAGAGCTTGAGCCTGAAACCAGTGTGAACTCTGAAATTGCTTTATATTGGAATTCATTAGAAGGTGCGCATAACTTTAACATCACCTATTACAACACCAAGTTTGAAGACAAAATCGCCCGTGGTGATACGATTTTTAGCTGTGAGCAAACCAACGATGTTCGCCCTTGTGTTAATTTAGGCCAATATGATCAACTTGGATACCAAAGCTACAGTCAAAAAATCAATATCGATGAAGTTGATTTACAAGGTATTGAAATTGCTGGGCAATATACAATTACTGAGACTGTTTCAGTAAGTGGTAACTACACCTGGACAGATAGCGAGCAACAAAGTGGCTCAGAAGAAGGTCAGCCATTAACAAACAGCGCTGAGCACATGGCTAACATAACCCTGAACTGGGAAGCCACCGACTTTATGGAAGTATACTTGCAAGGTGTATACCGCTCAGATCGCTATCGTGGTTGGGATAACGTGCACGACCAAGCGCTTTACTATAAGAACTACAACCTATTTAACCTAGGTGCACAGTTCTACGTTAATGAATACGTGCAAATTAATGCCCGTATCAATAATTTGTTAGACGAAGACTTTACCTCGTATAGCACAAGCTACACCGACTTAAATGGCGACGGGCAATATGAGTATGCTTCCGGCAGTGATGAAGTGAGCTTTACTGACGACTATAACGTTAAAGACAAAGGTCGTAACTTCTGGATTGGCGTAACTGCTTACTTCTAAGCAAAGCGATTAAAAAACGACATACTAAAAAGCGGCCAACTAGCCGCTTTTTTAATCACTACTTTTTATAAACCAAATACCACCTTTTCACTTTTCAACATGCGTGCACTTAAAAAGCTAAATACGGCACATAATATCAGTGTAATTAGTGTTGATAGCAGTAACTGCGGAACAGGAATAGGGTTACCTTTGATAAATTCCATCAGAGCAAACTGCTGCGCGGCTATAGGCAGCCATTGCACCACATCCGTCGCAATGTCATAGGTTGTGATCATACTTAATGCCATTGGAATAAATAACACCATGGTGACGTATGATTGTGCTTCTTTAAAGGATTTTGCCATAAAAGAGACAAACACTTGCAAGCTGGACGACATCAAAGCAATCGGCAAACATATCGCAATACAAAACAGCATAAACTCTGGTGTAATCGTTATGCTAAACCCTAATTGTTCCCATGCAACCATAGGGTAAACCACTTTAGACACAACCAAAATAACAATCAAACCTAACATTGAAAACGCCGCTATTGCGCCCACTTTGGCTAGTACTATATGCAAGCTACTTAACGGGTGGCTTAACAATAAACTTAAAGAATTACGCTCTCGTTCGCCCGCACTGGTATCAATAGCTAAGCTCATTGCCGCATAAAATAACGTTAGAATAATAGTGAGAACTACGAACCCTAAGATCATCCCACCTTTAGAATCAGGGGTTGCTTGATCATTAACTTCAATGGCAAGTGCACGCATTAAGTTAGGGTCAATACCGCGAGATACCAAGCGTAAACTGGCAATCTCTGAGCCATAAACGGCCATCGCTTTTTCAACGCGATTAATATGTTTACCCAGTTTATCATCTGACTTATCAGCGATAAGCGTCACTGTCGCTGGACGGCCCTCACTAAGATTCTGCTTATAGTCATCACTAATAGACAGTGTAATCGGTTTAAGTAGAGGATCGTTTTTATCATCCGCCATTTTAATATCACTACTGGCTAAGTGAGCGACTAAACCCGGTGCATTACTGGCATTTTCAATGGTAATTTTAAGCGCTTCAGGAGACGCTAATTGCTGTAATAAAATACCCATTAGCAAGCACATACCTATTGGCGCACCAATCGCATAATAAAGTCCTGCCATGACGGAGCGTTTATCACGACTTGCATCCATGACTTCTTTTTTAAAGAGTACTTTTAATAAATTGATCATGCTGCAATCCCCTCATCGCTACCGATTAACGCAATAAATGCTTCTTCTAATGTATCTTTACCTGCTTGTTCACACAGCTGTTCAATAGACCCCTGAGCAATTACCTGCCCATTTGCCATAATGACAACGTGGTCACACAAAGCCGCTACTTCTTGCATCACATGGGATGAAAACAAAACACAATGTCCTTGCGCTTTAAGTAGCAATAACAGCTCTCTTAGAATACGTGTACTCATTACATCGAGGCCACGGGTTGGCTCATCCAAAATAACGTTCGTTGGGTTATGAACAACGGCTTGTGCTAATGCCGTTTTCATTCGTTGGCCTTGCGAAAAACCTTGGCAACGGCGATCTGCAATATCATTCATGCTCAACTTATCAATTACTTGCGTAGTAGCTTCCTTTGCTTGCGCAGTACTAAGGCCGCTCAGTTGAGCAAAAAAGCTAATATATTCTCGCGGTGTAAGCCGCTCATACAAACCACATGGGTCAGGAAATAGTCCTAAGTTTTGTTTTGCCTGCATAGGCTGCTTTGCAACATCAATACCGTCAATTTCGGCAAATCCGCTGTCTGCTTTTAACAAGCCAAAAACGGTGCGTAAACAGGTGGTTTTACCGGCACCATTAGGCCCAAGCAAGCCAGTGATTTTGCCATTTTCGGCGCTAAAACTTAATCCGTTTAATGCATTAACATCGCCAATTTTTTTGGTCAAATTCGATACGTTTATCATAACTTACTCCTTGTTCGCTGCAGGTGTTGAATGCGTGTTTGCAACCCCATTAATGTTCATAAAAAACTGCTTATCATTTTCTTCACTTATGCAATTGGTATCTATATCTTGCATCGATTTTTGCTCTATAAACTGGGCGATAATCTTTGGTGCACATGTTTGCGAACCAACCACATGTGTGGCGGTTGGGGCAACAAGGTGTGTCGCATCGGCCATATCAACCATTGCAAGTTCTGCCCAGCTTGGTGGCGTTGCAGGGTCACGCGCACCGGATAACAATAAAGTTGGTTTATCACTTTGTAATGGCTTATAAAATGCTTTATCTGCAGGCTTAACCTCTAAAATTGGACACACAATATCAAGACCTTCGATCATGGTTTTACCCATGTATGTATCATTGTAACGAGCACGAGTTTGCTCGGTTAATTGAGGCCAGTCTTCTGAGCATACAATGGCGTTATGCATGCCCATTGCGAGCGATTGGGTTAAATCTGCGTTTGCCATTAAACCTGCCAATGGCGAAAAATCACCTTGAGCCGCTTTAGTAATCACTAAAGGCACAATAGAACGGGTTGTGTGACTATAAAGCGCTAAACGAATCGCACTGTAAAACTTCATTTTAGTGACAGTAAAAGGGATCAGCTCATAGCTGCGAGGGTGCCTGACTTGCGCTTCAATAGGTTGTTGCTCAAGTCTAGCCAAAAACTCATTAAAACGTATTTCCAAGCGTGGAAACTGCTCATTACAGGCAACATCATTTTTGCAGCGTTCGAACAAAGCAAATAATGAGGCGTCTATTGCCTCGCCGATTGCAGCAAAACTTTGTTGCATTGGCACTACACCATCTAAGGTGCTTGTTATAACAGAAGCAGGAAATTGACGCGTGTATTCTTGCGCTATACGCGTACCGTATGACACGCCGTATAAATGAAAGCCTTTATAGCCTAGAGCAACACGTACAGCTTCAAAGTCTTTTGCCGCAGCGGAGGTAGTAAAGTGGCTTAAATCAACGTTGAGCTTCGCTTTACATTGCTCGGTGTCTTGCTTACTCATGGTTTGTAAATCAGTGATGGCATCATTAAATGCGAACTGTGTTTTTAAATCATCGCTGTCACATTGCAGCTGCTTTGAATAGCCAGTACCACGCTGATCCACAAGTACAATGTCACGTGTTTCACGGGCAAAACGTAAATTACGATTAAACACTTGCGCTAAATCAACCGCTCCTTGACCAGGTCCACCAGCAAAACCCAACACAGCCTCTCCGGGGTTACTTGGCTTTATTGCTGGTATAACAGCAAAGTGAATATCAATTTCACCATCGGCTGGATTATCTGATAAAGGCTGAGCGATACTGCCGCACATTAGTCTATCTGATAGGCCTTCCATGTAACATGGTGTTAATTCTACAGGATTATTGTCGTTTTCTTGTCCCTGTGAAATTGCTGAGTTCACGATTAAAAAAGGTAAAATAGCTAATTTTATCAGCCTATTACAATATTTAAATGTACTTTTCATCACTCTTTCCCTTATTTGCATTTTACACTTAATGTGATAACTTATTACTTAGTGTATCGGTGTATTAATGTATTAATACAGTAGAGAAAGAGTAATGCTAGAATTTATTAATGTCAACCCTAATAGTGGCGATCCAATTTACAAACAATTGCACGAGCAAGTTGTGCGCTTGATTGTGGGTGGGCAATTGTCTGCAGGAGATGAACTTCCTTCGGTGCGAAAAATAGCCGATCACTTTGCTGTAAACCCAATGACGGTCTCAAGAGCGATAGGTCAATTAGTCGATCAAGGTTGGCTTGAGCGACGCCGTGGCCAAGCAACTAGAGTGGCCCAAAAAACAGCCCAACAAACTGATCAGCAAGAAACGTTACTTTTTAAAGCTATTGATCAACTTATTCAACAAGCAAAACAGCTCGATGTACCGCAACCAGCTTTAACCGAACTAATAAAAAAACGGTGGGAATTATAACAATGACACAACCACTTCTTAGCTATAAAAATGTCTCTAAACATTACAACCAACGCCTTGTATTAAACAACATAAACCTCAGCCTTGAACCCGGCATGGTGATTGGTTTACTAGGTAAAAATGGCGCAGGTAAAACAACCTTATTACGTAGCGCGCTGGGTCTAATAGAGCCAGACCAAGGTGAAGTAAAAATACTCGGTGAATTAAGTCATCAATTAAGCGCCTCCAACAAAGAAAAAATTGGCTATGTCGCACAACAAACATTTGGCTATGAAGGCTTTAAAATTGCAGATGCATTAGCATTGCATCGTAGTTTTTACCCTAATTGGGATATGCAATTAGAAGCAAAGTGGCTCGCTCGTTTTGAACTAAATAGTGACAATGCGGTAAATGATCTTTCAATAGGTCAACGCCAAGCTCTCGCGCTTATTATGGCGATGGCTTATAGACCCAAATTACTCATTTTAGATGAGCCGGTAGCAAGCTTAGATCCAATTGCTCGGCGCGACTTTATGAGCGACCTATTTGATTTAGCGCTAGATTCGGGCTCTGGTATTTTATTCTCATCGCATATCACCTCTGATATCGAGCGCGTAGCCAGTCATATTGCATTGATAAAAGATGGCGAATTATTGCTCATAGATGAACTCGATTTAATTCGTGATACGGTTAGAAAAGTTAGTTTTACTGACTCAGGGATTGATTTAAGCACCTATCAAGTACTCAACCAGCAACCAAATAGCGCCATTATATACGGCTACACGGGCCAAGACATAACTGGGAGCATCGCGATAAATACGCTATCCCTTGAACAGCTATTTGTGGAGCTGCATGGATGATAACTGCTAGTAACCGATCTTGGCATCAAGGTTTAACCAGCCTATGGTTAAAAGAAGCTGGCTGCGCCAGTTATTTTATTGCAGCGCTTATATCTACTTTATTGTGCTTAGTAGCAATCGGGATAGAAGATCTTCACGAATTAATGATCATGTTCTCCACTATCTGTATGTACAGCGCAGTTGCATGGCAAAGTATTAAAATGCAAGCCACTGAATGGCAGGCATTAGTGCCTGATTATTGCAAACACGTTATGTTTCAAGGAAAAGCTTTTCTTGCCTTTAATAACATGGTTGCTTTATTAAGTATCGCTATTGCAGGCAATGTTGCCCTGCTAACAACATTTTGTGTAGCAAACGTACTTGGTCTCATTATTTGGTTTTTAAATCGCTCTAATAGTCATCGATTTACTGCAATTTGTTACATTGCTTTTCTAATTAGCATACTTATATGTGTATTGATCGACCAACTACCACTGTGGTTAGCACCCATTAGTACTCTTTGCTTTATCGGTATTGTTTTGGCGCATAAAACGTTTGCCAATGCATATCGTTGGCACTTAAGATCTTTGACTAATTACCGCCAAGGTCTTCAATCAGGCTGGTCACCAATACCCAGTGGTTTTTTATCCAATTACGGTAACGAAATAAACAAACAACTCTTCCCGCTTAGCTACTTTGTTGGTGCAAGCTTATCGCAGTACCTGATACTCATCGCCCTTTTTTGCGCAGTGGCTGTCACTGCAAACTTATTTATTAATATTATTGAGCATGCTGTATTTATACTGACTTTACTCTTATTTACCATAGTGACATTGAGTTTATGGAGTAAAATTCAAAAGCAAAACTCGTGGGAGCTATTATTTACCCTGCCTCTTTATAGCTCCAGTTATAGTGCAAAAGTAGCTCTTAGCCACAGCGTGTTTAAGTTATCAATTATGATCATTGGCTTATTTTTTATCACTGTATTGGCGCTAACTGTACCTTATGAAGAGTTATTGATATTCAACACCTTGGGCTATGCTTTAGCCTGTGCTAGTGGAATATTATTTAGTTTTTCAATCAGTAATGTATGCAAAAATATAAACCTACTTAGCCTATTTTTATGTTTATCTTTTGGACTAAACATGGGCTTAGCAAACTATATGTTTGACCATGGTGACAGCGTAGTTAAACTCGTTTCAATAGCTGCTTATGCTTTATTCATGGCGGGACTAAATAGAGCTACAGTCAGGTATATATAAACGAATGAGGTTAGATAAAAGCAACCAGCGCATGGGTGGACTTTAGTACCCATGTGATATCACAACAGCTTACTGTAAGTACTAAGTATTAATTAACGTTATAAGTTCTCATCTTAAACTCGCTTTTAATTATTTGCTAAGGTACTATCAAATTAGTTCAAATAATCACCATGAAGTATTTTTAAGTTTTAGCAAAGAGGTTGTGTATGCTTACAATAAAAAAAGTATTCATCTTTTGCGTATTACTTTGTTTTGCAAATAAATTAGTTGCGGTGCCAATAGCGGCGAACTCAAACTTAAAAACCATCAATATAAGTGCTGGTGAGTGGCCACCATTTCTAAGTGAATCATTACCCCATCAGGGTGTTGTTGCTCACCTAATCCGCGACATATTCGCCGAAGCAGGCATGCAAGTTAACTTTACTTTTTTACCTTGGGGGCGAGCATATCACGACACAAATAACGGCAAGTATGTTGCAACTGCGATATGGATGCATAGTAAAGAAAGAGAAAACGTTTACCATTACAGTGATGCTGTATTAAACGAAAAATTTGTCTTTTTTTATCAGCAAAAGAACCATTTCGATTGGCAGAGCATAGCTGACCTTCAAGGGCTCATTATCGGTGGTGGGCTCAGCTATAGTTATGGCCCTGCTTTTGATCAAGCTATTGAAGACGGTGTGTTTGACTTATCACGTGTTGCGACAACTGAGCAAAATTTTCGTCGCTTAGCGATTGGCCGCATCGATGTATTCGCTGAGGAAATAAGCGTGGGCTACCACACTCTTAATAGCCAAGCCCCAGAACTCATCAAAAGTATTATTCATCATTCCAAACCTTTACTCATTAACACCAGCTTTTTGCTCTTTCCCAAAAATGTAGCGCAAAGTGAAAAGCTCTTGGAGATATTTAACTCAAACTTAGCCCAGTTTAGGCAAGATGGACGCTATCAAGCCTATTTTAAAGGGTTAGAACAAGGAGATTATCTACCCTTAAGTAATACTAGGTAATAGTCACTATTCTCATTAATAAAGTTAGCAGTTAGCACAAAAAAACGGCCATTAATAAATGGCCGCTTTGCTGCTTAAACAAAATAATTTAAAACGCTTAAAGTGAAAAAGTACGTCCAATAGATAACACAATTCGCTCATCCGCTGTATCCGAATCTATACTGGTATTCTCACCGGCTACTTCAATATCAAAACCAGCAAGGTTTGTTTGATAAGCTAAACGATAGTGATTGTAAGATTTATCATTACCATCCCATGGGTATTTGTCACCATCGAGTGAGTTTGAGATATCAAAGCTCGCACGTAGTGCATGGTTAGGTGCAAGTTCCACTGTGTGTGCAACCATAGAAATCACATGCCCTGCACCGGTGCCAAAGTAATCCCAGGTGTACCAAAAGTTAAGCTCGGTTTGACCTAAATCGCTGGCATAACCAAACTTAGTGTAAGCTTCAAAATAGTTATAACCGCTTGAGTTGCTTTGACCATGGTAGCTGTAATACGCTAAACCATAATCAACGCTCAGTGCATCATTTAGCTGCGCATAACGGCCAAAATAAGCATCCCATTCAATGTTGGTGTCTTCACCAAAGTCCACGTTTGACGCCCACGTACCTGCGTACATGCCTGAATCACCAAAAGAGTAATCTAAACTGCCCTGAATTGCAGGGTCATTGTTAGTTTGACTCACACCATTAAAAGTATAATCAGATACGCCCGTGATGGTCGTTGACCAGTCTGCTAATGCAGAAGCTGAAAAAAGTGCAAATGGCAGTGCAACTGCAAGTAGTGATTTATGTGTTGTCATGTTAATTCCTTAGCTTACTGATTCAATTTTGGTGTAGTCAATCTTGTTATCTTTAGGTGAACTGTCAATATTGCTTACTGTTTTAAACTTGCTATAGGCAATAAATGCGGCGCAACCAAAAAACAAGCCAATCACCAGAGCCCCAACCCATTGTATTTGTAAAAAGTTTAATTTAAATAACAGGGTTAATAACGAAAGAGCCACAACATTAAATGCAATATAATTAAATTTACCTAAACGCTTTACGGTCATATTCAAGTTATCGGTATATAGGCGAATAAGAGAATCTAGTGAGTTAATGACAAATACAACTCCGACAAACACCATGGCAATATTTTTAATTCCAGCAGTCGATATACCCGCTTCGTGATATTGATAAAGCACACTAAACCAAATCGCTATTGGGATTGAAGGGAAAATTAACATCGCACCAAGCACTTGATAGGTCTTTAATCCACCCACAAAACGCGAGGTAAACTGGCCAATCATAATGCTCCAAGCAAACCACCAAAATAAGTAAAACTCATGATAATCATTAAGCGGCAGTACAAATTCATTGATGTTGCCAAAATAATTTCCAATTAAGGCAATATTATTTGTAAAGTCAGAAACCTGTCCGTTTTCCCCCATGAATGCGCCAAACCACATAAAAGCAATTAGAGCAATAAACAGCCAAGTAGTTGAAATACTTAAAAAGCGCACGTATTTAATATCAGTACTTGAATACACGGCAAAACAAATCGCGGCAAAAACAATCAGATAAAACGAAGGAATAATAGATTCACCGTCACCTAAACCCGGTAAATACCAAGGTAAGTTAGACAGCAATAAAAAAGCAGTAAATGCACAAGTACCAATAATTACTACATTATTGATTAATTTAACCCATGGAATTTCGAAAAACTTCACTTTGGGTTCTATTACACAGAAATAAAAGCACGTAAGGAAATAAAATCCCCAGATCAGAAAGCCCCAATAACCAAACTCGATAGCTAATGGATTGGCAAACGCATACTCTGGGCTTGCTTTTATGTCTGCATAACCTGCAAACTCAGTCAGTGGAAACATAATCAAGCCAACGTCTAAGCCTGATGTAAATAAGATTGCGATAAAGGTAAATGTTCTAACAGGTGTAACGCCTACACACTGTACATTTCCCCATTTTACTAATATTGCGATAATTGCTATTAGGGTAAAAATAATGCCAGCACTAAGCCATAAGGTCATAATTTCCTCCCCAAAATAAATGATAATACGTCATTTTTTCTCCGTGTGTTTTAGCCTCGCATTAACGCACCACAAACAACTTATGGTGCGCGCCACTGCAAGCCCCGAGACACAACACGTGTCTCAGGTGACATTATTAGATCTCCGAGCTACGCTGCTTTGTTTGCCATTTTGGTTCCATGACAACCGCTGCATGCGATTTACTAAGTGGTGGCTTACCTAAAATTAAGTCAGCCGCTTTTTCTGCCACCATAATGGTTGGCGCATTTAAATTACCGTTTGGCACTGTAGGGAAAATAGATGAATCCACTACGCGTAGCCCTTCAATACCATGTACTTGCGTATTAGAGTTAACTACTGCGAGCTCATCTTCACCCATCTTGCAAGAACATGAAGGGTGATAAGCACTTTCTACTGCTTGGCGCACAAATGCATCTATTTGCTCATCGGTTTGAATCTCTTTGCCCGGCTGAATTTCATCATCGCGATAGTCATCAAACGCACTTTGCTCAATAATTTCACGGGTTAAACGCACGCATGCCCTAAACCCTTCAATATCATCTTGATGCTGTAAATAATTAAACTGAATTTTTGGTGCAACTTTAGGATCAGCCGATTGAATCGTGACCGCGCCACGGCTTTTTGGTTTGTTGTGACCAACATGCACTTGGAAACCATGACCATCAAACGCACTTTTACCGTCATAACGAATTGCCGCTGGCAAAAAGTGATATTGAATATCAGGCCATTCAACACCCGGTTTTGAGCGAATAAACGCACAAGATTCAAAGTGATTTGTAGCGCCAAGGCCACTGCGGTTTAACAACCAGCGGGCACCTATAAGGCCTTTAGAAATAAGCCCTAACTTTCCATTTAAGGTAATTGGTTGCTTACACTTGTATTGAAAATAAAATTCCAAGTGATCTTGCAGGTTTTGACCGACACCAGGTAAGTGGTGTTTTACTTCAACGCCTGCAGCTGCAAGTGTTTCGCTATCACCAATTCCTGAAAGCTGCAGCAAATGCGGTGAGCCGATAGGCCCGGCACTTAATACCACTTCTTTGGCGGCAAATACTTGCTTAGTTTGACTATGGATACTGTACTCAACACCCGTGGCTTTTTTACCTTCAAGCAATACTTTTTCAGCTAAAGCGCCAGTTACAACGGTTAAGTTGCTACGTGACTTTATAGGGTCTAAATATTCACGACTTGCCGAGCTTCTTACACCGTCTTTAACAGTCATGTGCATTGGCCCAAAACCTTCCTGCTGCCCTGCATTGTAATCATCAGTAGCGGCATAACCGGCCTGCTGACCGGCATTAATAAAGGCTTTATACAATGGGTTGGCCATTTCATTACCGTTATTAACGCCAAGCGGGCCGTTATCGCCACGGTATTCATTTTTACCTAAATAAAACGTTTCGGCTTTTTGAAAATACGGTAAACATGATTGGTAATCCCAATTTTCGGCACCATGTTGTTCCCATTCGTCAAAATCTTTTGCATGACCACGCACATAAACCATGCCATTAATTGACGACGACCCGCCTAATACTTTCCCTCGTGGACAATGCATTTTACGGTTATCTAAAAATGGTTCAGCTTGAGTATGAAACTGCCATGCGTACTTATCAGTATTCATGGGGATAGACAGCGCTGTTGGCATCTTAATAAAAATGCTTTTATCACTGCCGCCAGTTTCTAATAGCAATACGCGATTGTTGCTATCTTCAGATAATCGATTCGCCAGTACGCACCCTGCAGAGCCCGCACCGACTATGATGTAATCATAAGTTTGTGCACTCATTAAAATGGACTCTCTATATCAGTCATACCAACATAAATTGATTTAGTTTGGGTATAGTGATCAAGTGTTTCAATACCGTTTTCACGGCCAATCCCCGATTGCTTATAACCCCCTACAGGCATTTCTGCAGGCGAGTTGCCATAACTGTTGATCCAACAAATACCGGCTTGTAACTGATGAATAACACGGTGTGCCCGTTTAATATCTTTAGTAAATACACCTGCTGCTAAGCCTAAATGGGTATCGTTAGCGCGGCGAATTGCGTCATCTTCATCATCAAACACCAACACGCTCATCACTGGGCCAAAAATCTCTTCTTTAACAATCGTCATGTCGTCGGTGCAATCAGTAAAGACCGTAGGCGCGACAAAATAACCATTTGGTGCAGAGTCAGGTTTCAGTGCTTCACCACCAGTAAGTAACGTTGCGCCCTCACTAATGCCCTTATCAATGTAACCCATCACTAATTCATGATGATTTTTTGAAATAAGCGCACCTAAGTTTACCTCAGGGTTCATTGGGTCACCGGCAATAATGTTTTGCTCAGTGCGCGTTTTAAGTTCATCAATAAATTGCTTGTACACATTTTTGTGTACATAAATACGTGTGCAATTAGTGCAAATTTCGCCCTGAGTATAAAAGTTGCCTAACATAGCTGCGCTTACCGCTTGGGAAATATCAGCATCATCAAATACTAATAATGGCGATTTTCCACCAAGCTCCATGGTCACATCTTTAAGCGAACCTGCGGCACTAGCGACCACTTTTTTACCTGTGCCTACCTCACCGGTGAACGATACTTTCTCGATATCATCGCTTTGTGTTAACCATTGGCCAACCTCAGCCGCACCTTGTACAACGTTAAACACGCCTGCAGGTACGCCCGCCTCAAAAAAGATTTCAGCCAGTTTAATTGCGCCAAGGGGGGTTTCTTCAGAGGGTTTAAAAATAAGTGCATTACCTGCAGCAAGTGCAGGGCCTGATTTCCAACACGCTATTTGCAACGGGTAGTTCCACGCGCCAATACCTGCACAAATTCCTAAAGGCTCTTTGCGCGTGTAGTAAAAATCTTCACCGACCATTTGCTGTTGGCCAACTTGCGCAGGAGCAAGGCCTGCAAAGTACTCAATAACATCAGCACCCGTTTGAACATCAACACACTCGGCTTCTTGCCAAGGTTTGCCCGTATCGAGCACTTCAATTTTTGCTAATTCATCGTTGCGTGCGCGTAGTAATTCAACGGCTTTTAATAAAATACGGCTACGCTCGATAGGCGTCATTGCTGACCACGTTGCAAAACCTTGTTTTGCACTTTCAATGGCTGCATTTTGTACAAACGCATCGGCGACTTCTACATGGTAAATTACTTCATCGGTGGCAGGGTTTTTAACAGCGAAAGTCTCGCCGCTTTGATTCTTTAAAAAATGACCGTTGATAAAATTTTGATAAACAGGCGTTGTCACATTAAGCTCCGTACTGTTTGATAAGTGAATTTACATAGCCCTTGGCTAATTGCTCGCAATGTTCAAATTGATCTTCGTCAGACTTACTTAATACTGCCCTTAACCATAGTCCATCAATCATGGCAGCGCATAGCTCCGCTGCAAGTTTGGCATCAGGTGCGCTCATTAACTGTTTAAATGAACTTGTTAAATTGCTAAAAAGGCGACGACTATTAACATTTTGTAAGCGGTGTAATTGCGCATCATGCATTGATTGCGCCCAAAAGCTTAACCATGTTTTTGTCGTATCGCTTTGCAATTGTAAGCGCGCAAAGTTTGCCTCAACGATGAACATCAACCTTTGCTCAGGCGTTGTCGTCGTAGTTACACGTTTAATTAACTCACGTTTTAAGTTAGATAATAAATAGCGCACAGTGGCTTCTATCAAGCCTTGTTTACCACCAAAATAGTGGCTAATAATGCCCGAAGACAACCCTGCTTTTTTACTAATGCTATTAATAGTTGTGCCCTGCAGACCAAACTCAGCAACCGACTCAATAGTGGCGTCAATTAGCTGCTGACGACGGACAGGTTCCATTCCAACTTTAGGCATAATTTTTATTAATTGAACGTTCAATAAAAATAAAGGTTAGAGTAATAGAACTGATCATTCAAGGTTGACAAACTGTGAATAGCTGAACGCAGACTTGCAAAATATAGGCTAAGTGGTTGTATTAGCTTTTATAAACGGGGATAGAAAAAAGTTGTAAAAATATTAAATTAATCGCCAAATTGGCGTGAAAAAACAAAATAATCAAAGAAACGATGGTTTTAAATTTACATAAAACCATCGCTATTAAGGGCTATCTTAAGGAACCAGTCTATCCCCTAAAACGTGTAGCTATAAATCATTACACATCAATAACAACTTTACCTAGTGCTTTACCACTTCCGAGGTGATCGTGCGCTTTACCTACTAATTCAAGGCTGAACTCATTAGGGTCAACTATCGGGATTAATTCACCAGCATCAACAATTTTTGCAAGTTCAGCTAATATCTCACCATGCTGCTGACGCTTAAAGTTATGCAGCATTGGGATCAACATAAATACAACATGTAACGACAGGCCTTTAAAGTGAGCAGGTGTTAAATCTAAATCAAGCATGGCAACTGTGGTAGCAATTTGACCATTCAAAGCAGCTGCTTCAAATGAGTTACTAATATTAGCGCCTCCCACAGAATCAAATACCACATCAAAACCATTGCCTTGAGTGTACTTGGCAACATAATCTGCAACTTGTTCAGTACGATAATTAATAGCTGTTGCGCCTAGTTCTTCCATTAATTTGAATTGCGAATCATCGCCGACCGTCGTAAATACGTCAGCCCCAAAGTGTTTAGCTAGTTGTAAAGCAATATGCCCAACGCCGCCAGCACCACCATGAACAAGAACGTTTTGGCCTTTACTTACACCAGCACGAACAAGACCTTCATAAGCCGTAATACCGACTAATGGAATAGCTGCCGCTTGATGCATAGAGAGGGTTTTAGGTTTATGAGCAATTAATCTTTCATCAGCAAGCATGTATTGCGCAAGCGCACCCTGTAAGTCAGCTAAGCCACCAGCACACCCATACACTTCATCGCCAACGGCAAACTCATTGACGCCTTCACCCACTTCGGTAATGGTGCCCGCAAAATCCATCCCCAATACACCCGGTAACGCAGGTGATAAAGGTGCCAGTGCTTCCCCCATTTCACGGATCATCATATCAACCGTATTTACACTAGTTGCGGCGACTTTAATAACAACGTGGCCCGCTTTTACTTGGGGTTTTGCAATTTCTGCTGCGCTAAAAACATCACTGTTACCAAATTCATTAATTATCATTGCTTTCATCTTGAACACCTCTTTATTGTCAGTGCCTAAAAGTATATTTACTTATGATAACTTTGATAATATAGTTTTTATAACAATCAGTTTTTAGATTTTATTGATAATGAACCTAGATCACCTCGCATTATTTGTTCGCTTAGCAAAAACTCACAATATTAGTATGGCGGGCAAAGAGCTTGGCTTATCTGCTGCCGTATCCAGTACTTATATCAATAAATTAGAAGACTCATTAGGTGTAAAACTCGTACATCGCACCACCCGAAAAGTGTCTTTAAGTGAAGAAGGCCAAGCATTCTTACCCCATGCCGAAGAGGTTTTAGCGAATATTGCTTTAGCGCGTGCTTCTGTTGGTGCAGGTAGCTTATCGCCACAAGGCAAACTAAGAGTAACGGCACCGGCTTCGTTTGGCCGTATGCATATTATTCCCGCTTTAAATGACTTTTTAACGCACTACCCAGAATTAACCCTCGATTTACGGCTCAATGACAGTATTGTTGATATGGTTGAAGGAGGGTTTGATATTGCTATCAGGGATGCCTCACTGGCAGACTCAAGCCTTATTGCGAAAAAGTTAGCCAGTGATAAGCGCATTATTTGCGCCTCACCAGTTTATTTAAGTAAATACTCTGAACCTAAAACCCCTGCCGATTTAAACGAGCATAAATGTGTTAATTTACATGGCTTAGATACTTGGCTGTTTAGCGTTGACAAAAAACCACAAAGTATAAAAACAAATACGGTTTTATTTGCCGATAACGGTGAAGCAGTAAGAGATGCATGCGCACAAGGGATTGGTATTACTTTAATGTCAACGTGGTGCGCTTACGAAAAACTAAAAACCGGCGAGCTGGTACAGATACTGGCAGATTACCCGCTTATATCTAACACAGCTATTTGGGCCATTTACCCAAGCGCACGGTTATTAGCACCTAAAGTAAGAGCATTTATCGACTACTTTAGCGAGTATTATGGCCAAACTCCGTACTGGGAAGCCTCAACCAATAGCTAATATTAGCTAAGCCCTTTTGTCGTTAATAAGTCATCTAATGTGGCGATTATTTTAGCGGTTAATTCAGGCTTTAATGCATCGCTGTGTGGCTGAGAAAACTGACCAATATCGTTGTCATAGTATAAGCCTGTCGCGCTGGAAAACTCATCTGAAGTAGCCGCTTTTACTAATATATCAGCACCAATTTGCACATCAGAACCTGTTACACCATAAGCCTGAGTTACCATTTTACTACCCAAAAATGACTTTGGATTTACAGCAACAATCATTGGCCCTTTACCTTCTAAGCTAAGCTCCATGTCTCGTGACCACATAGTTAACGCTAACTTACTTTTAGCGTAAACAACACCATCAGATAGCGAACTTGGCTGAGTCAGCTCGTGTGCTAACAATGAGCTTTGCGCCGCTGAAGATAAATTAACGACCCGACTATTCGTCGTTAAAATAGGTAGCAAGCGTTTAGTAAGCAAATACGGTGCAATAGTATTGACTACAAAGCGTATATCTAATGCTTCATCGGAGACTGTTTGTGGTACAACATAAACGCCAGCATTATTGATTAAAACATCTAACGATTCATATTTTTCCATGATGTTTTCAGCTAAGGTTGCCACATTTTTCAGTAGTGATAAATCAGCTAAAAATGTATCTATGATCGCAGTCGGTTTAAGAGCCAACAACTGCGATTTAGCGGCGGCTAATTTAGCTTCGCTACGACCATGTAAAAGAACAGTGTGGCCTTGTAAAACGAGTGTTTTTGCACTCGCAAAACCAATTCCATCTGTCGCTCCGGTGATTAATATTGTCTTATTCATAATGATTATTCCTATTAAAATGAGGTAAAACATGCTCTGCCAATTGGTACAGGGTATGGGTTATATCACCTTGGTTAAAGCGTAAATTAAGCGCCACGTGATTAACGCCGGCGTGCTGTAGTTGCATTAAATAATTAACAAGGTATTCAATTGATGCTCTAAACCCTAAATGCAGCGATGAAGGCGCTTCGCCATTGTTTGCCAAATCAAAATACAGTGGTTGCATGACAGGCTGCGGCCCTCGCCCTATCACTGCCAACTGTTGTTGCCAGTTATTAATTAGCTGTTGCTGTAATTCAACTTTGTGTGGGTAGAACATACGGCCATCTGCATGCTCAGCTATCCAAGCATCACTTTGTTGGCTCTGCCCTGTAATGAGTAAAGGTAATTTACCCGATTTCGCTTTTGGTAACATATCGATTTCCCCATTAAACTGACCATAGTCATTTTTAAACACCGGGTTTGACGATTGCATTTGGCGAATATATTCAACACTCTGCGCAAAACGATGGCCGCGATTTTCATAACCTAACTGCATTGCTGGGTATTCTTGTGGTCGATCGCCAGATGCAACCCCCATAAGTAAACGTCCTTTGGAAAGCACATCAACGCTCGCCGCAGACTTGGCAACATGTGCAGGATGGCGCAGCGGCAACACAATACTCGCAACCCCTAACGCAATGGTGCTTGTTTGGGCAGCTAAAAAGCCTAAATAAGTAAATGGATCGAATAACTGCCCTGCGTCACCAAATGACGGTACATTAAAAGGCACATCTCTTAGCCATACAGCAGCAAAACCTAGTTTTTCAGCAAGTTGAACTCGTGCTAAATGATCCACCATTGTTGGGCTGTTTTGCGATGGGTAGCTTTCAATTGGCACAACTAAACCGATACTCAAAGAGTTCAATTTAAACACATTGTTATAGCCTGCATTCAAACTTTGAAATTGCGATTGTTGTGAATTTTGAACCATAACGCCCTACATTGATCCGCATAAAATATAAGGCAACAGTGTAATTACCTAACACTAAATTGATAATAGTGAATATAAATGAATCAGTTTATAGCTAATATTGATAATGAATAACGGTGTTGAAACTCACTTAAAAATACTGGATACTGTTTTTTTATACAGTTATTGATAAGTGGTAAACATGGTGCGAAAAGAGCTTCCAGCAAAATATTATCTAGCTCATTTTAATGAGTTACTCACGTTTATAAACACCCAATGTAGCCACTTGTTAGAGAAAAATCATATTGATTTTATTGCAAAGGTTAATAACTTAAGTGAGCAAGCCCAATGCATGCTCTCGCGTATTTATTCACGAAGGCCTTTGTTAGTGGCAATACATACGCTCAATTATGATGAAATACCCAACCCGACACAGGCAATTGCGCAGTTAAAGCAAGCAGGCCTGATCACACAGCCTAACCATAACGACTACCAGCATGTGCTCGCTCATTTAACAAAGCCGGCATTGCTGGAGTTATTAGCACCGTTTACGGCGACAGTGAATATTAAAAAAAGTGCTGCCAAAGCAATATTAGTAAACCAAGCTTGCGACTTTTTTGCTAGCAAACTTGAGTATCTAGCCCCTTTATATAGCCAGTTTATTATTAATAACCGCGCTGATATTTATGAATACTTTGAGTTTTTATACATTGGCCGGTTAAGTGGTGGCGATATCAATCATCAAAATAGTTTTGTGCTGCGTGATTTAGGCGTAAGAGCAACAAGACAAAGTCATAATCAAAGCTTAGCGCGATTTGATACTTTAGATGAGGCAAAGTCGAACTATGCGTTAAACCGCTCTCGCTTGGCATTTAAAAATATAACAACTTACGAGCAATACCAAAGTTTAGCTCACGAGGTTATTGCACAACACGCACAAGGCACACTGGCAATAAACCTTAAAAACAAGCTGTTACTGAAGCTTTATCAGCAACTTAAAAAAGTGGATTCAACGCTGAGTTTTAGTATTTTAAGTGCCTGTGAAAACAGCCCTGAAGCAACAGAAATACAAATACGCGAGCAATATCGCCAAGGCAATAAAGATTGGGTTAAAGCCGAGCTTGAAGCCATTATTGAAGATCCACTGACTGACGATCTACTCTATTTTGCCGATGACTTCTTAATGCGCAAATTTAATAAACAAACCCGCTCTCGCTTAAGTACTATGCTTGCGGATACAAAGTGTGTAATTGAAATAGATGAGATTTATCGCGGCGATGTAGAGCAAGGGGTGGCACAGTATTACGAAAACCAAGGATTGAGAGCATTTAACACCGAAAACACGCTTTGGCAAAGTCTATTTGGCCTGGTATTTTGGCATGCACTTTACGTAGAAACTCCTCACCCACCGTGTAACGAATTTGATTTATTTCCACACGTATTACGCACTAACAGTTTTTATCACACACAACATCAGCAGATTGATACATTACTCAAACAGTGGCAAACATCTGATGATTTACTAAAGCATGTGTGCAAAAACGCGGCGCGCTATTTTGAGCAACCAAATGGCTTATTTCGTTGGCACAGTGAGCTGTTAAAACCATTAGAAGTACTTATTTTAAATAGCCCTATTACAGCACTAAAAAGCCACCTAAAAAACATGACCCTACGCTTTTTAGAACTTAAAGACGGCTACCCTGATTTAATGATTTTAAAGAACGACGCCGTCTATTTTGAAGAAGTAAAAGCACCCGGTGATAAACTTAGGCGTAACCAGCTAACCACCATCGACAACCTTAAAAACTCAGGGTTCGATGTTCTCATTGCAGCCGTTAATTGGGTTAATGATCCTAACCGTATTTACAGCGTAGTCGACATTGAAACAACAGGTAGTTTAAAAGGCGGCAACAGGATAACTGAAATTGGCCTTGTTAAAATGCAGCACGGCAAAGTGATCGATAAATGGTCAACACTGGTTAATCCACAAATGCGCATTCCTAAATTTATTGTATCGCTAACGGGTATTACCGATGCCATGGTAGCGCCTGCGCCTAACTTTAACCAAATTGCCGATACATTAGTTAATAAATTACAAGGTAGTATTTTTGTCGCCCACAATGTCAATTTTGATTACGGTTTTATCCGTAAAGAGTGTGAAATGGCTGGCATTAATTTTAAAATGCCAAAGCTATGTACTGTAGTTGAATCGCGCAAAGCTTTCCCAGGTCTCAAGTCGTATTCGCTTGGTAACTTATCAGCGCATTTTGAGCTATCCCTGACCAATCATCACCGCGCTTTAGCTGATGCTAGCGCCACCGCTGAGTTGCTTTTACTTATTCAACAAAGCGATTATCAATAAAGAACGATAGTGGTAGTTGAAAATTTGTAAATAATGGCGATGTGTTCTAAACCTAAAGAGTAGCCTAATATTGGAAGACTCTTATGCCGTCATCGAACACACTTAATAAACACTCTGAGTTTGCGCGTTGTTTAGAGTGCAATAAAGTAAGCACTTTTGCCGCTTTTCATTGGTTAGCTCTTGCTTTTCAAGACATGATGCGAGCGCCTATACTGAGCTTAATTTATGGGTTAATTTTTACAATAATTCCGCTGGCCATTGTTTATAGCGGCGTTTATGCCGGCACTTACCTTGTAATACTTCCAGCAACTGTTGCGTTTGCCTTAATAGGGCCTGCATTTGCTGTAGGTTTATATGATATTGCTTGGGAGCTTGAAAAAGGTCATTCCCCTACTTTATTGCACTCATTAAAATCAATGTTCAGAAACCCTGTTGGTGAATGGGGGTTTGCGGTATTGCTTATGGTGATCATGATTATTTGGATGCGCTTAGCAGCCTTAGTGCACGCATTATACCCAAGCCATGCAAATCCTACGTTTGAAGAACTCTCTGCATTTTTAACCTTAGGCACCATCATTGGCGGAATATTATTGGTAACTGTATTTGCGATTTCAGCGTTTACGCCGCAAATAATGATGGAAAGACGTGTCGATATAATGACCGCAGTTATGTCCTCTATGAATGCAGTAAAAACTAATTTTAGCGCAATGGTTGTGTGGTCTGGCTGTATTTTTATATTAGTTGCCATTGGTTTTATCACGGGCGCAACAGGCTTTATTGTCATTATGCCGCTACTTAGTTACGCCAGTTGGCACGGTTATATTGCAGTAATCAAAACCAAAAAATTACGTGGATATGAATAGTCTTTTATATTTTTAATATATCTAAAGTAAAACAGGCCCATGCTTTGGGCCTGCTATATTTATTCAATCATAATAAAAATTAAAACTGATAACTTAATGATACTTTATAATTGCGGCCAAGCTCTGCAGGGTCGTTCGCTTCAGTTGCTGGCGCTCTTAAGTAACGTTTATCCGTTAAGTTATCTACCCCTAACCTCACGATAAGACCGTCCAAACTGCCGGTGGCTTGATACTTAGCATTCAGGTTATAAACTGTGTATGTATCTGTACCGTAGCCGTATTCTAAGTAGGTATCGCTTAAACGTTTTTGCTCACGATAATGCAGCATTTGTAAACCTACATTAAACTGCTCTGTAAACTGGTAGTTAGTATTCCAAGTGATTTTATCTGCTGGGGCTTCAGCATAAGGTTGCTGCGTGTAATCAATGGTTCCTAAAAAGAAGTTAGGCATGCCTTCGACATCCATATTAATCGTTGAATAACCTAAATACATATCGATTGCTTGGAAGGTATATTGTGCTTCTACTTCAATACCATGGCTTAATAACTTACCAATATTCTTAGCGCTATAATCTCGGTGAGTGGCAACAGGTATACCATTAGTAGGTTGTGGCCCTGGCGAGCCGAGTTGTTTTTCGCCCTCTGCATCGAGGTAATACATAAATGGCACGTTATCGATGTAATTGCTGATTTCATTATCAAAGTAAATCGCTTTAAAGCTTAAGCTATCTGCATAAGGCAGGTTTTGCCAACTTAAACCAAAGCCCATTTCAAGGTTATCAGAGTCTTCTGCTTTAAGATCTGGCTGTGGTTCGCTGTAGCAAATCTTGCCGCCAATATGACAGCGCCACTCATCTTGCTTATAAAGTTCTTGCAGCGAGGGGGCGCGAAACGCTTCAGCACTTTTTAAATATAAATTAAGGTAGTCAGTTACTTTAAATGTAAGGCCAAGTTCGCTCGATAGCTCACTATCATCATTGCTATCAAACTGTTTAAAATGGTCACTTTCACGTTCATACGCATCAAACCTTAAACCCGCGGTAATTAGCAATCGCTCATCAAAAAAATCACTTTGATCAATCAAAGATAATGACCAGTTTTGTGCATCGCTATTGCCGTAGTATGTTGATTGTTGCTGATCTTCCCATTTTACTTGGTTGAAGCTTTCAACATCATATTGCAGCTCTACAGCAAGCTTATGTTTGATAATACCGTCAAAGGTCGATAAATTTGCAAACCGAACACCCTTGCGCGAACTTTCTCCTTCACTATTACTATCGTAATTTATTTTGTTAGTTCCTCGCTCAATATAGCCTTTGCTGATCTCATCGTACGTTTTTTTAGAATAGAAAGCTTGTACATCTAAATCAACGTAGTCACTTTCTCCTTGATAAGTATATTTAAGCATACCTTCGAGATAATCATTTTTGTAATCTTCAGCAAGTGTGGGGTATGCAATGGCTAAATCAAGTCGCTGACCATAGGGTTGATCAACCGATTCCGTTTTACTGTAATCTAGCTTAGTTTTAAGACTATGATGCGGGTTAAAATACCAGGTATTTTTTAGGGTCGCATTTTGTCGTTTTGATTTATTTTGTATTTTGCTAACTTGCTGAATTTTTTCATCTTCAGTCGCGCCTTCCTTAGCGACAACATCAATATCATCATATTCAACTTGTCCAAGTGAAAAAACAGTATCGCTCACATCATTTAAATAGAACAAATCAGCATTAAAATCGTTCGAGTCTGAAACGGTTTGATGTGTCACTGAAAATCGAGAGCCAAAGCCTTGTTCATCTCCTAAATAATCACTAGCATCTTTGGTCACTAAACGAATGCTGCCACCAATAGCACCTGAGCCAACTGTGAGTGAGTCAGCGCCACGCAAAACTTGGATTTGTTTTAATTGATCAGGGTTTATACCTAATGAGTTAATTTGCGCTATATTTTGGCTACCATCGGAATCAATTTTTCGTTTTACATCATCAACTGAGATATAAATACGTTCGCCATATAAGCCGCGAATAGCTGGCTGCCCTGATAAAGGCGTAACACTGCCCGATAGCTCAACGCCTGGAAGGGTTTTAAGTATTTGGTTTAAATCTGCTGCTTGCTGCCTATCTATTTGCTCAGTAGAAAGTACCGATACAGAGCTTGCAACATCTTGATTTAAAGCTGTTATCTTATGACCTAGCACCTCTACTTTCTCTATTGCGTGTTCATCATCATGAGTATCTGTTGTTGTAGCAAGCGTAGAAAAGTTAGAAAGTGCTGCACCAACACATAGAAAAACAGACGTAAATTGCATATTATCACTCCTTAATAAAAATCATTACCATTTAGTTTTGTGGCGATTTTAGGGGCTAAATTTCAAAATTGCAATAACTAATTACTTATGGTTATATAAAAAGATTATTTATCTATAACATCAAACTAACTTAACTAACTTCGCTAAAAACCAAGGGGAATATGATGAATTTCTGCAAATTGATAGTTTCATGTATTGCAATAATTGGCTTCTCAGTAGCCAACGCAGAACAATTTGGTAAGCCTGTTAATAATGCTAACTTGCTAAAAATTTCAACAATTATGGCCGCGCCAGATAACTATTTAGAGCAACCCATTACTATTGCCGGTACAGTCGTAGGCGTATGCGCTAAACGAGGTTGCTGGATGACGATTGCCTCTGATAAGCGTTTTGAAAACTTGCAAATCAAGGTTAATGATGGCGATATGGTGTTCCCGATGACTGCCAAAGGCAGTAAAGCGATTGCAACTGGAAAACTCAATAAAATCCAGCTTAACTTAAGCCGCACCAAAGCTTTGTTAGCACACAGAGCGCAGCAAGCAGGAAACGAATTTGACGAAAACACGGTGACAGAGCCAATGGCGATTTATCAACTTGTGCCTATAGGTGTAGAGATTTTTGAGTAAAACGAAAAGAAAAATAAACTGGTATAAACTAAACCGTAGTTTGCATCGTGATATCGGTTACTTTTGCATTGGTTTAGTGATCATTTTTGCAGTATCAGGCATAGCGGTTAACCACAAAGATGACTGGAACCCGAATTACCGTGTTGAGCAAGCTGTAATACCTGTATCAACTCAGGAATGGTCACTTGATAACGATACTAAGCTTACTAATCAGGTACTTGCAATAAGTAATGTTAATGAAAAGGTTAAGGCCACATATTGGGCATCACCCACGCAATTTAAGCTATTTTTTAAAAATGGCAATAACCTATTATTAAACATAAAAGATCAGCGAATAGTGTATGAAAAAATAACCCCTCGCCATGTATTTCAGGCATTTAACCGCCTACATTTAAACGAGACTAAAGCGTCTTGGGTTATCTTTTCCGATGCTTTTGCTGCATTACTGATTTTTTTGGCTTTAAGTGGCCTGTTTATGATTAAAGGTAAATACAGCCCTTGGGGTATGAGATCCCTGTGGATACTCAGCGGTATCGCCCTACCCGCGGTGTATATATTGATGTAAAAAGGTGAAGGTGAGTACTTTCACCTTTTTCACTCTTAGCGCTTAAAACTATCCCATGGCCCTGTAATTGCCAAAGTTTTAGTTGGCTTATATACATTTACAAACAACGTTTTACCATCAGGCGAAAAACACGCTCCAGCAAGTTCTGTTTGTGTATTTAATCGGGCAAAGTTATACACCTCACCTTTAGGGGTAACGCCACGTAAATGATTATCGACCACATCAGTGTATTGGTCCTCGCAAACCATTAAATGCCCGTTAGGTGCAACGGTTAAATTGTCACCAAAGTTATAAAGAGAGCCATCAATACTTTCAACAAACAATTGTATTTTCCCTGGGGCTGTCTGTTCTTTACTCGTGCCTTCAAACTGCGACGGTACATACTTCATAACTTGGCCCAGCTGTTTTTTACCGCCATTGGTACAACAAAAATAAAGCTCGTTATCACCCCAATGAATGCCCTCTCCTCGGGCAAACAATGCAGCGCCATTGGCATAGCCACGTAAGCGTAAGTCATCTTTGGGGCTCTCGGGGTTATCTAAATCGACCCATTCAACTTCCATATTCTGATGCAATGCCATATTAGCGTCAGCCCAATTTCGGGTATCAAACTGTGGCGTGGTTTTAATCACCATTGCTTGCAGTTTACCGCCTTTATTTAATTTACCTGCCTCGTTAGGAATAAAGCGATAAAACAAGCTATCGCCTTTATCTTCAGTAAGGTAAACAATGCCTGTTTTAGGGTCTACCGCGGCAGCTTCATGGTTAAAACGGCCCATCGCTTTTAACGGTTGGGGCTTCACTAAGCCTTTATCGTCAGCTGGAATTTCAAAAATATAGCCATGATCTTGGCCAAAACCATCAGCTTTCGTTAACGTTGTTTCTTCGCATGTAAGCCAAGTACCCCACGGCGTGATACCACCAGAGCAGTTACGAATAGTGCCAACGAGCGACAAATATTCTTGTTCTTTGGTGCCCGTTTTAAGGTTATAAACAATATGACTGGTGCCACCAGGTAGAGCAACGCCTTGACTATCAACGTCATACGCTAGCGAGGTTTTATGAGTTTGTAGGCTTGATTCAGCTTTTGCTAAATCGGTTGGCTTAAGTTCATGATTGCGAACCAGTGCCACACGTTCGTCATCAAGCGTAATACACCCCATGCCATCGGCTTTATCTGGTACCGTAAAGCCATCAGACATTTTATCACCGAGCTGAGAAATAACCTTGTAACTAAAGCCTGCAGGCAAATCTAACAACTTGTTATTATCTGCAATTAAAGGCCCGTACGCATGCAAGTTACTACCTAAGTCACTTAATGGTACTTTACCAAACGCGCTACGCGATAGACCCACAAATGCCAGTGTTCCCGCACTAAATAAAAACTGCCTTCTGTTAATCATATTTGCTCGATTTATTATTACTTAAGAAACTTACCAACATCATAAATTAAAAGCGTTAACAAAAATCGGGCCAACCAATAAATTCACGAAATTGTCATATTCTCAAGCCATGAATTATTTACAAAGCTATGCAGGTTTTTCATATCAATTACCTTTTTAAATCATAGCCACTTCGCAACAAAAAACGTAACCACCTGAAAAAGTTGGTAATTATTAAATTTTAAATTCGGCATACCCATTGCTTCGAATAAGGTATGCCCGCTTAGAATTTACTAAAGCTAAGCGTTTAGTTTTTAATTTAGGAGGAATTATGAGTAATAGTAAAGTCGCTGAATTTACCGCCCCAGGCATGAATAGTGAATCTGCTGAGCAAGCAATTGCCCAACTCGATAACCGCATGGTAGCGTTAATTGATTTACAACTTACTTTAAAGCACATTCATTGGAATGTGGTAGGCCCTAACTTTATCGGCGTACACGAAATGCTCGACCCGCAAGTGGCCGCAGTACAAGAAATGACAGACACTATCGCTGAACGTATTGCTACTCTAGGTGGAGTTCCATTAGGAACACCTAAGTCGATTGTTGATCGCCGCTCTTGGGAAGATTATTCGATTGGTAAAGGGTTAGTGAAAGATCACCTTGTTGCTCTTGATAAAGTATACAATGGTGTAAATGGCGATCACCGTAAAGCCCTTGAAAAACTATCAGAGCTTGACCCTGTCTCAGAAGATATGATCATCGCGCAACTTGCTGACCTAGAACAATTCCAGTGGTTTGTACGTGCTCACATTGAGTCATCAACTGGTGAATTACAAAGTTAATAAATCGTAACCACATCAGTAAAAGCCCAAATAACTTAGTCGTTTGGGCTTTTAGTACCATTTTAAGTGAGGGAGTAATCACAAACAAAAGTCACATAAGCTAAATACTACAACCACCCCTTGTGTTTAAAAAATAAATAAGGTGCAAAACCAGAGAGCAACATCACCCCAATCGCAAACGGATACCCCCAGGCCCACTCAAGTTCAGGCATGCGATTAAAATTCATACCGTAAACACTGGCCACCACAGTTGGCGGTAAAAACACCACGGAGGCAATCGAGAAAGTTTTAATTATTTGGTTTTGCTCAATATTAATAAAGCCTTGAGTGGAATCCATAAGAAAATTAACCTTATCAAATAAAAAGGTACAGTGTGACATTAGAGTATCTATATCAAGTACAATCTCTCTTAATGATTCGCGATCCTGACTTTGTACACCTAACTGACGTATCAAGAATGAAATATTGCGTCGAGTATCCATTAAGCATAAACGCACTTTACCATTGGCATCCTCTAATCGTGCGATACGACTGATCGCTTCCTCTAAATCAGAGCCATCTTCTTCAAGAACATAAGCACTGAGTTTCTCTAACTGATGATGCATATCTTCCAACATGTCTGCATGGTTTTCGACTTTTTGATCAAATAATGTTACCAGTAATTGTTTTGCCGTATCACACATCACCTGGCCTCTACGGGCTCTTAAACGTAATAATCGAAAGTCAGCGAGCTCATCATCGCGAATAGTCAATAAACAATTATCTTTAAGTAAACAAGCCACTGTGACGGTATTAAACCGCCCTTCATTTGGCGACATAAATAATGCATGTACATGCAAACCTTCATTGTCAATAAAGCATCGCGATGAAGCCTCAATCTCTTGAACATCTCCAGACTCAGGGAACGTTATATCCAGTGTTTTTGCTAGAATATTACGCTCATCCTCTGTGGGTTTGATAGTATCAATCCAATGTGCACTTCTAATTAATGTTTCTATAGGAGTATCAGGGGAAGGCTCTAATTCATTAATCACTCCCTGTTCGATAGAAAAAAATCTCAGCATACACTTCTCCAATAAAAACAAGACAGCCTAAGTATATGTAACAGATCATTAATCAACAATGACAATGCATTGCTCAATACATTTATTGTTTATCTGACTTTAAAGCGATCAAAAAAGGTCAGGGTTTGTAAAGCCTAACCTTTCTATTAACAAACAGAGTTTAAAAAAGCTGAGGAAGTATCCAGCTTCTTAATATAGTTAACTCTTTTGCTTATAAACCATTAATAACATCGCCGGTAGCACGGTAAGACTCACGATAGTGGATACGCCAATACCACATAGCACGATAATCCCCACACCCCGATACAACTCTGAACCTTCGCCCGGAATAAATACTAACGGCGCTAAACCACATAATGTGGTCATGGTTGACATAACAATCGGTTTTAACCGTGTTTCTAGTGCGCTGATCACCGCTTGATAAGCCTCAATGCCCGCGGCCAAATTGCGGCGACTTTGATCAACAATTAAAATAGGGTTATTCACCACAGTGCCTAACAAAATCAAAAAGCCCAGCATAGTGATCATATCAAATGGCTGATGAAATCCACCAAACACTGAGCCTAGTGCGTTAATTACATTTAGCCCTAATAATCCACCAGCCATCCCTAACGGCACGGTAGCCATAATAAATAGTGGCTGGCCCCAATGTTTAAAAATAGCGACTAACAATAAATAGCATAACGCTAAAGCGACAATAAAATTGCCACTGAGTGCGTCGCGTGTTTTTTCTAGCTGATCTGCCGCACCACCTATACTGATGTTCACCCCGGGGAGTAAATCACCTTGTTTCTGTAGCTGTGGTAGTAATTGCTCACGTACTAATTGCTGCGCCCGTTCAAGTGCGACCTCACGCGGCGGAATAATATACACAGTTACTGTGCGGCGACCATCGACGCGGCGTAAACTGTCGCTGTCGGCTTTTTCATTTAGGTTAGCAAGTGCATTTAACGGCAGCAATCCTTGTGAGGTCACCACCGGCGCTTGCTCAAGCCCCTCTAAACTTTGTTTATTACCGGCCTCTGAGAATATAAATACATCAACTTTATCGTCATCTAAAATTAACTCATCCACATAGGCACCATCACTTAAAGCTGCAACGGTATAGCCTAACTCATCTGCAGTCATGCCCACTTCAGCAAGGCGTTGCCAGCGCGGTTCAATTTCAATTAAAGGTTGATCAAGGGTTAATGACGATGGCTCTGAGTCGACTTGTGGATTGTCAAAAACCTCACTGGCGAGTCGATATACGGCATCGGCAGCGCGGTATAAATCCACTTGCTCGGTGCCGCTAATATCTAGGGCAACTGCGCGCGTCCCGCCGTCGTTACTGGAGATAATAGAGCCTCGCGATGAAAATGCCCGCATGCCCGGGTAACTTTTAAATTTAGCAGTAATAGCGGCCATCATTGCATCGATATGTGCAGGATCATTAGGTTCACTCAAAAACCAAATACTGCCGACGCCAACTGATAATGAATAGTATTTTAACGAGGGTAAGTCTGTTTTTCCCTGTGTAAAGTCACTGCTTGGCGCATTTAAGTGCTGATCAAAATAAATTAATAATTCATCACTAATTTTTTGCATGTGACTTAAATTATACCCTGGCGGTGCAATCATCATTGAGAACGCTTTGGGCTCTTCACCTTCAGGTAGGTATTCGGCTTCTGGCATAAATAACCAAGCACCACAGATTAAACCAACTACAGCCATTATTACGCATACAGTGCGCTGAGTTTTAGACGCTAAAAATGACGGAATAAACTTAGGCAGGCGCATGGCTTGTGTCATTGCCGCGTTTGCTTTTGTAGCGTCCGCTTTTATAGCGCCTTTTTTTGAAGAACAAGCAAATCGAGCAGATGCCGCGGGCACCACTAATAAGGCCACTAACATAGAGGCAATAATCGCCCCAGAGATAGCAATAGCAACATCAGAGTATAATTGCCCTGCTTCTTGCACAATAAACAAAATAGGGGCAAACACCAGTACGGTGGTCATGGTGGATGCTAGCACCGCAGGCCATACTTCTTGTACACCAGCAATGGCGGCGGCAAGTTTTGACAAGCCGCGCTGTTTGGCTTGTTCAATATTTTCAAGGACCACTATGGTGTTATCCACCGTCATACCGATGGCAAACGCCACCCCAGCTAATGAAATCACATTAATTGTGCGGTCAAATATCAATAAACCTAAAAATGCAGCAATGGTACAAATTGGTACACCCATAACGCCAATTAAAGTAGAGCGTGGGCTTTTTAAAAACCAAAACATCACTAAGGTTGCCAGCAACGCGCCAATGCCTAAATTGGTCCAAACATTTTTTACCGAACCTTTTACATAGCGTACGTCATCGCTCAGCAAAGTTAATTGCAGGCCGTTTTGCGCTAATAAATCACGGTTGATACGCGCTACTACAGTAGTCATTTCATCTTTAATATCCATCACGTTTGAGCCACTTTCCCGGCGTACCGACAGCATTAAATTTCGCTCGCCATCGTTATATGACACATCACGTAGTTCATAATGATCTAACTGTACTTTCGCCACATCTTTAAGGCGTACTGTACGCGATTGATCTTGTGCAATAACAAGCTCTTTAAGTTCCTCTGCCGACTGAAAGCGCCCTACCATACGCAGTAAATAGCGGCGTTTTCCGCTATCTATATCACCTGCTGACGCATCTTGATTACGACTTCGAATAGCATCTCTAACTGCGACTAAACTAATATTGCGACTGGCAAGCTTTTGTTGATCAATTAATATTTGTATTTGATACAGAGCCCCACCACGAACACTTACTTGGGATACACCCGCAACACGTTCCATTTCAGGACGTACATTGTCTTGTGCAAAATCCCGTAGCATATCAATATCGATGTTGAGCGGGTTCTCTGCTAGCGGTTTTAACGAAAAGAACATAAATGCATTAGATGAAAACGAGCTACTGTAGAGTACCGGTTGATCTACGTTTTCAGGATAATTAGGTACTTGAGCCAGTGCGTTACTCACATTGATCAGCGCTTCATTTACATCAACGCCAAATGGAAACTCAAGCTCGACCTCTGCCTCACCAGTATTAGCATAGCTCGACATGCGTTTTAAATTCGGGAGTGAGCGTAAATAACGCTCTTGCTCTATGAGGATTTCTTTTTCAACATCTTGCGGGGTCGCCCCTGGCCACTGTGTTACAACCGTAATTGTTCGCACATCTAAGTCGGGGATCATCTGCACAGGAATCTTAAACGCTGCTACAAGTCCTAAGATGCATGAAATAAGCACCGCAACAGCCACCAGCGTTGCATTTTTTACCGCGCCTTGGAGCATTATCGAGCCCCCGTTTGCGATACAGCAATAACTGCTTGGCCGTCTTGCAGTAACTCGTTACCTTGCGTAACTACCCACTGCTTTGGAGTTAAGCCTTGTACTATCTCAACGTAACCATTCATCCGAGAGCCTACTTTTACACTTTGCCTTGCGGCAACGCCTTCAAGCACAGTAAACACACTAAAGCCACCGTCTGGGTGACGTAGTAATGCATCTCGCTCTATGATGACACTCGCTTTAGCCGTTGATTTTAATGTTACTTCAGCACTGGCTGATAAACCCACTTGTAGGTCATCTGAGTTATTTATTGCTAAGCGCAGTAAAAAGCTACGATGGCTGGTATCAACCACAGGAACTTTGGCGATTACTGTTGCGGTAAATGCCTCATTAGGACGTGACGCTAAATAAACATTTATCGCCGTTTCACTATCTACTGCAGAAAAGTGCTCTTGTGGCATATACAAATCAAGCCACAACTTATCATTACTGACCAATTCAAAGGCGCTTTGGCCACGAGTAACCCATTCACCAACATCGACCAAGCGCTTTGCCACAACACCGCTAAAAGGCGCTAACAATTTATGACGTATTAAAAGCTGCTGTTTGTAAGTTTGATTTGCTTGTGCTTCGAGTAAGCTTGCTTGCGCCCCTTTAACAGCTGCTTGTCGGTCAGACAGCTCCGTTTGTGCAAACAGTTTTTGCTTAGATAGCGATTGTGCCTCTGTAAATCGCCGATTGGCGTCATCAACTGCCACTTGCGCGCGAGCAACAGCCGCTTTATTTGCTTGTAACTGGGCTTTAATGAGCGCTGAATCTAATGCTAGTAATGGTTTTCCTTGCTCAAGGTACTGCCCAGTTTCGGCGTATATTTCGGTGATCACCCCATCAGCAAGCACCGAAAGCTGTGCGTGGCGCTGCGCTTTTAACGATCCAGTTAGTGTCACTGTAGGCGACAATTGCTGCTGTTTAACTTGTTTAGTTACTACATTAACGGGTTCTGCCGTGTAACCTAGCGCGCTAAAGAGCAATAAGCCAACACACCAACAATATGCATAAATATTCAAAATAACTCCCTTTACTATCAAATAAAAACGCCTAGTAAAATGCTCACAGATCTAAGCAACACATTTTCATTAGATAGAGTTTAGATTAAGGCAAGCAAGTAACAACGGACTCGAGTGCGTGATAATAATCCAGCTAATATAAACAAACCTAGACACGTAAACAAGAATCATTTGCAAAATAGTGGTTTTAACAGCAAAATAGTGACAATAAAAAGCCATTAAACAACTGGAGTATGTATGCGCCAACAAGCCCTTTATGAGGCCAAACAGTTAGTATTTCAAAAAAGTAGTGCAGTGATGTCTACCCTTTCACATAATTTAAGAGGCTACCCGTTTGGCTCTGTTACCCCTTATATGTGTGACGAACAAGGCCGCATTTACTTTTTTATTAGTGACATAGCACAACATACTAAAAACCTAACCCATGACAAACGCATGAGCCTAACGGTGTTTGATGCCGCTGAACAAGGCGATCAAAACGAACATGGCCGAGTCACTATTGTTGGTGATGGCAGCTTAGTAAACCAAGAACGCAGTGATAGTTTAATTAATAAGTACGTCGCTTTATTTCCAGAAGCACAAAGTTATCGCAATGCCCATGACTTTAACCTCTGGCAATTAGATGCAATACGGGTGCGCTACATTGGTGGGTTTGGCAAAATATTTTGGTTAGAGCAAGAAGAGTGGCAGCAGCCAGCTAAGCAGTGGGACGATGAACAAGAACTCGGCATGATTGAACACATGAATGCTGATCACCAAGATGCCATGAGCCTGATTTTAAAACAGCACTACAACCTTGATGACGCATCACCAATTATGAGCGGTTTATTGCCGCAAGGCTTTTACCTACAAAGCTTAAAAAATAATTATTACATTGCATTTAATGAAGCTTGCGACAGCCCGATGGCAGTGCGAAAGGCATTAGTAAAAATGACGCAAAATGCTCGTCAGAATGCTAGTTAAGATCTGGCTTGGTGAATAACTTTAGCCTGAACTAAATAACGCCAAATTTAAGAGAAGTCAGGTAAAACTACCTGACTTTTAAAGCTACTAAAACTAAGCTTTAGGGTAATTTGATGGGAAAAACGCGCGACGTGCTTGCTCATCAAATTCTTTTTTGAAGTCAATATCAGTGCCCACTTTACGAGCGCGTGCAACGGCTGGGCGACTATCAATACTTGCAAACCAACGCGCTAAATGTGGATACGGTGCTAAGCCCTCTTCACCTAAAACGACTGTTGCTTTATCTATCCAACCCCAAGCAGACACATCTGCAATAGTAAATTCATCACCAACTATAAACTCACGCCCTTCAAGATGAGTATCTAACACTTCATAATGGCGCTGCGCTTCACGTAGATAACGATTGATTGCGTAATCTAGTTTTTCAGGAGCTGCATGTCTAAAGTGCACCGACTGCCCTGAATACGGACCAAGCCCTGATGCGATAAACATTAACCAAGATAGCATTTCACCGCGATCTTCTGGCTTACCTGCAAGCTTATTATGTTGTTCAGATAAGTACATTAAAATTGCATTTGAATCAAATACACGGGTTTGTCCATCAACAATTGCGGGTGCCTTTGCATTTGGATTAATCGCTTTAAATTCAGGGGTGTGTTGCTCACCTTTTAGTGTATCAAGTGGCACTAACTCATAGTCTAAACCCGTTTCTTCAAGAAAAAGGGCAACCTTCATTGGATTAGGTGTGTGATGAAAATAAAATTTGATCATGCTGAGCTCCTCAATAGTTGAGTATTGATTAAAGCACAACTTGAGCAGTCGTTCAAATTAAGATTTTGAGTATGTATTGTTTATAGAATAAATTCAATTAAAAACAGCTACGCTAAGCTAGGTACTGTTATTAGAAGTCAGGCCCAGGAGAGGCCTGACTAAATTATAACTATGACGATTAGTTATTAGTGTTGGTGCTATTTCGTTGAATATTATGCACCGCTTTTTTACTTTGCTTTTCAATAGCAGCCATTTGCTCTGGCGTACGGCAAACACGTTTAGCAATATTACTACCGGTTGGCTTTTCCATCTTGCAAATCAACCCATCATTAGTTTCAGCACTCGTTTGCGAATTTGCACAACCACCAATGAATACTACAAATAAAATTACAGCTAAAAACTTCATTTTCTTCCCTAATAAGACATAAAAATCAAAAACTAATCTTACCGCGATGACTGTATTGGGATACACCAAAATGAGACTAATAGGCATTAATAATTGTTAAAAGATAGTTGTCTCTTAGGCTTTATTAATCCATTTGACGTTTACTAACAATCATAAAATCAGTTAGTTGTTATAAAGTGTCACGGCTCTGTTCTAGCTTAGTAATGATCGCTTGTATGCAGGTATCTTTATCAACAACCCATAAGCCATAGCTTATGGGTAACATTTCAATATTGGCACGACTAAATAGTTTATAAGTATCGAGTTCAAAAAAATCAGCCCATGGTCCAGGATAACCAATCAAGTCTAGGGCTAAGTACATGCCATGATGGCGACATAGGATATCAACCTCGGTGCCTGCAACATAATAACCAGGCCATGCCTCTATCTTTAGCTTTGTCAGCTCTTGCATTACATCGTGTTGAAAATCATCAATCTCAGATAAACCCGTATGAACGGCTGTAAACTCAGTTACCGAACTTAAATATCGTCTTAATAAATAATCTTCTGGTAATTGTGTTTCATCAATGGATAAAAATAAGTACTGCGTCTGTCTTGCCCGAGTAATGCTTACATTAAAAACATCTGCTTTATTTAAATATACTGCGGCACGTTTTGCATTGTTATCTACCGCAAAAGAGATCAACATTATATCGCGTTCCTCCCCCTGAAAACCAAAAGGGGTGGCGGCTCTAAGCTTATGCTTGATGATTTCAGCGTCACTAAAATTAGCGTCTATTTGCTTAGCAATAAAGTCTGCTTGGCTTCTAAATGGCGAAACAACCCCTATACTGTGATAAACACCGGTTTCTTGATCCGCAATCATTTGCTGCTTTATACTCGAAATTACAGCGCTGGCTTCGAGCAGATTGACGCCATTTTTATCTCTTTCACCATTAACACGCTCGATAAATAAATGACCACTGCTTGTACATGGGCGATGTTGCATTACCTTTAACTTTGTTTGATAAAAATGCGTATTACTAAAGTGAATTAACTCAGGTTTACTTCTAAAGTGTTCATCTAGAAATGCCAATTGCTGCTCACTGTTAAGCGTATTTAATGTTAAATCTAAAATTGAATTATCGCGATAGCTCACCACTCCCTCACTAAAAAGCGACAGTTGATTTTTAGTACGAAATTGAGTCTCTTTCGCTTTAGCCAAAAAAGAGTAATGCCTTAGCTGCTTTGTATCTCCAACCACCAATGCTCGTTTGGCGCGATAAAATGCCGGTAAACAACTACTAATATTGCACTGTGTTGCTTCATCAATAATAACTAAATCAAACATTTGTGACTTTAGGGGTAATACTCTATATAGCGAATTCAAACTCACTAGCCACACAGGAAACGCCGCTAGCAATGATGAGTATTCTATATTATCAAACAGCTCAAACTGCCTTTTGGAGGTACGACTGCGAATAGCCTGATTAAAAGCCTGTAGCGATTTACGCTGAGTGTTTACTAACGTCCTCAAATTATTATTTTTTAACGCGGTTAAATAACGACTAGCCAACAGCTCTCTGTTTGTTTGTTGATCGTTAATTTTATCTAAAGCTGACCACTGTTTTGCTAGCTTTTTAATGCTGCGCTGCGCCCACTTGATATATAAATTGCTTAACCATAGCATATCTTTATCTTCAAGCTTTTTGAGGCGTTGACCTCGGATTATTGCTTTGCGACAAAACTTATCAAACCGTTGCTCTAAATAATTGAGTAGCGCATTTTGCGCTGTTAGTTCTGACTCTAAAATAGCAGGGGCTTTTTCCTGCTCATCAGCTAAATACCCTGCCAATAAGTCAGCAATGTAGTCTTTCAATTTTTTTAAGAACTCTTTTTTCCCGGCCCGAATAGATACATCACTTAACGCAAAGTTTTCATTCAACTTATCTGCAATCACATCAAGTGCAGGGTCATTATTTGCCACAATCAGCACTGACTCACCCCGAGCCATGTGCTCAGCAGCAACCGCAGCAATGGTATAGCTTTTACCTGTCCCTGGCGGCCCAGACACACAACCCAAATGCGCATTAGCAGCAATAGAAATAACTTTCTTTTGCGGTGCAGACAATAAGCCTGGTAAGTTATCATATTTTAACGCTTTGATACTTTTTAGCGGCGCATCACTTGCCATTAAAGCATTTATTGGTGGTGAAAGGTTTGTTGAGACAGTGATTTCTTCAAGCTCATGAAGAACCCCTCGACTACTGGTTGAGCGCTCTACAAACACCAGCATTGAAATAGGTAACAATGTTGCAGTGCTACTTTTTAGAGCGGTTTTAATTTCCTCGAAACTGGCTAATTCAGGGTAGTTTAAAAGCGTTAATACATTTAATTCAACGGAGCTTTGTTTTAGTAGTGAGGTCCAAAAATAAGGAGATTGAATATCAGCAGCGTCATCAAGTAATTCAGCTTCTGGTATTAACAATTGGGTGAGCGATTCATTAATTTCAGCTTGAGAGTCGTTAACTGAAAAATAATAGTCATCGTCATTTTCTTTTTCAATTGCTGCTTCATTAAATAAAATCGGCGATACAACTTGTTTTATCTCGCCTTTAATCTCTAGTTTACCAACCAATATAAATCGAACATATAATAACACACGTTCACGTTGATAAACCTCAACGCGCTTCATCATTGGCTCTGCAAATTGTTGTGGTATTGGCAGTCGGGGTAAAAACCCCGAGCCTAAGTCATCCCTTCCTTCAAGTACGAGGCGATCTTGTTTTTTTAATTTACTTAAATCCCAGAGATTTAAATCAGCGCTATCTTCTTTATAACAATCACGATAATAACTAAGTACGTTTTGCTTACTCACTTTTAAGTTCCATTTCAATTTACGCGCTATCGTTAAGTTGTGCCAAGGGCTTTAAAAGTTAGGCTTTTTTTACAAACTTGGCTGTTACCATCATTTCACCTACACCATCAACCTTACAATCAAGCTGGTGATCTTTACTATCTTTAATCCAGCGAACTACCGCTTTGGTGCCAATTTTTATTACTTGTGAGCTGCCTTTAATTTTTAAATCTTTAATCACAGTCACTTTATCGCCTTCAGCCAAAAGAGTGCCATTAGCATCTTTCACTACAACAGTACCTTCATCAATATCAGCAGAAGGGTCCCATTCATGCGAGCATTCAGGGCAAATTAAAAGATTCAAATCTTGATATACAAATTCAGATTGGCATTTGGGGCATATAGGTAAAGACATACTGTAGCTTAAGTTAACAAAGATGCAGTTATGGTAATTGTTAGTTATTACTTTGTCTAATTGCCTAAAAGGTAAAATAATTTATTAGATGAGTGATTGTTACTCGACAAATAAGTCATTTAAGTTGAAAATACAATTAATGGTAATAGGGATTTTATGCATGAAAAATCGAGTTTCATCTGTACTTATATTTTTTTTATTATCACTAACGATAAATCTGCAAGCGCAGCCTTCTGATCATCCAAGCGTAAATATAAAAGCCCCACCAGTTAACTTAACTCAGTTTCAAATGAGTTATTTCATTGATACAAGCCAAGAAATGACTTTTGAGCAAGTTCAAAAACAACCATTTATTCCTAGTAAAAATGAAATCACTTTAGGACCAAATGCTAAAACAACTTGGTCAAAAATCATAATTACAAATGACTCTACACAAGCATTGCGTTTATTTTTACACAATTCAGATGCATACCACCTGCAACGAATTGATTTTTATGAAACAAAACAAGATAAACTATTAAACCAAACCAATATTGAGCTTGATAAGTCAGGCCATAAAGCAGATATATTTGGTGGCAGTGCTATCTTCTCATTCATGCTCGCGGCTGGTGAAAAGAAAACGATCTACTCTAAAAGTGTCACTTTTTCTCATCAATGGTACTCATTGGAATTATACGATGAAGAACATTCTAAGCGAGCCTTAGTCAGTAGCAGTAACTATACCGCATTACTTGTGGGGATGATGCTCGCATTGATGATTTATAACTTTTTCTTATATTTATCAGCTAGAAAAGTTGAAAATATCGTCTACGCCCTCTATCTAATTTCAGGCACAATTTGGGTGGCACTTTCTTATGGCTTAGCTGCAAACTTTTTTGGTATCTTTAGTGCTGAAATACTTCAATTCAACTCTACTTTGTATAGTATGCCCAGCTTTTTAATCATCTTTATGATGCTCATATTCGAAACAAAAAAACGTCACCCAAAAGAGCATATCGCTTTATCAATAATCTTAACGATATTAGCTGCGGAGTTTATTTATAGCTTATTTGACTTAGTCAGCGCGCTAAAACCGGCTAGTACTTTAGCTGCATTAATGATGACAGTCACTTTAGGAGTATTAATATCTTTGTGGAGAAAACGCGATCCTTTGGCAAAATACTTCTTTTTAGGTCACTCGATGTTTATTCTTTTCAATATGCTGGCCGTTCTTTATTACAAAGGTTTAACTGAATCGAATCAAATAAATAGCCATGGTGTCGGAATAGGCATTTTACTTGAAGCACTCATGATGGCGTTTATTTTATCTTACCGAATAAAAGCATTAGAAAGCATAAAATCTGCACAAGTAGAATTAAAAAAGCTCGCCGATACCGACCCGCTTACGAAGCTGTACAACAGGCGTTACTTTGAAAAAGCCAGCTCACAGTTAATCACCAAGAGCCAAATTGCCAATGCTGAATTGTCTGTAATAATTGCTGATTTAGATTATTTCAAAGCCATAAATGATACCTATGGGCATCACATTGGTGACCAAGTCATAATTGAATTTGCAAAAATTATTACTAAACAACAAAGACCAAATGATATTGCTTGTAGGTACGGCGGTGAAGAGTTTTTACTACTTGTTAACTGTAATCTGGAGGCAGCAAAAAATATTGCTCAACGTATTCGTAGTGAAACAGAAAAAGTGATATTAAAAACTCAAAAAAATGAAGAGATTCGTTTTACTGTAAGTCTTGGGGTTCATCCACTTTCTTGTGAAGATGATAATATTTCAGAAGCAATCGCATTAGCAGATCAGGCGCTTTATAACGCAAAAAACAAAGGACGAAACTGTGTAGCAACGTTATCATAAAAGAGCAGCTCCCTTTTAAAGGTCACATTGCTCTTTTAATATTTAATTCAAAATTAGTAATTAATGCTTTTTAATACCATTGCGAACCAATTCTTTACCATTTTCAAACACCTCTTGCGTAACCCAGCGTCCTAGCAACAATTTATGGTTATCATCAAGCACTGCCACAAACGGTCGCCCATTACTATTATTGGTTGCTAATGCTAAACCCCCGACATTTTTTAGCCCTAAGCCACCACCTTCAACTAAAAGTAAGAATACTTCAAGTTCTTCAAGGGTATCAATTACATCGTTGTCGTTAATCATGCTGTTTACTCTATTACAATTTAATGTGTGTAGAATACCATTTTGCTGGATTTGCCTCTAGGGGCTTTAAAATAGCCGACAAAGCTATCGCTTTAATTTGCACTCCTTGTGTAAGCATAGGATAGTTAGTACATTCAGATTTAACAGCCGAAGTTTTTAGGACACACATGATTAAACTACTTTTAAGTTCAAGCTTATTTTTATCCTCCTTTACTGCAATGGGTAACTCGCTAACTGTTGAAGAGTTGCGTATTGAAAAAGCAATGACAGCGATACCAAAGGTGTTAACGGCTTTTTCTGCTGATGTAGAACAATTTGAAAAAAGTTGGAAAAGCGTAGAGAACTATAAACAAGCATCAGACTTAATACATGATTACTCACACCAACTTTGGCACAATGCTAAACAACGCATAATCAAAACTAATAGCTTTGATGACCGCCAGCTATACTGGGCTCGCTTGCTATCAAGTAAAGTTATTCGTTCTAGCAAACCTGGTTTTGCTATTACCGACACAGAACAATCGGCACTGCTCACAATGCTTGAAAACGGTAGCCGTGGTCACACTGATCTGGCCTATACTAAAAGCACCAATAAAAAAATCCTACTTACCGGTTTTGATCCGTTTTTACTCGACAGAAATATCAATCAAAGTAACCCATCCGGTGTTGCTGCGCTTTTACTTGATGGACAAGTGATCACCTATAAAGGTATTACCGCTGAAATAAATACTGTGATGGTGCCAGTGCGCTATGAAGATTTTGATCAAGGTATTATTGAAGCACTACTTGCCCCTTATTACGCGCTGAACAATGTAGATATGATTGTCACTGTAAGTATGGGTAGCAAAGAGTTTGATCTCGAACGTTTTCCGGGTAAGCGCCGAAGTGTTACAGCGCCAGATAACGCCAATATTGTTTATGGTGGGACGGCCACAGACCCTAAAATATCGCGCTTAAATGACCGCCCCCTACCAGGTAATGAATTCGTTGAATTTAGCTTACCAGTAAAATATATGCAGCAGGCCAAAGGGTCATTTAAAATAAATGATAACCATAAAGTGATCACATTAGAGAAAGCATTTGAGCCAAAATCACTCGCTGAACTAGAGGGTGCAATTGCGGTTAAAGGCGGTGGCGGTGGCTATTTATCAAACGAGATTTCTTATCGCAGTATTCGCCTACGTGATGAGCTGAATTCAGATATTCCAACTGGTCATATTCACACCCCACGCATAGCGCAATTTGAGCCACAGACTGAAGAAAAAATTGTTAAACAAATTCAAGCAATGTTAGAAAAGAGCTTAGAGGCTTTATAATTAGGCAAGTATATATGTTAAAAGGTGGAATAGGATTCCACCTTTTAATGTATTGCTTAAGCTTTAGATACGTTAGTTGCACCAGCGTTTTCAAGAAGCTCTTCAATACTATTTTTGTTGTCACTATTATATTTAACGCCCACTAATATTGAGCCTTTTTCAATAGCATCTTCATAGTATTTGATTTCATGCTCAGGGATAAATGCGCCAATCGCAGCACCTAAAGTGCCGCCAACTGCAGCGCCTGCACCACCAGCTGCAAATGCAGCAACTAATGGACCTGCAACTAATAAGCCTACTCCACCTGAAGCCACTGTACCAACAGCAGTAAAGCCACCAATAATTGCAGCAAGAACGCCACCTGATGTTGCACCCACTATGCCACCTTCAGCAGCCTTAGTGCCTTCATCTACTGCAAAATCTTCCTTTGTGTATGAGTTATTAGCCACGATACTAATATCAGCTTCATTTACACCCATTGCTTCTAATCTATAAATAGCTAAAGTAGCTTGTGATGCATTTTCAAATAACCCAGTAATAACTGAACTCATAATAACTCCTTTTTAAATATTTAATTAATTACCAAAGTTATAGAAGCAAAACCCGTTCCAAAATAAAAACAATAAAAATCAAAACCTTAACTAAACATTGATTTTATAAGCAGTAATGATTGCAAATTATATTGTAAGGAATACACAGGTCGATTAGATACTAGTATTTGTGGCACGAACAATTGGCTCTGATCAACTCGAATAGCTACTTTAATAAGACCTTCAATCAAACTTGAGCATCTAGAAAAACTAACAAGCCACGCTCATAGCGACTTAAATATTTTGTTTTGCGGGGCAACTTGAGACTCTCTTTAAACGCTAAGCGCTTAGCCTCACCAGATTTACATAACTCTATCAATGCTGGGTGAACATATGACTTACGTGCAATTGAAGGCGTATTACCAAGTTTTTTTGACACTGTATCGAGCATATCTTTTAAGGTTAATTTTCGTTTGGCTGTATACAACTCTTTGAAAGCTAAAACACTCGCACGCCACGTTCTAAAGTGCTTTGCACTAAATTGCTCCCCCATAACAGTCTGAATAAACTCATTAACTTCTTTTGAAGTGACATCACAGCACTCTGTGCCATTTATATATTGGAATAAACTTTGTCCGGGTAAATCCTGTAGTTCTTTTATTATGTTACTAAGAGTCTTATCAGTTACTCGTACTTCTCTAACCTTTCCTGATTTGGCTTTATATTTTAAACGAATATTTTGACCAGTTAATTTTGCATGCTTATTTCTTAAAGTAGTAGCGCCAAAACTTTTGTTCTGTTTTGCATTTCTTTTAGATCCAATCCGCAATGCCCCTAAATCCATTAAGCGAACCACCGCGGCTATAGTTCGTTCACAATCAAGCTTATCTCCTTGCAAATATTCTAAAAGCTTTGCCCTTAGAAGAGGTAGCTTCCTACCAAACAATATACATACTTCGAATTTTTTGAGCTCTTGCTGTTCTCTAAACTTTGGATGGTATAAGTATTGTTTCCTATTTTTAGTGTCGTACCCTGTCGCCAAAATATGCCCATTTTGCTCTGGGCATAGCCATACATCCTTATAGGCGGGAGGAAAAGCTAATGCATTGAGTCTCTTTATTTCATTTTCATCTGTAATTTTCTTTCCTGCTGGGTCAGTATAGACCCAATTTTTTCCCTGCTTTTTTCGAGTAATCCCCGGTAAATTATCATCAACATAAATTAACTTCATTTTTAATCCTTTAAGCAAACTTATTTATTGTAGTCATACGTTCCAATTAACAAAAAAGGCCAGTAAAACTGGCCTTTAATTAAGGTCTGCTGACCTTTCATGATTAAATTTGTTCAACCTAGGAAGATAAACAGACCCTAAGTAAATTATCTTTTCCAATACCTGAGCTTACGAAGTGTGGTTATGAATTCATCCGATGATATTTTGCCAATATTTAACCAACCATCATCACACTTCCCTTTTAACCCTGAAGCGTCAATGAGATCAGCTGATTGATCAGTAAAACCTATGTATTTCATATGCGCATGCGCATCGCTGACAAAATCTTTTGCCTCTGGAATTTCAGCCAACTGCTTAGCACCTGCTGACGTAGTTAGCAGTATCACAGCATCATATAGCACTGATGGACCACCATTAATCACCTGATCTGCAGATACATGTTCCCCATCGCTGTTTTTGGTCCCACCCACTTGAGCAGCTATAACTTCGTAATTTGCCCCTTCTTTTTCAAGACTTGTTGTTAAATCAGTAAAAATCTTCGCATCAAACCCTTCACTCACTAATATACCCAGTTTTCTTCCCTTAAACGTATTAGGTGCATTCTTTAAAATACTGAGTGCATCGGACAAAGGTAAGTCTTGGCGAGTTTCTCGAGCCGCTTCAGCTGGCTCTGGCATTTGCTGCAAGCCTAGCCCCTTAGCAACCTTTTCAGCTAGATTGTCATCGATGTTCAGTAAATGGGAGACCAACCGCTCTCTAATAGGCAAATGTTCGACTTTTGAAAGCTCAAACACATAAGCGTTCTGAATATGCGTTTGTTCAACGTCTGTTTGACTTAAATAGAATTGACGTGCTTGACTGTAGTGATCACTAAATGTCTCTGAACGATAACGTAATTTACTGCCTTGTGCTTCTGCGTCTGAGCTTTTAAAGCCATGTACTGGGTATTCCCTAGGATTATGGTCATCCCCACTCCAAGAATTTGGCTCATAGTTTACTCGACCTTTAGGGTTTTGCATTGCCATGTGCCCGTCTTGTAAAAAGTGACGCATTGGGCATTTTGGCGCATTGACAGGAATTTGTGTAAAGTTAGGACCGCCTAACCGTTTAGTTTGGGTATCTAAGTATGAAAAGTTACGGCCTTGTAATAGTGGATCTGGTGTAAAATCAAGACCAGGCACAATATTTTGCGTACAAAAAGCCACCTGCTCTGTTTCGGCAAAAAAGTTATCAACCACTTTGTTTAACACCATCTTACCAATCACTTTTACTGGCACTTGTTCTTCTGGAATCAACTTGGTGGCGTCAAAAACATCAAACTCAAATTCATCGGCAAATTGCTGATCAAACACTTGCACACCTAGCTCCCACTCTGGGTAGTCACCTTGATTAATTGACTCCCACATATCGCGGCGGTGAAAGTCAGGGTCGGCTCCGTTAAGTTTTAGCGCTTCATTCCAAACAACCGATTGCATACCGCCTTTTGGCTTCCAGTGAAACTTAACAAATTTCTCTTCGCCTTTAGCGTTAATAAATTTAAAGGTATGAACCCCAAACCCTTCCATAAACCGAAGTGAACGCGGAATCGCTCTGTCTGACATGGCCCACATTACCATATGCATAGACTCTGGCGATAAACTGACAAAGTCCCAAAAATTATCATGAGCGGTTTGTGCTTGCGGAAAACCTCGATCAGGCTCAGCTTTAGCGCTATGAACTAAATCAGGAAACTTCATTGCATCTTGAATAAAAAATACTGGAATATTATTACCCACTAAATCCCAGTTTCCTTCTTGAGTATAAAATTTAACAGCAAAGCCACGCACATCACGCGCTAAATCAGGTGATCCTTTGTTGCCAGCAACTGTTGAAAAGCGCGCAAAAACCGGCGTTTTTTCGCCTTTTCGTTGAAAAATATCGGCAGAAGTTAAATCATCTAGCGCGTCGTAAGTTTCAAAATAACCATGAGCACCATAACCTCTAGCATGAACAACACGCTCCGGAATACGCTCATGATCAAAATGAAATAACTTTTCACGCAATACATGATCTTCCATTAGCCCAGGCCCACGTTGCCCCACTTTAAGTGAGTTTTGATTATCACTGACAGGACAACCCTGCGCAGTGGTCATTGTCGGGTGATTTGTATCAGCAGTCTGGTGCAACTCACCGCCATGCCCTTGGTTGTTTGAATACTTAAATGACTCTGCCATGATTTTCCTTCCTAAATAGATTTTTCAAATAGCGATATGAAACAGTTCTTGTTAAAAGCAAATAGGAGTAAGCAAAATAAAGACCATTGAAAAAGTTATTTAAAATCATGTAGTAATAATCATCTGGTGCTTAACCAGTAATAAAATATAGAAAGATTACACAGTCAATGTAATCTTTTCCAATCTATTATTTGGTTACATGGCGTAATGCCTTAGCTATCAAGCTAAAGTGTTGACTAGGTGATTCAGTTTATTTTGAAAGGCTTTAGCTACTATCAGTGGTCTCTACCTAAAGCAAAAATTAGTTACCACTTTAAAATGCCCATATGCGTTTTCTTTGCGGTGGACACTAAAAATCACAGCTGCTTCACAAGACTATTAGCCGCAATTACGATTGGCTCAGCCGCATCGGGACTATTGCCCAACACGGCAAGTATATAACCCTTATCACGATAAATATTAAGCTGTGCACTCATACCTAAATGAGCGCCATTATGGCCAATAATTTGATTACCCTCATCACCTCTGACCGAAAATCCATAACCATAATTAGGTGAATGTAGCTCTGGTTTTGCAGACGTAGCTTGAGAAGTTAACTCAGTATTTAACAACTGATGATTAATTAATGAAAGCGCAAATCTATGTAAATCACCAACAGTTGAGTACCCGCCACCAGCAGGACCGCCTTTGACAGCTTGCTTCATCAAATTCTCTGTAATGGCGTTGGTTTCAAACGAATACCAATAATTTCTTGCTGTATTTTTAATGGGCACATCTAAATCAAAACTCCCACTATCAGTCATACCGGCTTTTTGATAAATATGCTGTTGAATAAAAGCGTAGTAATCTTGCTTTGCAACAGACTCAATAACATGGCCCAGCATGCGCATACCGGTGCTGCTGTATTGCCACTGACTACCAGGCTTAAAATTTAATGGGATATTTTTATACAAAGGCAGTGAATCTTGCAATGAACGAATTTGTGATTGCTTAGCTTCAAAACCCGCAATGTCACCCAAACCTGAGGTATGCGTCAATAATTGCTCTATGGTGATAGAATCAAAGTCGCCCACTCCAAAATAATCTCTATCCATGTATTGAGTAAGCTTATTATCAAGTGATAATTTATTTGCTTCAATCAATTGCATAATGCTCACACTAGTGAACATCTTATTCATAGAGCCTATTTGAAACTTAGTAGTAAGATTATTTTTTACATCATAGCGCCTAGATGCCAGACCATAGGCTTTTGTGAATAACACCTTATCATCTTTAGCAAATAACACTGTGCCCGAAAAAAAACCATTTTTAGCAAGCTTTTCTGTTAATTTTTGAATCGCTTGAGTGACTTTTAATTCGGTTATATTTTCATCAGCTAGTTTAAATGTATCATTCAGTGAGAGGTACCAATTAGTTATTTTATGCTGTTGATCAAATAAAATGACTGAATCATAACTAAGCCCTGTCGTGTTAGAATCAACATGAATTGTCACCCGCAGTGTTTGGTTTTGTAAACTTTGCGTTGTACTCTTTAGATTCAATTGCTTGTGTAAATTAGCCATATTCGTTATATAGCCTATATAACGTTTACGGCCTGTCCCCTGCCAACGATTAAGGCTTTGCTGTGCAAAGTGATCATCAACATATTTAGTGATAGTCTCAACATCATTGCTGTTAAATACAGTTAAGAACTCTTCGACTACTATGGAGGGATTTAATTGAGATTCATCAGGCTGCTTTGCAGCAACAGAGTATGGTAATACCAAGAGTAATATTATTTGCATCAGTCGCATATTAACGTATTCCTTTTTTCATTATTTGTTTATCATAAAAACAGAATTAGCTGGCTGACTTTGATAGCGTCAAATTCACAGATAAGCGATGAATTTGTGCTTAAAAAACAATTAAGAAAACATTAAGGAAAAGAATAATCAACAATAACAATAAATTAGGAGCAAGCTTTAATCCCCCGTTATTCTCTAATGTATTCTATATTAACGAGGCACGTGTAAACCCAACTTCAGGGGAAGTCTCTGTGCATGGTCGTACTCAGCTGCTTGAGCCTAAAGTAATGGCAATGCTTATTGTATTGTGCGAACACGCAAACAGCATTATCTCCGCCGAAGAGCTATTCAAACAAGTTTGGCCCCACTCTATTTACAGCCCGAACTCGGTAAGGCGCAATATAGCACTGCTACGAAAAGCATTGGGTGATGACGATAAAAAGTTAATAAAAACACACCCTAAACGTGGTTATACTTTGCAAGCAATAATTTCATCGCCAAGCAGCCCTGTAAACAGAAAAATTTACACCAAAGCTAAAGTGAACAGCCATAAAATAGCTCTCTATGTCGCCGCTCTTTGTACCTTTATTTTTTTAGTCGCTATTTGGCAAAACACTCCAGCATCACAACAGACTTTAAATAACCTAAAGCCTATTACCGCAAGTAAAGCTATTGAACGCTATATGCGTGTTAACCCAAACCATGATCACATAGCAATTATAAGAAGTGAGTCACGCCAAGGCACTAATAAGCATATTTACATTAAAGATTTAAAGCGTAAAAAAACATGGATAATTACGAAGGAAGCACAAAACTACACATACCTAGCATGGCGCAACGCCAATTCATTAGTCTATTCAGCATCACACGATAGCGGTATTGAGTTTGGGCAAATATTATTAGATGACGACTTACAACCTACACAACAAACACAACTTATTAGGCGCAGTGACATTAGTTGGAATAGCCCATTTTTTATAGATAAAAAACAACAACTATTTTATCTTGGTAATACTAACGCTTCTGAACATAGCCGCAATGTAACGCTTTACCAGCATAATCTTATTTCAGGTGAGGTGCGCAAACTTCTCACTCCAAATGATACGTTTAAACCGTATAAAATTAGTTTATCACCACAACAAAATAAACTTGCAGTCATTGGCTTTAATACAGATTCAATCTCTGTGGTTAAAACTTTTGACATTCAAACTGAACAGTTCGAGACAATAAAAGCGCTTGATCATAATTGGTACTTTTTAACTTGGCAGCAAGACCAACAATCACTCTTACTCAGTAATGGAAAAAACTTGTCTGAGCTCCATGTTAGCGGTGACTGGCAATCTATAACATACAATAACTACCATTTTGTGCAGTATATCCAATCAGTTGCAGCTAAACTGTACTTTCTACAAAGGCGCACTGATGAAGACTTATACCTTGCAAATAGAACTGATGTTTCAAATATAAAAGAAATTTCAGACTCAAATAGTGTAGATACCAGCGCTGCTGTATCGCCAAATGAAAAAATAGTTACCTATATATCCAGTAAAAATGGTATTCCACAGCTGCTTTTAAAAGAGCTTGATTCAAATAATGAATCTATTATTTTTGACAATCACACACAAGAACTCGCACTAGCGCCTCCTGTTTGGCTAAGTAACACACATCTTATAAGTGCACTTAACAATCGCCCTTTTGTTATTAGCATATTAGGTAATAACGTAAATATAAAATGGTTAGATAACCTACTCGGCATCCCGCTCATACTGCTAGAAAACAAAGATACATTTATGTATGTTGATAAGTCGGCTCAGGGAGATTGGCTTTACAAATACAACCTAACCACGTCACAAAAGCAGCCATTGCATGAACAACTAAATGCTCGCCAATTATTTAAAAATGAACAGCAGCAGATAATCGCGGCCTCCAACGATACAATTGAAAATATCAGTACCAAAACAAAATTAATTACAGTACCTGGGGCAAAGCTGCGTGTATTCCCTAGCAAAGACGGTATTTACTATCGCAGCTTTAAAAACAACAAATTCCAACTTGGGTTTTACAGTTATAAAAGTGAAGGATTAAAACCTCAACACGAGTTAGCTACACTATGCGAACAAATTTGTGATCAGCTACAAGCTGTTACCGACAACTATTATGTTTTATCAAAAAAGGTAAGCCAGGCAGATATTCGATCACTTGAGATCCAGCTCAATGAATAATTTTATATAAAGTCGCACTGGCAATGGAGCATTTATTTGCTCTTGCTATATAAATACAATAGGAAACTATTTAATAACGTCTACTTTTATCTGTCTATTTTATTTCTATTAGTGCTTACCTTTGAAAATTATTCAAATACCTTGTAAAGCCTTTACACTCAATCAAAAGTAAAAAAATTACTCTTTTAATACCAGTAAGTTAAACCGTAAAACTCTGGAATGTATTTTGCAAAATCATTATCTGTAATTTTAAATACATCCGGCTTTTTGTTATTAAGGAGTTATAACTGGCCAAAAACGCACAGGTTAATTCAGTTATGGATATTGCACTGTTTTTTAAATCGTTACTATTACTAGCATTATTTTTAACCCTCGGGAATCTCATTAAATACACCTGTTTAAAGGGTTTGATTGTTCCACCTTCATTAATTGCGGGCGTTTTGGCCTTAGTGCTAGGGCCTCAATTACTTGGGCAGCACATTGATCTTTCACTGCAAGATACTAATTTATGGATAGATGAGGCCGTTGTCGATATATGGAAAGAATTACCCGGATACTTAATAGTTGTAGTGTTTGCTGGCTTATTCTTAGGTAAGGAAATCCCTACAATTAAGCAATCATTAAACCAAAGTCTACCAAACTTATGCTTTGGCTATAGTATTGCTATAGGCCAATATGTTGTTGGAATGATCACAGCCTTGTTAGTACTCGCGCCGTTATTTGACACTGATGCTGTTGCGGGAGCCTTGATTGCAGTAGGGTTTCAAGGCGGCCACGGCACAGTTGCTGGGTTACAATCCACATTTGAAAGTATCGACTTTGCTAAAGGGATGGACTTAGGGCTTGGAATTGCAACTATAGGCCTTATAAGCGCCATTGTCTTAGGTACACTGATGTCTAATCGCACTGATGGCGGCGATCAAGAGTTAGAGATAAGCCATGGTGAAAGAGTTAAAGTAAAAGACAGCCCCTTTGCCTTGCACTTTGCTATTTTAGGCTCTGTAATAATACTTGCCTGGCTTGTTTTAAGCGGCTTGCAAGTGGCTGAAAAAAGCCTATTTACGGATTCATCGGTCAAAATTTTAGAATATATGCCTTTATTCCCAATCGCAATGATGGTTGGCTTAGTTGTGCAAATAATTCTTAATAAATCAGGTATGGGTAATTTAATTAGTCACTACCAAATCAACCAGCTCTCTAACCTCGCTCTCGATTTATTAATTATTGCTGCACTTGGCGCACTAAACTTATCTGTACTTGCTAAATACTGGCAAAGTATATTAATTTTAGGCACCGTAGGTGTGCTGTATAGCTCCGCTATTTATTTTTTCTTTGGCTCTTGGTTTTTTCAAAAGGATTGGAAGGTGAGAGGAATTGGCGAGCTTGGACAATCAATGGGCACCACGGCTGTGGGGTTATTAATGCTAAAACAAGCTACTTCAAATCCAAACGAACATATCCGCCCCTTTAGCTATAAGCAACCACTGTATGAGCCAATTGTCGGTGGCGGCATAGTCACAGCTCTTGCACTGCCTACCATTGCCAACTTTGGGCCTTGGGTGTTTACGGGCATAATGTCAGCCATTTTAGTCACTGTGGTGGGCAGTTTCGCCTTTTATAAAAAGCGTAAAAATAAAGAGGATTAAAGCACTGCATTACTATTATTAACAAGCCGCTACAATTGTAGCGGCTTTTTGCTTACTAAGATTTTACCCAATTGCCATTGTCGTTTTTACTATAACTACCTTTAACTGCAGACCAAGCTACTTTATGTGCCGTTGTTTCTCGGTCATCATTGCCTTTTCTATCGCTTGGATCCTCATAAGTATCCCATGCACTATTAAATGCCTCTTGGTATATCTCTTGGGCATGTTTTGGTAAGTTATCTTTTACTGATTCAGGTAATTCGTCTCGACTTTTATATGGCATTATATTATCTCCTTATCTTTGCCCAATCACACCACATGCAATGCGAGTACCGCCACCACCCAATGGTTTAGGCTTATCAGCATAGTTATCTTTACCTGCATGAATCATCAAAGCATGTTGTTCTACAATTTCAAGCGTTAAGCGTGGTGCTAATACCGGCGATTTAGCTTGGCCATTTTCATTAACGTACAACGCTGGTAAGTCTCCTAAATGTCCATCGGCCCACGGTTTATCATGGTGATGGTTAGAGGTTGGATCCAAATGTCCACCAGCTGCTCCAGCTGGAACAACTTTATCCTCTTTCTTCTTTGGCTCGCAGCTTGCTAATTGATGAACATGAAAACCGTGCTGCCCAGGAGTTAACCCTTTTAAATCTGGAGTAAAAGTAACACCGTGTTCATTTTCTGACAGCGTGATGATACCCAATGATTGCCCCTGCCCTGACTTGGTTGCCTGATACATTTCAACGTCAATACTCGCCAAGGCGCTATTTTGTAAGCAGACACTAGTAAATAATACGGCACAAGCAGGTTTTAAAATACGTGCCATACTTTTTTTCATAATTGAATCAAACGGTAAGCTATTCATTTTAATCTCCTCGTTTAGTAAAAATTTGATAAAACACAACCGCTAACTTAAGCGATAGCTCTGTACAAAGCTTCAATCTCTATACCAAGCTGGACAAACTTCTAACTCAGAAACAAAAAATACGGTAATACACTGATATTAAATGAAGAAATATAATTAATAAGCATGAACATTAACTACACAGTACTTACATAGTAATAAATTACGCCGCAACTAGGGCATAATTACAAAGTAAAAGACAAGTTTACATATCTTATGAGGGTAGGATTAGTTAACCAAAAAATTAGAGTAGATAAAAACACTGGTTAATCGGGCTTTTAATCATTTACAAAGTATTTCAAAGCCCGTTAATTTAGTTTGTATTTAAACTTTTTACGCAACAATGGTATTTCGGCCGCTTTTTTTGGCTTCATAAAGATTAAGATCAGCACGTTTAGCTGCTTCTTCAGGGGTTTCACTAGCATTAACTTCGACCACTCCCATGCTAACTGTTGCCTGAATATTCTTTGTAGTGTGAATTTGCTGCTCTATTGAATGCCTAATTCTTTGCGCAACTTCGAGTGCGTGGTTTAGGGATTGGTGTTCGAGGACGATTAAAAACTCTTCTCCGCCTACACGGCCTACTTTATCCGACGAGCGTATCGAATGAGACAAGGTTTTAACGATTGACTTTATCAACTCATCACCAATATCATGGCCATATTCATCGTTAACCGCTTTAAAGTGGTCAATATCAATAGAGATGAGCGAACTTGCTTTACCGGTTTCTTTACCCCGACTAATTACCATTTTTTTCATATCTAAAATAGCACGTCGGTTTGCAATGCCCGTTAATTCATCTTTTAATGCTAATAGTTTGAAATGCTTTTTATGTTGAACTTGTTTGTAAGTGTATACAGTTAAAAATATAAAAAGTGCACACATAAAAGCTAAAGCCGTTCGCTGCCAAAAAGATTTATCCAGCGCTAAATCCAAAAGTTCTCCTTTAATTTCGGCTACTTCTTCTAATCTGGCTATTTCTCTATTTTGCTGATTAAAATTAAACATTAATCGCTCTGATAATAATACTCTATTGGCTACACTTTTGACTTGGCCATTTACTATTCGCAGCAATTGGTCTTGTGCACCTACTTGCTGCTTGTAGTTACCTAATTGCGCACTCAGCTGCGAAAAAAATGTAAGGTAGCGCTTAGTGAATCCCATTGGCCATGTTTGCAGCCTATCAAATTGAGTTAACATTTCATTTTCTCGTTTTGCAGCAGCAAGGTCACCTGTAGCTAAAAGCCACTCGCCATGCGCTAATGCATACAACTGCCTGATCCACTCACTACTAAATGAAAGTTGTTTTGCTTGATTAAAATAATGCTTGGCCTTATCAAATTCACTTAATTGTGTGTACAGCTCTGCAACTTTGATTACTAAATATGCAAAACCATCATCATCTTCAAACTTTCTAACAGGGTCAAAAATCGATAAGTAAAGCGGAATGGCTTTATTAATATCCCCTTTTTGTTCATACGCATAAGCAATTTCGTCAGTGATTTTATACTGTTCTTGTACATTAAATACAGCTAACTCTAACTTAGCCCGCAGTAATTGTTCAATCGCTAATCCATAGTTAGCAAGCGCTAAATGTATATCTGCAACTTCACGAAGACTTAAAGCGCGTTCGTATGGGTTATTTGTGAGTTCATAAGCCTGATAAGATGTTTGCGCTGCAGAAAATGCGAGCTCGTATCGCCCTTGCGCAACATATACACGACTTAATACTTTATTTGCTAAGCCAATAACAGAGTACATATCGGAGCTACGGTTTTCAGATGTGAGAGCTAGTTCAGCAATCGGGGTTAACTTTGCTATTGTTTGTGTATATAACCCTTGACTATAAAACTGTGAGCTCTCACACACATCAAGTGAATACTGAAGTAATTTAGAGCCAGATCTATTGACCACCAGTGTAGCCTGCGTAAAAAAAGATTTGAATGTATACCGCTTATGCGCTGTATCAGTTTCGAAAAACCAACATTTAAAAGCCATAACGCGTGCATTATCCACACTGTTGTCATAGGGCATACCAGCTTCAAGTGTATTTAATATAGTTTTTGATTCAATGATTGTGGTGTGGCCATAATAAACTCGGTTTATCATGTCACTAACATCATTAGCAAAAAGGTTTGTTGAAAAAATTAAAAAGAAGAACATCCTGTACATACCCTAAAATCCCTCAGGTTACTGCGTGACGCTTGTTATTTTATTTGCCGCTTTTAGAAATCTTAACGATTATTGCACTAAATCAAACTTAATAATAGCTAACCAATAGCAAAAGCTCACCGATACACGGGCTAAATCCATCATTTTTCATTAGGTTTAGTCATATTTAAAAAGATAGGTAAACGTAGCTAGTTTGCCAATTTAAACCTATCGTCCATAACCAATGGGGTTAACAATAAATATGGAACACCAACATTACATGGACCAAGTAATTTCGGCTAGTTGATTGGTCGCTGTTTGATGAATAATAAGCCCATTATTACCTATTCGCATATGCCTTATTAAACCTGAATAAACGCCCTCTTTACTGGGTATTTGCCAGCTTTGCATGGTTTCGCTTGCAAGGTCGAACCTAACTAAGGTTTCAGGGCGTTTAGCTGACTCGTTAAACCAAATTGCATCATCAGCATATTCTATTGCATATGGGTGGCTATCTTCGCCACTGGGGTTATCCCACTGGGTAATTTTACCGGTTTTTGGATTATAACGACCAAGCTTCCCCATGCCAGAGTTCACATAAAAAATCATATCATTCGGCGTTATGGCAAGTCGCCGAGTATGAGTTTTCGCACCAGGCAGTTTGATTTCACTCAGCTGCATAGAGTTTTTATCAACTTTAATTAAACAGTTGCTGCCATTACACGACACCCAAGGCGTCCCACTTGAATCAATCTTTATACCATAGGGGCGAGAACCTTTGGTTGGTAAAGTTGCCAGTTGTATATCGCCATTTTGGGGGTCAAGTTTACCAATCATATTACTGTGTTGCAGGGTAAACCAAAACGTTCCAGCATCATCAAACACACCCGTATGCGGGTCGCGAGCTTTTTTATCAGGCATTTTATAAACTTTAAATTGCTCTGTTGCCAAATCTAAATAGCCAACGGTGCCATTTTTATTACCTAAAAACCAAGGCGTCAGGTTTTTATCAAGGGACACACTATGAGCAAACGTTCCACTTGGCAAAGTATACTCTTTCATCTCTCCTGTTTGCGGGTCTAACCGACCAAGGATATTCCCCCATTGGCCAACCCACCAAATAATTCCGTCTTTACCCTGTACTGGATCCCGCGCACGTTGGCCAAGTGTTGGCACTTGCCAATATTTAAAGTTTAACTTGAGCTTTCCATCAACCACCTTTGATTCACGCTTAGCGTTAACTGGATAATGCTCTGCTAGATGAGCACTTATATCTTGAGTTAATTGCGTATCTGAGCCAGTATCAACCATGTAGCTAATAAGCGTTTTCCAATGCTCTTGACTGTAACCCGCACTGCGCTCGAGATTATTAAGGCTATGGCAACTACTGCATAACTGTTCAACTAATTGCTTCGTCTCTTTGGCCAAAACAGGTACTGGTGAAATTAGTACTCCTGATACGGCCATTACAGCTACATATTTATTAACTACAGATTTATCCCTACTCATAACGCCCCCTTACTTTTTTATCATTAAAGCATAGGGTAAAAAAACTTACTATCAATGTTTATTTTGCAATAATTACCGAGCTTTAGCGCCAATATTAAAAATAGTTTATCGTCAAACTAAACCTCATTTTATAAAAACCTTACCGTCACATTGCTGGCTGCCAACAAGCTCAGGTATAATCACTTTTTCAGGCTATATTTTCAGCCATCTAATTTGGATTACACAATGAAAAAACTCTCTGCCGTGCAAATCAAGCAACAAGCACTTGTACTGAATGTTGCCGACACAATAGAAGAACAAGGTCGCAATGAACTAAAAGGTATGTTGCAATGCTGGTTTGATGTGGAATATCACTTATTTCCTGGCTCACTACTAATGTGTTTTCAATTTGAGGATGAACAAGCACTAGCGGCAGCAGAACCAGAACTTTTAAAGTGGCAAAAACGCTTAAGTGGTGCAATGCTTAAAAAAGGGGTTATCTTAAAAGATATGCGCAAGCATTTAGTGTTCACCCTTAAAGGGCCTGATGATTGATTTATTAAGTAACGAGAAACGGATTACGAGCTTCAAAATTTGCGGCTGGTTACTCTACTCTCGTAACTACTGAAAGCTTAGAGCTCTTCAATCCCCTGCAGTCTCACATGCTCAATAAGTTCTGGAAAAAACGCTAAAAATAGCGCATCTAACTCACGGTAATTACGCTTGATATCCTCCACCGCACCAGTAAACTCATTAATAAAGCGAATGCGCTTTGCTATATTATCAAGTGCAACTCCTACTCCTTCGAGAGTTTCGTATTCTTTAAACCAATCATCTTCAGTCAAACTCGTTATAACGCGCTGCATTTTACAAGGCATAACAGGCATACGCTGATGTAAAAAACCAAAGCTCATATGTTTAAAGTCAGTTAATCGCTGATGTTCAAAGGTTTGCCAATGCTTAATTAGAAAATGATCAAATAACACATCTATCGCCACGCCCGAAAAGCGCCTTCGTTGTGGTGAAAAATACACCTTAGCGCCTTTAACTAAAGGGTGAGCATCGGTAAACTTATCAACCAAATAATGGTTATTTAGCGCATTTACAACTGATAAAGGGAGATTTTCAGTATATTTACGACCACCAAAATCCCCGAGTAAATTACCAAAATGCGAATCAGCCGTAGGTTTTGCCAAATAAAGATGAGCTAAATAATTCAACGTATTCCTTAAGTTATTTATACAGGCTAATAGCCACAGAAAATTAAAAAACAACAAAATATAAGTGTACGAAAAATAAAGTTACAACCGCCAACCATTTTAGATAATCAACAAGACCCTACATTCGCATTATTATAATTGTCGCTTTGTTTTCTATACTCATTAGGAATATCGCCCACAATGCTTTTAAATACCCGATTAAACGTTGCGAGAGACGAAAAGCCACTCTCAAGTGCAATGCTCAAAATACTCCATTCTTTAGCTTGCTCACTTGCTAATAACCCTTTCGCATAATTTACACGGTATTGATTAATAAACAGATTAAAGTTAGCAACCTTATAATGATATCGAATCGCTCGGCTAATTTTATATTCAGGCACCATCAGCGCTTGCGCAAAATCTGAAATTTTAAGGTTCGTTTGTAAGAATAATTGCTGTTCATTTATGAGTTCAGAAATACCAGCTATCAACTCAGGTGGTACTTGCTCTTGATGAAGAGTGCTTTTGCTAAGATGTTTTACTTCATCACTATCAAACCCAACCTCATCATTCTGAGGTAGCGTTTGCTTGTTGGCGATACTTGCTTGTAGGGTCATAACTGTGTGCATTGCAAATACAATTAACAGTGCAGAAGAAGTGATAATTAGCGGGTTATATAGCTCAATCTCCGCTGGGCTAAATATAAATACAGGTAATATACTGGCATTAAAAACCGCTAAAAAGTACGCACTTGCAAAAATCACTGATTGCACTTTTTGAGCGTGTGTTTTGCTATTAAAACCTCTCAGCGACTCCCAAAAAGAAAGCACTAAAATGCACGATGAAAGTAAACCTGTTATTTCATTCATGCCTTGTTTTAATCGCCACATTATATGACTGCTAGAAAGTGGTTGCGGGTCAAGGCTAACTAAATAGTGCCATGTTTGATTAAACATGATCAAAAGCGCGATGGTGCTAGCAACTGCCATATGCCTGCGTGAAATAGGGTTATGCTCACGAAATAAGGCCCGTGAAATTAACCACGAAACATTACACGTTGCGCAAGTAAACAAACCAATAAAGTATTGATACTCCCCCAAACTTGGCGCGCTGAGCTTTTGCGTACCCACCATACATAACGAGCCACAAAATATAGCAAATAAATAATGAACAAGCTGCTTATCTTTTTTAAGTGCAATTAAAAGCATTAAGCTCATACAAACAAAAATAAGCATAAAATAAGGAGACGTATTTTGCATAACAGTGCGCTTTTACCTGATGTATAAACTTGCCTAGCCACCATAGTACAAAGTTACTTTTCAGTTAGCAAAAAGACTTTGTGAGGGAATGTGTCTGTATAAATTAATTAATGTCCAAAATTACCCATATATCATTGCTCAAATTTCAAATTTGATAAGAAACCGCCCTTCAAGCCCTTTATATTTGCGTTATTCGTTTAATATAGAAAAAGAAAACATCAATGCATAAAATTAAATTAAACCCAAGTACACTACTTAATAATAGTAAAAAAATATGGTTTACGTGCCTGCTGATGGCACAAATCTGCTTTGTGATTTACCTCTCATTGGGGTACGGGCTTACGGGCGTCACCACAGGAGTGTCTGGTTGGAGTCGGCTAAATAGCACCGCCTATGTTGCTAACGACGCAACTGGAAACTTTATGTATGCGCTACATGTATTATTAGCCATCGTAATGATTATAGGCGGCAGCTTACAGTTAATCCCCGCTATACGAACAAAGCACCCTCGCTTTCACCGTTATAACGGCCGTATTTTTGTGCTATTAGCCTGCACCATTTCAATGGCAGGTATCTACCTGATACTAGCCAGAGGAACCGTTGGCAACGTCTTAATGCAAGGACTAACTATATTTGGTGGTTGCGTGGTCATTTTATCAAGTCTATTAGCAATAAGAGCCGCCAAAAATCGTAATATTAGCCTTCATAAAATATGGGCAATACGCTTATACCTCGCAGCAAATGGCGTACTGTTTTTCCGCTTGATGATTTTTGCATGGTTCTTAACATTTGGCACTTTAGGGGTCGATACCACAACGTTTACCGGCCCAACTGTGTTAGCTGTAAGTATTTGCTCTTACGTTATCCCTTTATTTATTGCTGAGCTGGTAAGGTATGCTGAAAGTACAACGAATAAAATTATTACAATCGCCACCGCAAGTATAATGGCATTGATATCCATTATTTTTCTAGTGGGTTTATTTGGGGTCGTATTAGCCAACTGGTATCCGGCGATAATTAACTTATAAACAGACTACTCTCTCTTTAAAAGGGAGTTTACCTGATAAACGTCCAATCAAAAGCCACTTTATTAATCAGTGGCTTTCGTTGATAAATCAACGCTGGGATCTGTGATACGAGAGAAAATACGCCCTAGCTTATCTAGCGGAAGTCGATTGTTCAGTTTTTGAAAATTCCCAGCGGCCCATTGTTGGTTGTTTTTCTGTGCAACCACAAAGGAAAATACGTAATAGCCCTCTTGCCCCATTCGTAAATCACTAAGGATCACTCGCTCATCGAGTGCATAAACGCCATAAAGCCCCTTGGTAAAACGTTGCAATAGCATGATGGGCTGAGCCTTATTTAATTCAGCGAGTACGGCGTTATCACTGGGGTAAAAATCTATATTAACATTTTCTATTGCATCAAATACCGATGCATAAACCTCATAATGACCTTGCTCAGTTACCGCGACTGCTCGCCAAAGTAACGTATTTAAGGGCGTAGGCGTACTTTCATAATGGATAAATTCGATATTTTTATTGTCCAGTGCCAGATGAATCTTCTCATTGATATGCCACTTTGCAACTAAGCTCCAGATTAAATAAAACGAACTGAGAATCAACGCGCAGCTATTAATGTACTGCGCATAAGGCTTAAAGCGCCCAAAACACAGTATCATCGTTGAGATTATCAGTGGCACAGTGTACGTGGGGTCAATAATAAACATACTCGAAATGCCAAATGGGTATGTCGAAAGCGGCCACAGTAACTGTGTGCCGTACACTGTAAAACTATCAAGTAAGACGTGGGTACTCAAAATTAAAAAAATGGCCACAGACCACCTGGTACACGAAACACTTTTAGCCCAATTCATTTTAAGCATTAGCCAGGCAAATAAAGGGCTAAGTAAAAGCTGCATCAATAGAGAATGACTAAAGCTGCGGTGATAAACAAAGTTTTTAATCTCGGAGCCGTAATTTATCAAAACATCTAAATCAGGCACAGTGCCAAATGCCGCACCAACCAGTAATGATTTTCGCCCAAGCTTATTGCCTAATACTGAATAAGCAACGGCGCTGCCAAGTACAACCTGTGTCAGTGAATCCAATGAAAACCCCTTGTAAAATAGTTTAACCGCTAGACTATGTTGTACTGCTTTATCATTGCTGTCGATCTCAATGAGTAATTAGTTTGCAATTAGCCCCAACTGAAAAAGCCAGCGCATTTACAACGTTAATTTGATACCCTAATTCAAACATAAAATACTCAAAAATAACGTCATACACTACAGCTTTATAAAATACTAACTTGCTAATAATGAGAAAAAACATGCATAAAATAAATCTATTGGCTCTTTCTTTAACTCTTTTTTCATTGCCAAGCCACGCTGATGACAATACCGATTTAAAAAATATAATTGATCAGCACTGGCAACATGCACAAAGTGAAAAAATATTTTTCCGTACCGATCCTGATGGGTGGAAACCCAATGGCAAACTTGCAAACTGGACTGAGCAAGCAATACAAAAACGCCAAACATATAACAAACAAGTGTTGCAAAAACTAGCCGCTATTGACGCGCAATCTCTCAATAAAACTCAGTTAATGAATTACCGACTTTTTAAATACGAACGCGAAACCGAGCAAAAAAGCTACCAGTCACTTGATAAGTACTTTCCTGTAAACTTTTTAAGTGGTTGGCACACGTACTTTGCAGAGGCTCCCGCTAACATGGCGTTTTTAACCACCGCCGACTACGACAACTTTTTAATCAGTTTGGATGACTACCCCCGCTTTAATCAAGAAAACATAAGCTTGATGAAAGAAGGTGTACAACAAGGCTACACACACTATTGCACCACCTTTAAAAACTACGAACAGAGCATCAGTGCGCATATTGTCAAAGATCCCAAAAATAGCGCTTTGTACGAACCGTTCACCCGTATACCCAACACCTTTAGCCAACAGCAAAAAGCAGCTTATCAAGAAAAAGCTAAAAAACTGATTAGCAATAAAGTGATCCCAGCATACCAACATTTTTATGACTTTTTTGTTGATGATTACATGCCTAACTGCAGAGCAGAGCCTGGTATTTCAAGTGTTAAAGGTGGCCTTGAATATTACCAATACGCAGTAAATTACTACACCACTACACAAGCTACACCTAAAGAGATCCATGAGTTAGGTCTACAAGAAGTTGCACGCATTAAAGCTCAAATGCAGGCTATAATTGACTCTCTAAATTTTAAAGGCACTTATGCTGAATTCTTACAGTTTTTAGCGACTGATCCTCAGTTTTATGCCACAGACAAACAAGATTTGCTAGAAAAAGCAGCCTTTATTACGCAAAAAATGTATGGCAAATTACCAACCTATTTTGGTCATCTACCACGTAATACCTTCGCAATTAAAGACTCCGCAACTCGAGGTGCGTTTTATATGCCGCCAGCAGATAAGCGCTCTGCTGGTACTTACTTTTTAGCCTCAACGCCTTCGTTACAACCGTTATATAATTTAGAAGCCTTGAGTTTGCACGAAGCCATACCAGGTCACCATTTACAAAATGCGATAGCAATGGAGCTTGATGTACCGCAATTTAGACGTACTTTAAACCACTCCGCGTTTGGTGAAGGTTGGGGGCTCTACGCAGAGCGCCTTGGTAAAGAAGCTGGTTTTTATCAAGACCCATACAGCGACTTTGGCCGCTTAGGTTACGAAATGTGGCGCGCAGTCAGGCTCGTTGTTGATACTGGTATTCATGCATTTGGCTGGAGTCGAGAACGCGCAATTAATTATCTAAACGAGTACACTGCACTGCCACAAAGTGCCGTAGAAGACCAAATTGATCGTTATATTTCATGGCCTGCTCAAGCGCTTTCATACAAAATGGGCGAGTTAAAAATACGCGAGCTCCGCGCAAAAGCTGAAAAAGAACTTGGCGCTAATTTTGACATTCGCCGCTTTCACGACACCGTAATTGGCCAAGGCTCACTGCCAATAGCTGTACTCGAAGAACTCATCAACGACTGGATAGCACAACAACAAAAATAGTGTTCATTGCATTTGTTAGATACATGTTTATGTAATAAGTACCAGCCAACAACCATTAAGTAATCGTTGTTGGCTGACCTTTAATGATTTTCTTACCTACAGGCCAACACAGCAACAAGCCACAAACTAGAACCTAAACCACTCCTTCGATTACAATTGTATTTTACTAATTCAGTAAAGAGTCAGCCCTATTTTGCTATCACTGTCACTGCATTTTTTCGGTGCTGTACAAGCTATAAACACCTTGCTTAGCCTCACTTTTAAATGCCAAATTTAATGCAGCAGATTGAGGCTAATTATTCATTATGACAACCACTTTTTTAAGTAACCCGCAACAAACAGCTTTGCAACAAGCGCTGATCGACAGTAAGCTTTTAAACAGCGACACATTAAATAGTGACTACTCACCCTTACCAGAGCACAATGCGTATAGCCTAATTGCTGTAACACTCTACCGCTTTAATTTACAAAAAATAAAATGGTCATCTTTTTTAAAAACAGCAATCAGCACAGCAACCAACGCAAGCCAATGGCTATCTAACGAGCTTGTTAGATGCCAACAAAACTACAAAGCCCACCCTAGTGACAGTGAAATAATTGAGCAAAATGCTTTTTTTAATGGTGTTTTTAGTGAGGAACTCGCTTACATAGATACTTTACTGGGTACTGAAGTGCAGGCTAAGTAAAAAATTCAAGCCTTGGGGGCAAACTAAATGAATAAATTGATAATCATTTAGTTTTAGCCAATAAACCCAGCGTTTCATCTCCTCCCATACGGCAAAGCAGCTCCTTGTTCTCTCGGGTAAAATTCAACTCTAAACTAAAAAACAACCTATCCATACTGTAAAATTTTTGAAATTTTTAACTCTCGCACCTTGTTTTTACCTAAAAAGTGAACTTGATTTAAAAAGTAATGAAACTTCATAAAAAGGATTTTGTAATGACTAAACTCATTATTATTATTGCTTGGTTACTTTTTTGTTCGCACGCTTACGCGACAAATATTTTTCAGCTTAACTCACAAGCTAACAATATAAATTTAACCGATATTCAACCAAACCACCCACAATGGAAAGCCAGCTCAATTTATGTAGCCGGTGATGTTGTTACTCACAACAACAGCTTATTTATTGCCGCTTTTTGGGTTAAAGGCATTGAACCGATAGAAAACCAACCCCACTGGGATGGTTGGATTTGGCTGCAAAACACCGTGATAGAAAAATGGCAAGCAAACAAAGTGTATCAAGCCGGTAACCTTGTAAAACACGGTACTGACTACTACCTTGCCCGCTATTGGAATGAGAATAATGAACCTAAACCTCACAGTAGCTGGCAACGCATTAAAGATTTATTTTACCTAACCCCAGATTTGCCACCCGAACACCCTGACGACTATAAAACATTGGACGGAGTTGATCAAAATGACAACGGTATTCGTGATGATTATGAGCGCTATGTGTATGAAAAGTTTGATTCACCACAGCTCATCACCTTTAGTTTAGGTGCCGCTTCAACATTACAACTGGTTATTGATATTGAGCAAGGCCGCATACCAAATTTAGATGCAGAAATTGGTAAACAGATTATTTTGGATTTTATAAATATTAGTATGTGTACAAGGCAACTTCAAACTAAACACCCAGATTTTAGAAACCCAAAACTTATGTACTTCAATACAATAGACAGAGCCTACGCAAACCGTAAAAGCCAAAATAAAATTAGTGGCTATATTGCTTGGGATGACGATTTTCATTACGGCGCAGATAAAGACTGTAAAATACTTAAGGTGAAGGAGTAAGAGCCTATTTTAAGTCAACGGTTTAATTATTCCTTCGGAAAATCTTACGTACTTTTACAAACAACAAGCCAAAATGTTTGTGAATACTCACCAACCTCTTTTACTTCAAGCAATCCATAGCCACTAAACTGTGCCTTGATCGCCACTTCATTATAATAAAATAAGTTAACCCCATGCTTGCTTGCAAATCTATCTTTACTTATTTCAACGCCTTCGCCATAAGTTTGGCTATTTGTAGACAAGGTAACAAATACCATGTAACCACCATCTTTAAGTTGTTGATAGCAATTATGTATCAGGTTTGTACGCTCTTCTTCATCAAGTAAGTGAAGTAAGGCATAACAAAAAACCCCGTCATATATTTCATTATCAAAAGGCATGTTATTAACATTGCCGTGATGAATTTTCATGGTGTTACCATATTGCCTTTTGGCTATGCCTATTGCAGTCTCTGATATTTCAATACCTGTTACATCAAAGCCATTATCGCTAAATACTTTGCCGTTTCGGCCGTAACCAAATCCTGGGATCAATAGCTTTTTCAAACTGTTATTTTTAAAAAGAGCGACTGACAACGCTGTGGTGGTTGACGGTTCATCACCCCACATCATTTGCTTATCTTTAAAGGTAGTTTCCCAAAATTCTTTATTTTTTGTCATACTGGCGGCCTTGTGTGCGCTGATAATTAAACTACAGCAACTCTTGTATTAATTGTTTATGTACACCTATGCCTGCCATTACACCTGATGCAGAAGCAAATGTGGCATTTTGCATTGGGTTAGCTATATCGCCAGCGGCAAATACACCAGCAACTGAGGTTTGTTTAAAATTGTCGGTTACGACTACCGCGCCCATAGGTCCATCTGTAAACTCACAACCTAAAAGCTCAGCAAACGGGCTCGCCATATGTGTTTTAGGCCCAACATATAAGCCTCCGAATACAATGACGCGACCATCGGCAAGTTTTACCGCACAGACATCAAGGTTATCCCCTAATACTTCAACAACGGGTGTATCTTCAAAGCTAACACCACGTTGCTGTAAAAGTAATTTTTGTTCTGGATCGGGCTGGTATTCACCTTGCGAGAAATAGGTAGTTACGCCCCAATCAGGGATCATTCCTGCTTGATGTAAAGACATTGGCCCCGTTGCAATGACACCTAAAGAACGATTGCGTAACTCATAACCGTGGCAGTAAGGGCAATGTATAACTGTTTTTCCCCAACGCGCTTTAACGCCTTTAATATCAGGTAATTCATCTTTTAAACCTGTGGCGAGAATTATTTTTTTACAAGCGATTTTTTCACCATTATTAATTTTTACGCTAAAGCCCTGCACTTCTTTATTAATATCAATCACTTTATCTTCAATAATAGTGACACTTTCATACGCTTGTAACTGCTGCCATGTTTTCTCTTTAATAGCCGATGGGCTGTATCCATCTAAACCTAAAAAACCATGCGAATGATCAGCAAATCGGTTTCTTGGCTTACCTGCATCAATGACTGTTACTTTACGCTGAGCTCTTACTAATTGCGTAGCTGCGGAAATGCCCGCAAAACTTCCACCAATAATCACAACATCTTGCTTCATCTTTAGTTCCTCATTTATAGCAAACCGATTCATCTATCGCATCAAATCACGAAACATATTAAGTTACATGAGTTTCCAAAGTCAACACATGCAACATTAAAAGTATCGTGATATTATCTATATCATAAAATAGCTGAGACTATTTATATAAAAAGAAGAGAATAAGATGAGAAAAGACAGTCGCTTATCGCGCATGCTACATATTTTAATTCACATGGATCACATGGACGAGCCTGCAACATCAGACCATATAGCAACAATGCTACAAACCAACCCCGTGGTTGTAAGACGTACCATGGCAAGGTTGCGCGATAGAGGTTATGTAACTTCAATAAAAGGACACGGCGGCGGCTGGCTTTTAAATGTGTCATTAGCAGATATAACCTTGCTAGATATTCACACCGCCTTAGGCGAAAGTTCTGTATTCACTATCGGCTTAAGTGATGAACATACAGAATGCCTAATTGAGAAAGCAGTAAACCGAGAACTCGCCAGTGCGCTCAAAGCCTCAGAAGATTTATTACTAGCACGTTTTGGTGAAGTCAGTTTAGATAAGCTAACCTTCTAGTAGAATGCGTAGTCATGCTGCAATTGAGTTTAAAAAATAACAACACTTAATTTTTTGAATAAACAGACCAAAAAAACACAGCGGCCTGCTTGACCGGAACTTTCGAATGGGTGACCCCTTTGGTTTTCATCAAGACTAAATCACTGTATTACATATGTATTGTCACCTTTTTGTTGCTTAATCTAATATTTTTTGTTTCAAATCATGTGTTGTCACTTGATAAATTGTTAATATTTTCTTGAATTTATCCTTTGCTGAGTACAGCATTAGGTATTGTTAAATATATTCTGTGTCTGGATAGGAGTATAACAGTGACTTTAATTGAACTGATCACACAGTCAGCATTTACCGAGATAGCTACACTTTTGGTATTAGCTGCATTGTTGGGCTTTATAGGTTTACTGTTAAGACAACCATTGATTGTTAGCTTTATCGCCGTTGGCTTAATAGCCGGGCCTTCGGTGTTAGATATTGTTCATTCTAAAGAACAAATCCAACTTCTATCTGAGCTCGGAATTGCTGTACTGCTGTTTCTTGTTGGAATAAAGCTTGATGTAAAACTCATAAAATCCATTGGTAGTGTCTCTGTTTTAACCGGCCTTGGTCAGGTGGCGTTTACTTCCCTATTTGGCTATTTTATTGGTTTAGGCATTGGTTTAGATCATACCACCAGTCTGTATGTCGCAGTTGCTCTTACTTTTTCATCCACCATTATCATAGTCAAACTACTTTCAGATAAACGAGAAATAGAATCTTTACATGGTCAAATCGCCTTAGGCTTTTTAATTGTTCAAGATCTTGTAGTTGTTATGGCGATGATAGTGCTGGCAACTATAGGTATAGGTTCAGGACATGGAGAAAATGGAAGCTCTTCCGTATGGCAGGTGGGAATTTCGGGCTTAGGTTTACTCGCTTTTGTTATTGTTTTTGTTCGTTATATTGCAAACCCATTAACAGAAAAGCTAGCTAAAGCCCCTGAATTATTAGTGGTTTACGCCATAGCACAAGCGGCTTTATTTGCCGCTATTGGTGACCTAGTAGGCTTAGGAATGGAAGTGGGAGGCTTATTAGCTGGGGTTGCTTTAGCGTCAACCCCTTACCGTGAAAGTATTGCCGCGCGACTCGCACCACTACGCGATTTCCTATTATTGTTTTTCTTTATCGCTTTAGGTGCCACATTAGATTTATCTTTACTTGGTAACCATCTAGCTGGTGCAATTATCTTTTCGCTATTTGTTCTTATTGGGAATCCACTTATTGTCGTAATTATTATGGGGCTTATGGGCTACAGTAAACGAACTGGTTTTCTTGCTGGTTTGACGGTAGCTCAAATTAGTGAATTTTCTTTAATCTTCATCGCTATGGGGATAAGTTTAGGCCATGTGCCACAAAATGTACTGGGCTTAGTGACCTTAGTTGGGATCATTACGATCGCGGCCTCAACATATATGATCACTTATTCCCACCAACTTTATTCAATATTTTCTCCCGTACTAAATATATTTGAGCGTTCAGGAGCTCCCCGTGAAAAAGTTGCCGACGATCATCCTGATAACCATTATCCTGTGATCATATTTGGCCTGGGTCGTCTTGGCACTGCGATTGCCCAACAACTGAAAGCTAAAGGCATAAAGGTTTTAGGCATTGATTTTAATCCGTCAGCAATAAAAAGTTGGAACCATTTAGGGTTAGATTGTGAATATGGTGATGCCACCGATGCTGAGTTTATTCTTGAATTACCACTCAAACATGCAAAGTGGGCTGTGTCTACAATCCCTCACTTACATACTGGTTTGTCATCAGAAGATCCACGTAGAACCGTAGTCCAATTAACCCGCTCCGCTGGTTACCAGGGCAAGTTAGCCGCGGTATCACAGAGTACAGCTGATAGCGAAGAGCTCGCTTTATTAGGTGTTGAGTTAATTTTAGAGCCTTTCCAAGATACAGCGGATCATGCTGCTGATATACTTATCCAAGGTGTTAAGTCGAGTAAATAGCTTAATAAGGAGATAGTGATATGAAAAGATTCAGTAACGTATTATATGTAATGAATGAACCGATGGATAAACCGTCACCGTCTTTACTACGTGCCATTTCATTAGCCAAAAATAGTCAGGCAGATCTAACCTTGCTTTTGGTTATTCCAAGTTTATCCCTATCATCTGCGCTAAATAAAATAGGCATTGAAAGCCCTGAAATAGAGACCCTTACCCTGACTAAAGCAAATGAGAACCTACGCAGCCTTATTGCTTCTTTGGATAATGACGTAAATATTAAAGCTGAAGTCAAAGTAGGTAAAAGATACTTAGAGAGTATCCGAGCGGTATTGTCGAATAGCTTTGATATTTTACTCAAAGAAGTAGATAAACTTAGTTGGTTTGATCGGCTAATCACCAGTGATGATATGCATTTATTGCGCAATTGCCCATGCCCTGTTTGGTTAATGAAAAAAGATGAAAAACTCAATTATAAACAAATACTAGCAGCCGTAGACTTTGACTCTATAGATGAAAGTAACTGTAATCTTGAATTAAACAATACGATACTTGAGCTGGCTTGTGCAATTTCGTTAGCTGAGTTTTCCACAACTCATGTAGTTAATGTATACGATGCGCCCAATGCAGGATTTATCAGTCTTTGGGTGGAAGATCCAGACAAAGTCGAAAAAGAATTATATGAATTTGAGCATCGCCACAGTCAGCATAAAATGGAGCAACTATTTGAAAAGTTAAAACAAAATTTAGGGCAAAAGTCTTATAACTTCTTATCTTTACGTTCACATATTATTAAGGGGGCTGCGGAAGAAGAGTTACCTAAGGCTGCACAAGCGGTTGATGCCGATTTAGTTGTAATGGGAACAATCTCTCGTACCGGAGTTGCAGGTCTTGTGATTGGAAACACAGCAGAAACGATTCTTAACCAACTCGATAGTTCGATTTTAGCCGTAAAACCAAAAGGATTTATATCGCCCATAAGTCTTTGATAGAGCAGTAAAGTAAAAAGTTTTTATTTACGTAGCTAACCACTTTCTAAAGCCACTTGTACGTGTTTTGCTGGTGATTAGTGGTTCACTCATATGTTGCAGGTTAACTGCTAACGTTTCTTTAGCGTAGCTTTCAAATGAAACAACATAGTGAATATTCACTATTTCACTACGGTTAACTCTAAAAAAGAGAGCTGAGCTTCTAGCTCCGTCAATGAGCTGCCCGTAAGCAAATGGTGTTTACCATGATTATCATAGGCTGACAATACGCCCGAAGTAGCTCGAATGCACACCACATCTCCGGTTTTGATAATATCGACCACCTGTCCTTTTTTAAAAAGAAGCGGCTTTTATAGTGCTGAGTTGCTGCTACATGTGGTTTGATAGTATTAATGAGATTGCTTTTAAGCTGCTCATAATTACCCATCGCATTAGCAAAACGCTTGTAGGTAAATGGTTTAAGTAAATATGCTACGCCTGATTATCAAATGCTTGCATCCAAAATTCATTATAAGAAGTGGTAAAAATAATAGGGCATGGCAAGTCAACTTTATCAAATGCACTAAACACTTCCCTACCCAGCAGCTCTATATCTCCAGGAAAGGGTCACCCATTAGAAAGTTCCGGTCAAGCAGGCAGCTGTGTTTTCTTGATCTTTTTAGTCAAAAAACCAAGTGTTGTTACTTTTTAAACTCAATTTAAATATGACTATGCATCCAGTAATGACCTCGATTGGTGTGAATATGCACCTTGGTTTGAATAAATAACGCCATATGAATTTAGGCGTTTTAATTAAGCATCATTGATGATCAATTAAGGCCCTTGGCTTTCGCCTCAGTCATCGTTTAGTACCAATGTCCGTCCAGTTTCTGGCTGTGTTTACACACTGCGCTGTAACAATTCTATGGTTTATGCTTACACATAACCAACCCTTTGTGGCTCAAACATTGGGCATATCCAGTATTTAAAATATGAGCGGTTAACGTGCAGGCTCAATCAAATCTAATGGTTTTACCAACCCCACTATTAACTCAACACGTTAATCTTATTCATTTCATAGTCGCTAAGAAAAAGCCTTGTGTTCATCAAATGGGACATTGTCTTTCAGCACGTGGTAACACGCTCTTGCCAGTTTATGTGCAACCGTTTTAATCGCGATAACTTAGTTTGTTTTAGCCTGCTTGCGTTGATAATACTTTTTAATTGTTGGGTTATACCGAATGGCAAAGTTAGCGGCCTCAGTAAAGGCCCACGCTCAGTAACGATTACCATTCTTTTGATTTGTAGTGCCTGTCTCTAACATAATGGTCAGTGCTAACGTATTCCCAATCCCATCAATACTGGTTAGGTTTAGAAACTCAGGGGGAGAGCGATGTTTGTTGTAATATAGCGCTCTCTATTGCATTGGTTTGCTGTTGAGCACAGCGTATTAATGAGAGGTTAGAAATGACCGACAGCGCTGTATTCGTTGAGCTGAAATCGGTGTGTACTTGCTCAACATTGACGCCTTTTCTGATAGCGGCCATTTGTTGCTACTGAGCTTGTATCCAAGATGACGCATGTAACAACTTTGCACTGATAATAAGTTTTTAGTGGACTGTTGAACAATGTCCATTCGTTTACGCATTAAATCGCGAACAGCTCTGAGTTCTCGAGGATAAATATAGCCCTCAGGCAGAATGTTTAGACGTAGCATTTCAGCCAACCAACGTGCATCACTATGGTCATCAGCATGTTTTAAGCCTGAGTATTGTTGGATTGCAGCGGGGTTTGCTAAGTAAAGTTTAAACCCTTCATCCATTAAAGCATCGACTAACCAATACCAATTAAAAGTTGATTCAACAACAAGTCCTTTTAAATTGTCTTTATAAGGACTTAAAGACAAAGCACCAATCTCACGAATAACCCTCTCCTCCGTCATCACGCCCTGAAAATAAGCAATTGATGAGTAATATCGCGCATGGCAGGATTTTTTTCCCGACAAATCCTAAGTACCTAAATTCATGTAGGCAATGCGCGATAAGGCGAAACTAGGCTATGGGTGAAAAGCGCTGCTTTGAACGAGAGGCCATAGATGGGCGAACTGGGGAGCGTACAGGGATGTGAAAGACGGCCTATCTTCGCCGTTTACGTTCACATTAATTATGATATGAAGGAAACAGCGTGATGCTAGGGTGGAAAAATTCGCGGCTAAAGCCAGCTCCTACAGAGTGTCCAGAGAGGGGTCAGCGGCAGCTCCGTTTTGGCTCACCAAGCCAGCGCGACAAAACCTTGAATAAGGTTTTTAATGTAGGTCGCTGATTTATCCCGACAAAATATAAAAAGCTAGCGAGTTAGAAAGCTTCAAGTTAGCGAGCAATGGACATATAACCACACCCGCCAACAAGCTCAGCGCCTACGGTGGTTAACTCTATCATTGGTGTTAAATTATTCGTGGCTGAAGCCGACTCCTACAACAATATTTAACTTCGGTGCAGCGTGCAATAGCCTCTGAGTTCTCTGTGGTGAAATTCACTTATCACTCTAAAGGGCGACCTACGATTTAAGCCACATCATGTTTCTTGACCTTTGTATGCAAAACCAAGTGTTGCTACTTTTCAAACTCATCAATGATTTTGAAATATTTAATCCTCCCACCTTGCATTTACCTAAAAAGTGGACTTAATTTAAAAAGTAATGAAACGACAATTAAAAGGATTTTGAAATGACTAAACTCATCGTTATTATTACTTGGTTACTTTTTTGTTCGCATGCTTACGCGACAAATATTTTTCAGCTGAGCTCTAAAGCCAACAATATAAATTTAACCGATATTCAACCAAACCACCCACAATGGAACGCCAGCTCAATTTATGTAGCCGGTGATGTTGTTACTCACAACAACAGCTTATTTATTGCCGCTTTTTGGGTTAAAGGCATTGAACCGATAGAAAACCAACCCCACTGGGATGGTTGGATTTGGCTGCAAAACACCGTGATAGAAAAGTGGCAAGCAAACAAAGTGTATCAAGCCGGTAACCTTGTAAAGCACGGGCCCGACTACTATCTTGCCCGCTACTGGAATGAGAATAACGAACCTAAACCCCACAGTAGTTGGCAACGTATTAAAGATTTATTTTATCTAACCCCAGAACTACCACCTGAACACCCTGACGACTATAAAACGTTAGACGGGGTTGATCAAAATGACAACGGTATCCGCGATGATTATGAGCGCTATGTGTATGAAAAATTTGATTCCCCACAGCTTGTCACCTTCAGTTTAGGTGCAGCTTCAACATTGCAACTGGTTATTGATATTGAGCAAGGGCGCATACCAAACTTAGATGCTGAGATCAGTAAGCAGATTATTTTGGATATGCTCAACATAAGCTACTGCGTTCGATATTTACAAAATTCACATCCACACTTTAGAGAACCCGAAGTTTTATACTTTAATACGATAGATAGAGCTTACGCTAATCGAAAAAGCCAAAATGAAATTAGTGACTATATTGCTTGGGATGACGGTTTTCATCGAAGTGCTGATCAAGACTGTAAACTCTTAGAAGGAGCAATCAAATGACTAAATATCTAATAGTATTTGCTTAAATTCTGACTTATTAAATCTAGGTCGCGAATTCACACCAACAAAAAAATAGGTTAAGTTTTCGCCTCCAGAGTTACCAAAACAATCCCCCCTGAACAGCAAGCTTTATATCTACCAGCTACAACAATCTGCATTTTTAAACCCCTAGATAATAATATCGAGTCATTAAAAAGAAGAAAATGTTAGGTTTTTTCTATTTTTATCATTATTTAGATTTTTTATAAGATTTTTACTGCTTAGTTTTCCACTATTACTTTCTCATTAAAAAGGAAAACTAAATGAAACTAAAAAAATTAATAATTCCTCTCTTGCTATCAATTAATAGCCCTGCACTTTATGCAAATTCCAGTGGTTTGATTGAACCCATCATGGTCACGGTACCTGCGGGTACTTTTCAGATGGGCGATATAGATAAAGAAGATGCCCAACCTGTTCATAAGGTAACGCTACCCGAGTTTAGCTTAGGCAAATATGAAGTGACCGTCAGAGAGTTTCGTCACTTTGTTAAAGAGTCTGGTTATGACATGCCAACTCAATGCATCCACCAATTAAATGGCTGGTTTAATTATGGTGCAACAGCGGGCACATGGGAGAATAACTCACTCAACACCAGCGACTTTCAACCTGTAAACTGTATTGGTTGGAAAGCGGCTAATGCGTATGTTGAATGGTTAGCTGAAAAAACTGGTCGTCCTTATCGCCTACCCAGTGAAGCTGAGTGGGAATACGCAGCAAGAGCAGGCACAAGCAGCAAATATTATTTTGGTGACGACCCCGAGCAAACCCTCGTTTGTGAGTACGAGAATACGGCTGATTTAACCGGCGAAAATATCCTACAACGCGATGCTAATACCAGCTATGTTAACTTTTTTAATGGTAAGTCAAACTGTGTTGATCACTCAGCTTATGCAAGTATTGTTGGTATGTATAAAGCAAACCAATTTGGCCTGCATGATATGATCAGTAATGTAGTTGAGTTTATTGCTGACTGCTATAAAAATAATTATAAAAATGCCCCAGCTAATGGTCAGCCTTGGACAGATGAGAATTGTAAATTCCGAGTAGCACGTGGTGGCAGTTGGCATTGGAATACATTTGCGGTTAGTGAAAGGGGCGTCATGGGTATAGACTTTATTGGCGCAGTAGAAGGATTAAGAGTTGCACTGGACGGCGCAGCACCACCAATGAGAGGTAACACAAAGCAGTTTAAAAAAGCGCTAACAATAGCACAACACAGTGAGCAGCTAAGACGTGATGCGGCTTTGCCCTACCCAGACAAAGTCACTAATTTAACCATAGAACAACAGCACGACCTTGTTACTTTAAACTGGGACAAAAGCAAACAAACAGACATTGAAAGTTACCGCGTTTACAGGAATCCTGCTGCTGGTAGCACCTTCAAATTGTTAGCATCAAACATTGTAGAAACAACATTTAAAGATGCCAATATTGATAGCCACCAATATGAATACACGGTAGTAGCGGTTAGACACCATCAACAAAGTGATTACAGTAATACGGTAAAAACACGAGCGCCGTGGGTAAAAATACCTGGAAGACTGGAAGCTGAATCAGCAAGTGAGATTACCGGCTCCTCCGTAGGAAGAACTTCAGATTTCGATGGTAAATTCAATTTAACGGGCCCCCGCGGCATAAGTGACAAGGCGATAATAAGCTATCAATTAGAGGTCGAAAAATCAGGGCATTACTTACTAAGTTACCGGTTAGCAGCCCCTAATGACACTAAAGGCTTTACAATATTAGTGAATGGCGAAGAGCTAGCCACAGAAAGAGTAACAAGCACCGGGGGATATAATCAATGGCAAACTCAAACAGGTGCTACCATTTACTTAAACCAAGGCAAAAATAAATTAACGATACAATCACATGATAAAAACTGGAAGCTAAACTGGGTTAACTTCAAACAGAAATAGCTAGTTTAATAAAGCGTAAAGGCCCTACCATTGTTGCCTTTACGCTGTTAAGTCGCGCTTAGTACAATTTATAAACTCAAAGACGTCAGCTTCTCCTCATTAACCCGTCGCCAATAGTCACTGCCCTTTTCATTGATATATTGAGAATAAAAATCATAATTTATTTGGGGGTTTTCAGTGCCGCAGATCAATAACGCGATATCTAAGCTAAGAGAAAGGTTACCCGCCAGTTGTGCTTGCTCAAAGGTACGTTCTGCGTGAGTAATAAATGCCTCAGTATCGTTTTGCGCATCTGCTAACAACGTTTTCAAGTAAGAGTTATCTGCGCTATCAAATGTAATACCTGTCATAAGTGCTTGTGCATCTGTAAGGCGGCTTTGACTTATATAGTATTTCATTAATTGCTTACGACTAGCTATCGCAGCCCAAAACTCAGGCGTCAAAGTAGCAAGCTTTAGTACTTGTTTTAAATGGGGCTCTTTATCCTCAAGGCTCTTAGAAAAAATAGCATAGTGAAACGGTATGATAGCCAAGTGATAGCTAGGAAACTGGTAAACCTTCATTTTATTCTCAGCTTCTCTTAAATAAAGGTATTTGTCGTCTTCTTGTTTATTTTTATGCGCCAACACAGATAAGTAAGTTAAAGCATCTAGTTCACGTTGTTTATCATCAGCCTCAAAGGCTAACTTGGCTGACGTAAGCAGGCTGTGCTTAATGGCGTTATAATCAGCCTGATTATGATCTATCCACGACTGCGCAATCAAGGCGTCGGCTTGTCGGGGTAAATCATTAATTTTTTTAAATTGTTCTATCGCATTTCCCAGCTTTAACGTACTTAGGTCAAATAACTCTTTGCGAGTTAGTACTTCACTTTGAAAGAGTAAAGCATTGCCAACGTATTGCGTGTTTTTCTGTGAAATAGCCACTTTTTCAAGTTTAGTTGCCATCACCATCGCTTTCTCATACTCACCCATTCTCAAATAGCTATTTGTAAGATGACTAAGAATAATCAGATCGTTAGGTCCTTGCTGATGGGCAATCGTTAAGTTTGCTTGCTTAACTGCTGGGGCCTGAGCTTCATTGAGTAAGCTATAAATAACGGGATTATGTAAGTGATTTAAAAGCTGTTTTGTAGCATCTTGTTGATCAGCACCCAAAACATGGCCGCGCCAATCAGCAAATGGACCCTTTAGAACAAAATCAATATACGTTTTTTGATTATAAGTGCGCACCGTGCCCGATAAAATCAATGGGTACTTGCCGGCCAATTGAGGATATTCATAATCGGCTGACACATGAAAGTGAGCAGTGTTTAAATGTGGTATTTCAGTAAAATCAAAGTGCTCATCATCACTAAACTTGACCTGTTTCGCGTCTGATTGAGTACTTAATGGGATATATGCAATATTAATAACAGTGCTATTAACACTATCTGATGGCTTGGCGACTAAATACATCAACCCGATAACAAAAAGGGTTAGCGCCGTAAACGCCATAATTAGCCACTTTTTGCGCTGGTGTGGGAATGCTAAAGCCGGTGTTGGCTGCTCTACTATATTTGAATTTACAGTGCTGGGCGCTTGTTCGGTATCACAATGAGTTGCATCAACTTTGAGTTGCCATTGATAACCTCGTTTTGAAAAGGTTTTAATTGCATGACTACCAAAAAGCCCTCTTAAATTACTAATGCTTTGAAAAACAGCCTGCTCGGACACAACCTTGTTTTGCCACACCTGCGATAATATATCTTCTTTACTAAATACAGTATCTGAATGTTCCAAAAGCAGCTTAAGCACTTTGGCGTCATTGTGACGAATAGCCAAATCCTGACCATTATTTTTAAGTACCAAACTGGTACTATCAAACTCAAAAGTATCAAATATATAACGCATTGTTTTTATTATAATGGCTCATTTAGTGATTTGGTCTATTCCCATTAGCGCTTAAACCAATGCAGAATCTATGATTTACAATCATATAGTAAAAAACCACGCGAGTCTGTATGACGGGATTTCGGTTCAAGGTTCAAGGTTCAAGGTTCAAGGTTCAAGGTTCAAGGTTCAAGGTTCAAGGTTCAAGGTTCAAGGTTCAAGGTTCAAGGTTCAAGGTTCAAGGTTCAAGGTTCAACCAGATGATGTTGTTTGTGACTGGTCAATGAGAGTAAAGCAAAATAGAAAGTGCCTCGATTTTTAAATTAGTAATAATCACACCTATCGACGTCATTACTGGATGCATAGTCATATTTAAAGTGAGTTTAAAAAGTAACAACACTTGGTTTTTGAATAAAAAGATCAAGAAAGCACAGCTGCCTGCTTGACCAGAACTTTCTAATGGATGAGACCTTTGGTTAAAAAGTTAGTGAGTTAAAAATTAACATTTGTACCGTTTTTCTTGATTTTTATTTCGAATTTGTTTACCTTAAACTTTTAAAGTAGTACAGACTAAGGACAATAGATGAAAAGGGTAATTTTTGTATCTCTTCTATCTATCTTTTCTAGCTCAACGATAGCTAATGAACAAACTTTAACAACAGAGTGTTCAACTTGTTTTTCTTATGAGCAGTTTAAAACTTTAGCAAAGTCAAATGCTAAGCTTGATAAAACCCGTGATGTTTATGTAATGAACCTAGAAACATTAACTATCAAAAAATTCGAAGTTTCGAAAAGTTTTAGCGGTTACAGAACCCTTCCTGGGACTGGTGGTGAACCCGATGGGCGTGGAGGGAAGATGAAAGATATAAAAATACCTACATATTCAGTCACTGTTAAAGACCATAATGTAGAACAAAGTGTTTTAAATAATTTCTACAATTTATCTGATGCTAAAAAGCAAGTAATGATGTCTGCACAATCACTCAAGGCTGATGAAGTGCCGTCTGAAATCGCAGGAAGCGTATGGGATTTAGTTGGTTCAAGCTCTACTCAAAATAAAGTTGCAAGACATTATAATGGAAATACCAATCTCAGGAATGATCTTAGTAATTTTGCAAACGCAGCAGGCAAAGTCTCAGGATTGTTAGATGTAGACAAGATAATGGTGCAAGTTAGTTTTAATGATGGAAGTACCGCAATTTTTTCTCTATATGCAGTGATCAATGGTGATTTGATTTGGGATTTTGAACGTGGTACCGATGTTGATTTAAATAAAGTAAAGCCTAATTTCGATACTAAAAACGCTGAATCTTATGATTTTGGCAAGGGTGGAGCTGATGTATTTGTTGATTTCTATAATGCGGCAAAACGAGCAGGAGTGTCTTTTACTTCAACTTCTAGTGGAGGTGCTCAGACTGGAGGGAGAGTCACTTGTGTAACCAAAAATGTTGGTAAATATATTTGTACATACACTAGATAAAATTTACTATACAAATTATAGAACGATCTAGCCCTTAGGTCGTTTTTTAAGAGACTTGTTGTTTAACTTATCAATGAATTTCAACTTATAACCTTCATTTAAACAATTTGAAAGTAAACATGCAAATTAGGGAGGAAAGAAGGAAAGGAAGGAAAGGGTCAAATCTTGACTTCACACATCAAACAATCTCGAAGTTTTTCGTATTGTAAGGTAGTGTTCAAAAATCTGTGTCATTTCAGTAAACTGATAAAAACAGGAATGACACATGACAAATCAATTCAACTTCGAAGATGCAGTTAAGGCACTTCAAGCAGGTAAAAAACTTAATGGT